>CAZSJE010000066.1:0-7298 GCA_964606835.1 uncultured Sphingorhabdus sp.
GGATAGGCCTTGGCGCGCATTTGGGTGCGGGTCTTGCCGGGGTCGATGATCGCGACCTTTAGCGGGGCAAGGTTCTTGACCTCCTCGGCATAGGCAAGCGCCAAGTTCTCGAGCGCCGCTTTCGACGCGCCATAAGCGCCCCAATAGGCGCGCGGGGCGGCACCCACGCTGCTGGTGAGGACCAGCAGCCGCCCCCCATCGGAAGCGCGGAGCAGGCTGTCGAAACTGGCGATCAGCGCTTGCTGGGCGAGGAGGTTTAGGGTCAAAACCCGGTTGAATTCGGCGGCGTCGATCACCGATACAGGCGACAATGTACCGAGCATCGCGGCGTTCAGCACGAGGATGTCAATCTTCTCCCACCGCTCGCGCAGTGCGGCGGCGAGCCGTTCGATGCTGCCGCTTTCGGTGAGGTCCAATGGCGCGATAGTGGCACTGCCACCCGCGTCAAAAATGCGCTGCTCGACGGCCTCCAGCTCCTTGGCATTGCGCGCGGTCAGGATGACATGTGCACCTTCGCGCGCCAGGCTTTCGGCGATGGCCGCGCCAATTCCGCGGCTGGCACCGGTGACCAGTGCAATCCTGCCCTGCAACGAAGCCATGCCTTAGCCGACGGCTTTCAGGCGCAGCTGGTCGGGCCGGTTCAGTTCGTCGTGGTCTGTCAGCCGTGTTGGATATTGGCCGGTAAAGCAGGCATCGCAATATTGCGGCGCGGTGCCGTCGCGCGCGGCTATACCTGCTGCCCGATACAGGCCGTCAATGCTGACAAAAGCCAGGCTGTCGGCCTCGATAAACGCACGCATTTCTTCGACGGTTTTTTGTGCAGCAAGCAGCTTCGACCGTTCGGGGGTGTCGACTCCGTAAAAGCAGCTGTGCGTGGTCGGCGGGCTGGCAATGCGCATATGCACTTCGGTTGCTCCCGCTTCGCGCATCATCCGGACGATTTTCAAAGAGGTCGTGCCGCGCACGATCGAGTCGTCGACCAGGATTATCTTCTTGCCCTCAACCAGATGGCGGTTCGCATTATGCTTCAGCTTGACGCCCAGGTGGCGCACGCCGTCACCCGGCTGGATGAACGTCCGGCCGACATAATGGCTTCGGATGATACCAAGCTCGAACGGGATATGGGCGGCTTCGGCATAGCCGATGGCCGCCGGTGTTCCGCTGTCCGGCACCGGGATGACATAATCGGCATCGACCGGATTTTCGCGGGCCAGTTCGCCACCGATTGCCTTGCGCACCGAATAGACGCTGCTGCCATCGACAATGGAATCGGGGCGCGAAAAATAGACATGTTCGAAAATGCAGGGGCGGGCCCCGGTTCGCGCAAAGGGCTTGTGCGACGATACGCCGCCGCCATCGACAACAATTACTTCGCCCGGTTCGACCGAGCGCACAAATTCGGCACCAACAATATCCAGCGCCACGGTTTCCGAGGCGAAGATTGTCGATTCGCCCAACCGGCCCATCACCAGCGGTCGGATACCCAGCGGATCACGGCAGGCGATCATGCCATGGTTGGTCAGGCAGATCAGCGAATAGGCACCTTCGACTTGCTTCAATGCGTCGATTAGCCGGTCGAGCAAAGTCCGCTGCCCGGAGGTTGCAAGCAGGTGGATGATAACTTCGGTGTCCGATGTGGACTGGAATATCGAACCGCGTTGCACGAGATCGCGACGGAGCCAGGCGGCATTGGAAATATTGCCATTATGCGCAACGGCAAAGCCGCCGGTGGCGAGATCGGCATAGAGCGGCTGGACATTGCGAAGCGATGTCTCGCCCGTCGTCGAATAGCGGACATGACCCGCAGCGGTCCGACCCTTCAGCCCCTCAATCACATCCTCGCGATCGAAATTGCCCGCAACATGGCCCATGGCACGGTGGGTATGGAATTCCTCGCCATCAAAGCTGGTGATCCCGGCGGCTTCCTGCCCCCGATGCTGGAGTGCGTGCAGGCCAAGCGCGACCATGGCCGCGGCACCATCGGTGTTGTAGACTCCGAAAATGCCGCACTCTTCGCGCAGCTTGTCGTCATCAAAAGGGTTCGTGGTCAGTTGCTCACCCATAGTCCCGAATCCGCCCGCGCTTGTTGGCCGAGCATATAGGGTGTGGGCGTCCGCTTGTCTGCCCCTGTGTTGCGGTTTCGTGACAAATTGCCTTTGGCTCCCGGCTGGGCTAGGCGCAAGCGATGGATAAGGCGCGCGAAATCGGGCTGGTGCTCGACCCGAAATATGATGCCAATGGGCTGGTCAGCGCGGTTGTGACCGATGCCAAGGACGGTATGGTGCTGATGGTGGGCTATATGGATTCCGAGGCGCTGGCCGCGACGCAGGAAGCGGGCACCGTGCATTTCCATTCGCGCAGCAAGGGGCGGCTCTGGCAGAAAGGCGAGAGTAGCGGCCATTATCTTCATGTTGTCGAAATGCGGATCGATTGTGACCAGGATGCGATATGGGTGATTGCGCGGCCCGATGGTCCGACCTGCCATACCGGAGAGCGCAGTTGTTTCTACCGGCGGATTGGCGACGACGGACTGGAGCGATTGTGAGGCGATTAGCGCCGTCGCTGCTGTTGCTGCTTGCCGCTTGCGGAGGCGGCGATGAAGGCAAACAGGCCCCGGAAACTGACGCGAGCCGCGCGCTAGACGAGCAGGCCATATCGCGCGGGTTGCTGCCCGATCCCGAAGGCCGCGCGCTGGCGGGGCGCTATGAAACACGCAGCGACCTTGGCGTCGACAAATTCTGCGCGGTGGGCGACGATGGCAGCTTCGATATTGGCATGCTCGCGGTGTTCGGCCCGGAAAGCAAATGCGAGGCGCAAGGGAAGGCGGAATTTGTCGGCGACAAGGTGCGGATCACGCTTTCGGGCAAGGAAGCTTGCCAATTCGACGCCGAGTTCGATGGCATCCAGCTGCGCTTTCCCGGATCTGTCCCCGATGGTTGCGCCAGCTATTGCAGCCCACGCGCGAGCATGAGCGGGACGGCCTATTATTTTATCGAACCCGGCAATGCCAGCGCACGCAGCACGCTGGGGCGGGATATCGAACGGCTTTGTCAATAGAGCTTACCGCGACGGGTTTTAGAAAGCTCTCCCTCCCCACAAGGGGGCGGGAGTTGTCGATTGCGAGAGAAAAGAGCTAGTTGCTAGTAACGATGCACGCCTGACCAGTGGCTTTCACCTTGCCGCACATAGCCTCTGCCGAAGCGCGGGTGGCAAATGGGCCCGCCTGCAGGCGTGTGACATTGCCAGCCGCCTTCAGATAGGGCGTCAGGTTGGCGAGGTCGCCGATCTTGGCTTCGAGCGAATTCCAAAGGCTCTTGGCATTGGCTTCATTGCCAAACGCGCCCAGCTGGATGCGCCAGTTGCCGCTTGCTGCCACAGGCGCAGGCGGGGCAGGACGCGCCACTTTCACCGGTGCTGGGGCAGGGGCCGGTTTCTCACCCGGCATTGGCGGGATGGTGCCGGGGAAGCCGGGCTGGCCGTTGCCTGCATTGGCGGGCGGTTGCGACGGCGGCACCTGCACCGGGCGCGCCACCTTGGGCTGCGGCTTGGTATCGATTTCGAACCCGGCCAGCTGCTCGTTGCGCGCCTTGCCCGCGCGGCGTTCCAGTTCGCCGGCAAGCACCGTTCCCTGCTGTCGCTGGTCGAGCGGGATATACTGGTCCATCTGTGCCAAGCTGCGCGAGGCAGGGGCAAGCCCTGCCGACGAGGCGCGGGTCATATAGGCATAGGCCCTGACCCAGTCTTTGGTGATATTGGTGCCGTTGAACAATTCCGTAGCCAGCAGATATTGCGAACGCGGCTCGCCACGATCGGCGGAGGCTTGCAGATAGGGCAGCGCTTCGGTCACCTTGCCGCGATAGTGCATAAGATGACCATAGGCGTCGGCGGCCTGCATATGGCCCTGCCGCGCGGCGCGCAAATACCAGTCGGCGGCAACATCCAGATCAGCCTTCACTCCGCGACCCAGCTTATAGGCCTGGCCCATGTTGAACTGCGCGTCGGCATCGCCTTTCAGCGCCGGATCGCGCCATTCCTTGACCGCCTTGTCATATTGCCCCTGTGTCCAGGCATCGACCCCAGCCTTTACATCAGCGAGCAGCGGCTGCGCCGCGACCCCGATAGCTAGCGTCGCCAATGCAGTCTTGGCGGCAAAGCTGAAATTTTTCATCGACCCACTCCGAATTTCACTCGTAAAACGCCATAGCATGAAGTTGCTGCCAATTGCTAAAGTGTTTTGGTGACTATCTTAACCCTCGGTCGCTATCCCGGCGCGCGGATTTCCGGCGATTAAAGGTTAAGCTTTGCCGCGCACCAAACCGCGATATCCTCGCAAAATCCGCGAACGCCGTTAACCGATTATTAGCCCTGTTCTGTCACATCCCCTCCAAACAGCTTCTCAAAAGGGGATTGATGTGAGGGTTCTCGCATTGGCATCGCAAAAGGGTGGATCGGGCAAGACGACCTTGTCCGGGCATCTGGCCGTACAGGCGCAACTGGCTGGGGCAGGGCCGGTCGTTTTGATCGATATCGACCCGCAGGGCTCTCTTGCCGACTGGTGGAACGAGCGTGAAGCCGATCTGCCAGCATTTGCGCAAACGACCGTGGCTCGTCTGGCTTCCGACCTTGCGGTGCTCCGCCAGCAGGGTTTCAAGCTTGCTGTCATCGACACCCCTCCTGCAATCACCATGGCCATCCAGAGCGTTATTTCGGTCGCCGAACTGATCGTCGTTCCGACCCGCCCCAGCCCGCATGACTTGCGCGCCGTTGGCGCTACTGTCGATTTGTGCGAGCGTGCGGGCAAGCCGCTGATCTTCGTGGTCAACGCCGCTACCCCCAAGGCCAAGATTACCTCGGAAGCCGCTGTTGCGCTGTCACAGCATGGCACGGTCGCGCCGACGACATTGCACCACCGAACCGACTTTGCCGCCTCGATGATCGATGGCCGCACGGTGATGGAGGTCGATCCAAATGGTCGTTCGGCCGAGGAAGTGCGCAGCCTTTGGAGCTATATTTCAGACCGGCTGGAAAAGAATTTCCGCCGCACCGTTTTCGCTTCTCCCGCTGCCGTTGCCAACCCGCAGGTCGCGCAGGCCAGACCGATGGGCGGCTTTGGCCGCCGTGTGGTCGGGTAAGGGCGAAAAGGGGGCAATGAACATGTCAGAAGCCAAACCTATCGCATCGCTCTCCGGCGTCCTCCTTGCCCGCAAGGGTGCGGCTCGCCCCGCCATGCGTCGCCAGATGGTGACCGGCCATAATGGTGCTGCCGCATTGGCGCACGACGATCTCGGCTGGAACGATATGGGATATGATGTCGATCCCGATCCGACGGCGCCGATGGATTATAGCCATGATCTGGGCCACAACCCGCTTGCAGCTGCAGTCCCCGACGTAAAGCCCGAGGTTAAGGCGCAGCAGGACCGGATCGCGCAGCAATTGCATGTCCAGGCCGAAGAAGAAGCAGCAGTGCTGCATCCCGTGGAGGCACCCGCCCCGGTCGTGCCGATCCGCCCCGCTATCGCCAAAGCCAAAACCCCGCGTGCCGCACCTGGCAGCAAGGACAAGTCGGCCTTCACGCTGCGCCTCGATGGCGACCGGCATTTGCGGCTGCGGCTCGCTTGCGCGGTCAGCAACCGTTCGGCGCAGCAGCTTGTGACCGCAGCACTCGACGCCTTCATCGAATCAATGCCCGAAATCGCGGCACTCGCCGCGCAAGTGCCTTCCAAGAAAACCCAGAATAGCGACCGGAACTGAGGTATATCATGAATACGAAGCTTTTCGTCAAACTCGCGATGACCACGGCGGTTGTTGCCGTCCCCAGCGTCGGCTGCACCCAGATGGGCGTGTCCAGTGCCTCGGCGGCGATGTCGACCGAAGCGCAGGCAAAGAAAGCTGCTCGCTGGGCGCAAAAGGCGCAGAAGCTGGCGGCTAAGGGCAAATATGACAAGGCGCTGACCTATGCCGAATCGGCGGTCGAGGGCGATATGCGCAATGTCGAATATCGCTCGCTGCTGGCGCGCATTTATATGCAGCAGGGTCGCTTTGTGGCGGCCGAACGAACGCTGATGGATGTGGTCGAACTCGGCCAGTCCGACCCGCGCACGATTATCAGCCTCGCGCTTGCGAAGACCGCGCAGGGCAAGACCGATGCGGCGATTTCGCTCGTCGATGCCAATCGCGCTATCCTGCCTGCAAGCGATTATGGCCTCGCCCTGGCGCTGGCTGGCGACAGCAAGCGCGCAGTCGATGTTTTGGTTGAGGCTATTCGTGGCAATAACGGGACGGCCCGTACGCGGCAGAATTTGGCGCTCGCCTATGCGCTAGACAATCGGTGGCGTGAGGCTCAGGTCATGGCGTCGCAGGACATGCCGCAGACCATGGTCGACCAGCGCATTGTGCAATGGGCGCAATTTGCCCGTCCCGGCGCCTACGAGATCCGCGTTGCCGGTCTGCTTGGCGTGAAGGCGCAGGCTGATACCGGCCAACCGGTCCGTCTGGCGCTGAACGCTGTGCCCGCCGATGCCGTGCAGATGGCCTCGGTTGAGGCTCCGGTAGAGGCCGTTGCAGTTGCCGCCGCCGATCCGATCGGTGAGCTCGCCGCAATCGGTCCCGCTCCGGTCGAGGTTGCTGCGGTCGCCGACGAACCGGTTTCGGTTGCTGTCGCTGCTCCTGCTCCCGCCCCCGCTTTCGAAGCGCCGCTGATCAAGGCTCCCGAAGGTCCGGCGAAATCGGATGAAGCCAAGGCTCCGGTCAAGCTTGCGCTGGCCGATACCAAACCTGCTGCTGCGAGGTCGGTTTCGGGCACGCACCTGGTGCAACTCGGCGCCTTCTCTTCGGCGGGTAATGCCAAGGACGCGTGGGCCAAGCTGGTCGCCAAGCATGGCGTCCTGAAAGGGTTCGATTCGGCCAGTTCGTCGGTAACGGTCAATGGCAAAAAGCTGGTGCGCCTCGCCGCAATGGGCTTTGGCAACAAGGCTTCGGCGGATGCTGCATGCAGCGCGATCAAGGCAAAGGGTGGCGATTGCATCGTCCGTTCGCTGGGCGGCGATCAGCCGGTGCGGATGGCATCGGCCAAGCCTGCCGCCAAAAAGCCAGTCAAAATCGCGCGCAAATAGCCTAATTCACCTGGGGTGAATGGTCGAAGGGTGGCGGGATCAGAGGATCCTGCCGCCCTTCATCGTTTTGCGCACCCGGCCTTGCACGGGCAATTTATCAAATGGCGTGTTGCCGGCCATTGCCGCCATCTTATCACTGTCGACTTGCCAGGGGGCATCGCGGTCGAGGAAGATCAGGTCGGCTTC
>CAZSJE010000066.1:7398-9001 GCA_964606835.1 uncultured Sphingorhabdus sp.
AACAGGTGGGCAGGGGTGATGCCACAAGTGATGCGCAGACCCTTGGCTTTGGCAGCGCGGATCAGGCCGAGCCCGCGCGCGGTGGTGACTTGACGGAAATGCACATGCGCGCCGCTTTCCTCCGCCAGCAACAGGTCGCGCTGGATCGCCAGCACCTCGACCGTGGCCGAGGCATTGGGCAGCCCCAGCAAAGTCGCGTTCAATCCGCTGGTCGCCACCGCGCCGCCCGCCAGTCCCGCATCCTCGCTATGCACGAACAGGGGCAGGTCAAGCATCGCGCAATAGCGCATCAAGCGCAGCATCACCCCCGAATCGGCAATCCAGCGCCTCCCCGTGGCAACCCCGCGCGCGCCCGCTTCCTTCATCAGCGCGATTTCGGCCATATGCTGGCCGTCGAGATCCTTGGTCGCAGCGGCGAGGGGATGCACCCAGAAATCGGGCTTCCCCTTGCGTGCGGCAAAGCGGATCGTCGCGGGATCATCCTGCACTGGCGATTGATCGGGCATCAAGGCCGCGCGGGTGATTCCGCCAAAGCGGAAGGCCGGCTTGTCGGTGGCAAAGACGCCGAGGTCGATGATCCCCGGTGCCACGATCAGTCCAGCGGCATCGACGCTCTCGCCATGTGGATCGGCCTTGCCCACATTAGCGATCCGTTCGCCGCTGACCTGCAAATGTGCGCTTTCGGGCTCGGCCTTGCCGGGCAGGACCAGCGCGCCATTCAAGATGTTCACGCCGCTCATGCCCAGCCCTCCACGCGGCGTGCCTTGCGGGTCAATATGTCGAGACAGGCCATGCGCACCGCGACCCCCATTTCGACCTGCTCGGTTATGGCGGAGCGCTCGAGGTCGTCAGCAATATGGCTGGCAATTTCCACGCCGCGGTTCATCGGGCCGGGATGCATGACCAGCGCGTCGGGCTTGGCCAGCGCGAGCCGCCTCGCATCGAGCCCGTAAAGATGGAAAAACTCGCGCGGGGAGGGGATGAAATCACCCTGCATCCGCTCATTCTGCAAACGCAGCATCATCACCACATCGCTGCCGTCGAGCGCCGCGTCGAAATCATGGAAGGCCTGCACGCCAAAACCATCGACCCCAGCAGGCATCAGGGCTGGGGGAGCGACCACGCGCACCTGCGCGCCCAGTACGGTCAGGCACAGCATGTTTGAGCGCGCAACCCGGCTGTGCAATATATCGCCACAAATGGTAACGGTCAGCCCATCGACCCGCCCTTTGCGCTGCCGGATCGTCAGCGCGTCGAGCAAGGCCTGTGTCGGGTGTTCATGCGTACCATCGCCGGCGTTTAGCACCGGGCAATCGACTTTCTGCGAAATCAAATCGACTGCCCCCGAACTGCCATGGCGGATAACAATCGCGTCGGCGCGCATGGCATTCAGCGTCATTGCCGTGTCGATCAGCGTCTCGCCCTTCTTTGTGCTCGATTGCGCCGCATGCATATTGACCACGTCTGCGCCAAGGCGCTTTCCGGCAATTTCGAACGACAACAGTGTCCGGGTGCTATTTTCGAAAAAGGCATTGATGATGGTCAGGCCCGACAGCCGGTCATCATGCTTGGCAGCGCCAGAGCGGTTAAGCGCCACCCATTG
>CAZSJE010000066.1:9101-10846 GCA_964606835.1 uncultured Sphingorhabdus sp.
GCTTCGATCATCGCGCGTTCGGCTGCAACGGTGGAAAAGCGTTCGTCCCACAGGAGCATGGGCAAGCCGAGGTCCACGATATTGCGCGCAAAAGCGCGGCTTGATTGGCTACGCGGGCTTTCGCTGCCGTCCATGTTGAGCGGCAGGCCGATGACGATGCCTTTGGTCGGCCGCGTGGCGATGGCGGCCGTGAGGGCGGTCTTGTCCTTCGCAAACTTGCTGCGGCGGATGAGGTCGGCGGGGGAGGCGAAGGTCCAGCCTGCGTCGCAAAAGGCAGTGCCGATGGTCTTGGTGCCGATATCGAGGGCGATCAGCACGCCGCCGTCGGGGAGGGCGGCGCGGAACTCAGCGGCGCTGGCGGTGATCACCCGCGCCGACCTTCCATATACTTCTGCAACCGCCACAGCACATCCGCGCGGACATTCGCCCAGAACAGCGGATAGTCGTAAACGTGGAAATTATTGCCCGGCAGCACATAGGGGCCAAGGTCTGGCGGGTCTCCGATCAGCAGGAAACCCTTTTCATCGCAGCGTGCGGGCACCGCCTTGGGCACCAGTTCGCCGCTGCTTAGGTCGTCCGAAGGCACGAGCGTGCCCAGATTGGCCTGCATCGACATTTCCGGCATCCCGCCGCCGCTTAACGGATTGGTGCATACCAGCGGTGTCCCTGCGCGCGGATTGCCGTCGAAACCGGTGGTCTTGTCATACAGGTCCAATATGTCCTGATATTTGGCTGGTTCGGCAAAGCTTTGCCAGCTCATCAGGCAGCCTACCTGGTCGGGCGAGGCGCAGGGCGGCGTCCCCATCGGGCCCGTGTCGGTGACGCTGGAGACCGGCCAGCCAACGACATAGGCCGCGACCAGCCGCTTGGCGATCGGCTTGCCCGCGACCCGGTCTTTCAGCAAATGGGTCAAGTGCAACGCGCCCTGGCTATGCCCCGCCAATATGATCGGCCGGTCTTTCTGCACTTTCGACACGAAGCTGTCGAAGGCGAGCAAAATGTCCTGGTAGGCGGCGTCAAGCGCCTGCTGCCCCTCCGGCTTTTCGGTCAAAAACGCGCCGATCGCGGCCTGCCGGTAGCGTGGGGCCCATACCTCGCCAGCGGGCGAAAAGGCGCTGGCCATGCCGCGCAGGAACAGCTTGGCCCGGTCCTGCGACAGCTGATCGTCGAGCGGAGCGTTCCACTGCTTCTTTTCCATATAGCTTGTCGGATGGATGAAGAAGATTGCGGCCTGCCCAGGAATTTTGGTTTCCGGCGCGCCGGCGGGTACGAACTTGACTGGATTATCGGGGCCGACATTGCGGCCAAAGGCAAACCACATTTTCGGGTCGTCATAAATGTTCGTCGCCAGCGCTTCCTGCTTTTCAAACTTTGTGTCCGGGACGAAAGCATAGTCGGCCAGTTCCTTGGTAAAGATGCCCATGCCCATTGTGCCCGTCATCACCAAAGTGGCAATGGCCGCGCCAAAGGCGATCAGGAATAGGAAACACCCGAAGAATCTGTACGCAAATTTGCTGCTCATGCGCGCGCTAATAGGCTTGCATGGTGCCAGCGCGCAATGGCAGTGAGCGACGGTTGGTCGCCTTAGGGGAGAGTTTCATGGATTCGGTGCGCCATTCGGAGGACGACCGGCTCTGGCCGCTGCGCCCATGGATATGGGCTGCAATCTGTTCGATTGCGATGCTGGTGGTCAACCGGCTGCTTGATGTCGATGGCAATGACCCGGCGATCTGGCGGCAGGTGGC
>CAZSJE010000067.1:0-10798 GCA_964606835.1 uncultured Sphingorhabdus sp.
GCCTTCCTGATCCCCAATGTCAGCGACGAGGTTATGGTCGTCTTCGTCGGTGGCGATGCGCGCTATCCGGTGGTCGTTGGCTCACTGTGGAACGGCAGTCACAGCGTTCCCGAAACGCTGCCTGGCGATGCGGTTGACCGCTGGACCTTTACGGGGCTGAACGGAACCCGGATCGCCATTGTCGAGGAAAGCAATGGCCAGGAAAAGGTGGAGATCGAAACGCCCGGTGGTGCAACAGCAACGCTGACTGACGCCAATGGCGGCGAAATTACGCTTACCGTTGGCGGCAACACCTTCACCATGGGGACGTCCGGGGTCTCGGTTGAAACCAGCGGCGAGTTTTCGGTGCAAGCCTCCACGATCAGCATGACGGCTGGCTCAGTCAGCGTCTCGTCCGGCCTGTCGGATTTCAGCGGCACGGTCAATTGCAGCACGCTCACGACCCAGAGCGTCGTGTCGCCCAGTTACACGCCAGGAGCGGGAAACATATGGTAATGCTCGCCGAACGGCTCCACCCCGCAGAGCGGCGGCGCATGCAGGCAGCGATGCCCGAGCCTGCCGCGCATGAGGTTATCCTGCGCCCGCTAGGCAGCAAGCTGCTGGCGTCTCCGCCGAACGGCGGCTTTGGCGACGTCATCCACACCAGCAAATCGGCCAAATGGACCGAAGCCCTGTTTGCTGATCTGGAAGCACCCGATTGGAAGGCCAAGGTCAACGCCATGCTCGGCGAGCGGCGCGCAAACGGCACAAGCGGACTGCTCGAGCTGCATCTGCCCGTCCATAAACGCTTCCAGATCGTGCTGTTCGAGGTTGTCTGCAAACGCCCCGGGACTCCGCGGCTTGATCCCAAGATGATAACGGGGTCCGGCCTTGTGTTGCGGCGACAAAATGCCTCTTCGAGCACCCAATTCGAAAGCTGGCTGACGATGAATGGTCGCCGCATCGGCTGGAAAGTGGCCGACGAACGAGCGAGCTATGATCCCGACGCAACCCAGCGGCGCAATTGCCACAAGGCCAATGCCGCGGTCCGCGCTGCTATCGCCAAGAGCAAGCCGGGGTCCGACACGACCTCGGAAGAGGTCTTCCCGCTGCATATTGCTCCCCCCCGCGTCTGCGAAGCGCGCGGTAAGACGATCCTGTTTGGCCTGATCCCGGTCACCAGCAACGACACCGAGGAGGAGCTGCCGCCCGGACTCAACTATTCCGCGCTGGGCGGGGCCGACCGCACCGACATGATCGCACACCTCTCCTCATACCTGAAGGAGCGCGCGCTTCTGTCGATGCCGCGCGCCGGACAGATGCTCGGCGTCGAGGGCGACTGGAATGTCCTGACCATGCCTTCGCTGCCTTTCCCCGAACCGCAAGGCTCCGATCCGCTTTCAGTGGAACAGAGCCGGTTGCGCGCGTTCGGCACATTCCTGCACCAATTGAACAGCGAGCTTGGCCTGTTCCGTGGGGGAGCGGCCGCTACCGCGCTGCGCAACAAATTGGAGCAAATCCGTCTGCCGCTGTCGCGCTCGGCCAATGGCACGGTGACCAGCGACACCGACGCGCTGACCTTTGTCACCAACGCCAGCAAAATCCTGCTTGAGGGGAAAAAGGCCCCCGAAGTCCCCACGACGCAAATGCCGCTCGAATGGCCAAGGATCGACGGCCCAGCGGGTGGCGAGCTGACCAAGGCAGCGCTCGATTGCCTGTCCGAGCAATTTGCCGCACAGCGCATACCCAACCCAAAATTCGAACGCAAAACCGCGCGCTATGCAGTGAAGGCCTTTGTCCGCGTTCGGGGGCATGGCGACTGCCCCGACCACCTGACTTGGAGCGGCTACAGCGAGCCGTTCCGCATCCTGCAATGGTGGGAGGGGGATGGTCCGGCGACCAAAATCTCGCTCCCGGCGATGGACGAGCTGCGCAAGGTGCAGCCCAATGTCACCTTCGACGTGCCGCCGTCCATCTCCGCCATTCTGCAAGGCGACATGAAGAAGCTGGGCAAGGGTGAGGAGCCGGGAAAGGGCCTGGAAATCGGCTGGCTTTGCAGCTTTTCGATCCCGATCATCACTTTGTGCGCTTTCATTGTGCTGCACATTTTCCTGTCGCTGCTCGATTTCATTTTCCGTTGGATGCTGTGGATCAAGATTTGCATCCCCATCCCCAAGCCAAAGTAGGTGATTGACGATGTCGGGACCTATACTCTCATCATCCAAGCCGCTGCCGATTTCGTTGCCGATCGGCTGGCCGCTGTTCGCAACGCCCGATGCCGATGGGCGGCTGCGCTGGCCCGACCTTGCAACCTCAGTAAAGCAGCGGATCGAGGCGATCCTGCGCACTACCCCCGGCGAGCAGCTGATGCGGCCCGAATTTGGTGCGGGGCTTGAAACGATGCTGCACCGGCCCAACACCACCCAGCTGCGCGCGACCTTGCAGGTCGACCTGGCCGCACATCTTTCCGCCTATGAGCCGCGCATGATGCTCGACCAGATCATGGTCGAAAGTACAGGCGACGGGCGCGAACTGGTGATCGGTATTGCCTATCGCCTGCGCAGCAACGGCGCTGCCGGCCAATTATCGGTCAGCGTTCCGGTAGGAGGTGCCTGATGCCCATTCGCCCTCCCGCTCTTGATGATCGCGGTTTCGACGATCTTGTCGCCGACCTGATCCGGCGCATCCCCGCGCACACCCCCGAATGGACCGATCCGCGCGTCGGCGACCCGGGGCGCACGCTTATCGACCTTTTCGCCTGGCTGGGTGACACGATCCTGTACCGCGCCAACCTGATCCCCGAGCGACAGCGGCTCGCATTCCTTCGGCTGTTGGGCACCGGTATGCGTCCGGCGCAGGCTGCCACAGGGCTGTTGCAGATCCAGCCTGATGACAAGGCGACGACAACAGCGGTCACCATCCCGCCGCGCCACCCGATCACCACGCCGGTACATTTCGAAACGCTGGAGGAAATGACCGTGCTGCCGGTCGAGGGTCGTTGCTATATCAAGCGCATCCCGACCGATGCGGAGGCTGCTGAGTTCGACGAGCTGCTGCCCGACCTGCAAGAGCTTTACAGCCTGAGCGCGCGGCCAAAGCCCTATGTGACCACCCCAATCTTCATCGACGGCGCGCCTGACATGGCAGGCTTCGACCCGGCAGCGGCAACAGTCGACCGGTCGGTCTGGATCGCGCTATTCGCTCCGCTGCCCTCGGATGCTGCGAAGAAAGCGGCCAAGCTGGCACTCTCCGGTGGCACGAGCGGGCAGCGCGCAGCAATCAGCATCGGCTTTGCCCCCTATATCGACATCCCCAACGCGCTCGAGCCGGTTTCGGTGCGCTCGCCCATCGAGCATATCTGGGAAGTTTCCGGACCGGGTGAGAAAGGTGGCTTTGCGCCGCTGGAGGTACTTGCCGACCGCACATCGGGGCTTACGCGGCGCGGGACCTTCCGCTTGCTGCTTCCAGGCGGCGACGATTTCGGCGCCCCAGCCAATGATGTCACGACGAACATGAAGGCCGGGGTCGGAATCGTCCCGCCACGCCTTGACGACCCTGTGCTGGCCGCTCGGCTGGTCACATGGATCCGGCTAAAGCCAAAGGCCGCAATCCAGCCGGGGACGCTGCGGATCAGCTGGCTGGGGATCAACACCGTGCAGGTCGAAGGACGCAAGACAGTGGGACGACAGCATGTCGCCACGGGCACTGGTGTGTCGGATCAGCTTGTCTCGCTCGCGCTGAACAATGTGGAGCCATCAACGCTGGCCATAGAGGTCGAGGAAGAGGAAGGGATGACGCCTTGGCGGCAAATTCCCGACGTGCAAATGGCCGGTCCCGGCGAACGCGTCTATTCGCTTGACGCCGAGGAAGGGACCATCCGTTTCGGCGACGGCATGCGCGGAGCCGTGCCTGCCACAGGGCGCGCCATCCATGTCGCCCATGCCCGTACCGGCGGCGGCAGCGATGGCAATCTCGCACCCGGGACGCTCAAAAACATCACGCCGCCGGGTACCGCACCCAAGTTGAAACTGGTGCAGCCGCTGTCGATGACCGGCGGTGTCGATGCCGAAGCGCTGGCCGATGCCGAGCAGCGCATCCCGGCGCAAATCCGCCATGCCGACCGTGCGGTGACGCGCGCCGACTGGAAAGAACTGGCGCTGCGCACCCCCGGCGCATCGATTGGCCGGGTCGAGGTGCTCGAACGTTTCAAGCCGCACCAGCGCCAGACCGGAATGCCGGGCGTGGTATCGGTGATGGTAATCCCGCAGCTTCATGGCTTTGCGGCTCCCGCACCGCGCGCCGACCGCAACACATTGGAGACGGTCTATGGCTGGCTCGACACGCGCCGCCCGCTGGGAACCGAACTCTATGTGATTGCCCCCGAATATATCCCGATGGGGGTGTCTGCCGCAGTCGAGCTGGTCGACCCGGCACAGCGCGACGATGTGCTGGCTGCCGTATCCGAGGTCATCCGCCAGCATCTTTGGCCGTTGGCGCCCGGCGGCAGCGACGGCAGCGGCTGGGTACTGGGGCGCGACGTCGATGATCGCCTGATCGAAACTGCCATAGCGCGCGTTCCCGGCGTGCGCACCGTTGCGCCAGTCAAACTGTTCCGCCGCGCCAGCAATGGCCGCGACTGGCTGACAGTGGCGGAGGACATGCAGGGCCGCGCGCGGCTGGGGCTGCAGGACTGGCAGTTGCCCGAACTGGCAATGTTGCGCGTCGGTGTTGGCAGCAGCTCTGCGACCAGTCTTAGCGGTAGCGGCACTGGTGGCGGCGCTGGCAGCGGTGATGACAGCGACCTGGCCGTACCCGTGGTTCCGGAGGTCTGCTGATGGACGTCAATGGCCTTCCGATGTGGCTCTATACGGGACAAAGCGGGCTGGGTCTTGCCGAAGCGGCACGCGCGGTCAGCAGCCCGCAGAACCTGCATTGGGATGATAAACGCGGCTATTTGCGGCTGTCGAGCCAGCAGCAGGAGCCGAAGATCGTCGAGGACGAGATTTTCGCGCGGCTGATGCTGTCGCTGCCTTCGCCGGTGTGCGATGCCGCGCGTACCTTTGCGTGGTGGAACAGCAACGACAAGAAAATACTGGGATCGGGTTTTGCCGAAGGGACGACGGAAATCGACGCCCCGCCGCCGTTGGGCGAAGCCGTGGTCCAGCCAACCGACATGGCAATGGGCGACGATCAGATTTTGCTACTGGCGCGCAATGGCCGGATCGAAATGGTCGATCTGCGCAGCCGCTTTCCGATTACTCCGGTTTCGGCGAAGCAGTTTTCGGCAGAGCTGGTAGCCCCCATTCCCAGCGGCGGGGCATGGGTGTTCGATCGCGCGCGGCGCAAGCTGGGGCAGCTGTCGGGGCTGCCGCTGCGCCCCGCCGCGATGCTCTATCGCAATCCCTCAAAATTCCAGCCGGTCGAGCTTAACCCCGATCCGCCCATGATCCGGACTGTCACCACAGCAACAATCCCGACGGAATATGAGGTAGTTGCCATCGCTACCTCGAAAGAGGGTAAACTGGCTTTGCTGGCATGGGAGTCCGGCGCGGTTGTAACCAAGGACGCGGCTTTGTTCCTGTTCGACGGCAAGCACTTCAAATTGCTCGGTCGCACCAAAGGGATCATATTCCCCTGGTCGCTTGCCTGGCATGGCGAAAACCGGCTGGCGGTCATGGCAAGCGACGGGAAAAAGCCCGCGCAGCAGGCTTATCTCTATCCTGTCGATGAAATCCAGTCCGCTGGCGGCGACCTGTTGCCTGCCGGCAAGCTCTATTTCCTACGCGATGCGTGGCCCGGCGGTTTCTGCAACGGGCTGGACGAAAGCGCGCTATACCTGTCGACGCCCGGAAAGCCGCAGCCCGATATTGCCGACGATCCCACACAGGTCCGCCGCCTGATTGCGCTGGCAGGCGACAGCTATTCGACTGCGGGCGAAGTGTTGATCGGTCCGATCGATGCCGGTGCCGAGGGCGTGGTCTGGCACCGCATCTATGCCGATGCCTCGCTGCGCGGTGGCTGCGGGATGACCATGAATTTCCATGCCTCGGACCAGCGGGTCGTCCCGCTGCTTCCAGGTGTGCCAAAGGCACCGCGCTGGGCCCCGCACCGCTTCGGTGCCGCGCCTGCGGGTGATGTTCCGATCCCCAAGGCCGCCTGGGTCGCTGCACCAAGCGAAATCGCCGGGGCCGAAAGCATGCTGCGCTGTCCGCCCGAACCCGATTCCGTCGGGCTGTTCACGGTGCTGCTCCAGCATTCGGACAGCATGGTCCGCCGCGTGACCGGCCGATATGGCTGGATCCATGTGCAGCTGCACGGCGACGGCCGCGAAACGCCCGAGCTCGCCGCGATCCGCATTTACGCCAATCGCCTCTCCTACCGCGACGCCTATCTGCCCGATTTCTATTCGGAAACGCTTGCGGGCAACGACGCGGCATCCCCCGGCAGTGCCACCCCGCCCGATTTCCTCGAACGTTACCTCTCGATGTTCGAAGGGCCCTTCACCGAAATCGAAGGTCGCATCGCGGGGAGCTGGCGGTTGACCGATCCAACCACCGCTCCCGGCGAAGCCTTGCCCTGGGTGGCAAGCTGGATCGGCGTTGGCGATGATAGCAGCGGCGATCCCAACCGGCTGCGGCAATCGCTGCTCGCTGCCCCGCACCAGAACCGCATGCACGGGACGTATGGTGGTCTCCTCAGCGCGCTGGAAATTGCCACAGGGGGCCGCGTGATCACCGGCGGCACCATCGATGCCGACAACCCGCCGGACGCCATTGGCACGCTGGTGATCGCGCATATCAATGGTCGCGCCATCCGGGCGCTGCTGATCGGCACCGATATCGCCGGGCAATGTGTTGTGCTGGCGGGGGGAGCAGTGACCAGCGGCAACATTGTCGTGGTGGAGGGATTCCGCCTGCGCCGCACCTTTGCGACGATATTGGGCGCGGACCTGGCCGATGAGGACGATCCGCTGACGCTGGGCCTTGCCGTGTCCGGCAACAGCTTTGTCGGCGACACGCTGATGCTCGGCGAACAGGCAATGCCCGAACTGGCCGCGCTCTACCGCGCCGACATGGAGTTTGCCGCCGACGACCAAGGTGCCGTCCGGGCCTTTTTCGCCCGGCTGGCGCACCGCGTACTCATATTGGTGCGCGGCGAACCGGATGCGATGGAAATGCAGCGCCTTGCCGATGTCGCGCGCGAGACAGTTCCCGCGCATGTCGAGCCGCAGCTCTTCCCCGCCTCTACGCCGCTGATCGTCGGGGCCGCTTCGCTGGTCGGTGTCGATACCTTCCTGACCACCGCGCCCGAAATAGAGCGCGTGCGGCTGAATCGCACAATCATCGGCAGCGGCGACCAGATCCGCAACGAAGGCTGGCTCGACGACCGTGCCGACGGCCCGACCCAGCGCGGCCCGATTGCCCAGGGCGACGGGCCGAGCACTGTGTGGCGCGGATCGCCCTTTGTGCTGAGCGCACTCAATTCTCGCGGTCGCGATGGCCGCTCGGTCAACCGCTACGTCTGGACTTGGGAGCAATAGCGGTCGGAATATTGAAAGGAAAAGCAGATGCCCGTTTTCAAACCCAACAAGCCGGTGGTGCAGGCGACCCCCGTGGTGAAAGTCGATGTGACTCCCGCCGAACCCTTGCCGCTGGGGCTCAACCGGTTCCAGCTTGTCGTCGTTGACGATGCGGGCAACAGTTCCGAGCCGACTATCCTGCAAGTCATCGTCCGCGATACCGAGCGGCCGACGGCCGTGCTCGAAATCGTCGATGCCAATGGGTCCCCAGTCGAGCTGTCGGTGCCGTTCGGTACCAGCTTCATCCTGTCGGGTGTCAAATCGAAAGACACGCCGCCGGGCAAGATCAGCCAATATCAGTTTACTTTGCTGGACCGCGTATAGCCATGGTGATGCTCGCACCCAATGTTCCACACAGCGGCGCCGATCCGCGCATCGTTGTGGAGAACAAGCTGGAGCCGGGGAAATACCGGTTCCGCCTCGTCGTGCTGGACGAGGCCAAAAATGCGAGCCTGCCCGCCGATATCGTCGTCGAAGTGCGGCCAAGGGCTTTCCGGCCGATAGACCCTGAAATCCTGACCCGCCCCGATATCTTCGTCCGCCCCGACGTCATCACTCAGCCTGCCGGACCGGTGATCAGACCTGATGTGATCAAACCCACCGGTCCGGTGATCAATCCAGAGATCATCACGCGCCCCATCAAACCCGACGTGATCCAACCTGCCGGTCCAGCGATCAATCCGGAGATCGTAACACGCCCGATCAATCCGGCCATCAACCCCGGCATCATCCGCCCCTTCAAACCAAGGAACCCCACCGGATGAACCGCACCTTCGCCCCTGTTCCCCATGAAAGGATGCCATGATGGCCAGTGTCCCCATCAGCGAACCCGCCGATCCGCTGACCGGAAAATATTCCGCCGAGCGCGTCAACTATGCGACAGGCGTGATGTTGCAAGCGGACGATTTCGAGGCCGAACAAACCTATCACCGCGGGCGACTGGCGATGTTGATGCGGCACATGCTGGGCTTTGGGACGCTTGCAGGTTTGAAGGTCGTTGCGCCAAAGGCCGAAAACAGCCTGCTCGAAATTCGCGTCGAACCGGGGATTGCCATCGATCGCTATGGCAGGATGATCGAAGTGCAAGGACCGCAATGTATCGAGGTCGGACGCTGGTTTGCCAACCAGCCGCAAAAACGGTTGCAGGTCTCTACGCACAACAAGCCGCGCACCAGCTTTGACAAGGCAGTGGTCGCGGATATTTTCCTGTCGGCGCATCCCTGCGGACGGGGCAAGACGCCCTCCTTTGCCTCCGGCCCGTTCGATGCGCTGGATGCTTTGGTCGCAGCCCGCGTCGCCGAAAATCCGAAGCTGGAGCTGGTGTTGCGCAGCGAAGGCAATCCCGATCCCGAACGCGGCGCTGCGCAGCCTGCCGACCTTGTTCAGCCCAAGAATTTCTGGCCCAAAGCAGCCGCCGACGCCAAGGGGCAGCTCGATGCAGTGATGGGCAGTTGGGACCACGGGGTTGCCGACAATGCCAATGAAAACCTCCGCCCGCTGGTCGAGCATGTGCCAGGACGCGATTATAGCGCGATCCTGCTTGCCCGCGTTGCCATTGCCGTCACCGCCGAAAATGACGCGCGCGGCGACACGATAACGAAGATGGACACGGGCAAGGGCCTTACCATCGACAACAGCATTCGCCCCTTCATTTATTTCCCCGGAAAATGGTTCGGGCAGGCGCTTGCATGAGCACTGCCGCAAAAGGAGATTAGCCATGGCCAGCATGACAAAAGCCGACGACCGCGTCGACATAAGCATCGCCGACACACCCGAACTCGCACAAATGCTGCAAAGCGGCAAGGGCGGTGAAATCGCGCTGCGCGGCGCGATGGAAGCGATGCTGGGCGGGGGTACGCTCTATCTCGATGGCCTGCGCCGCCGCCCGCGCTATTTCGATGGGCGGTTCCTGACCGGGGCGGACCTGACCCGTGACCAGGATTATATCCGACAGCGGCAGGCCGATATCGCGCGCTCTGCCGGGTCGGGCGTTGCTTCTGGCCTGCAAGTCATCGACTATGACGTCGCGCAGGGGGAAAGCGTCGAGATCAAGGCTGGACATGGCATTACGCCATCGGGCGATCTGGTGATGCTGGCAAGCGACCGGCAAGTGGCTTTGCTCGATCTGCCCGTCGCACGGCAGCTCGATGCGGCAATGGGGCTTTCGTCCGATCCGCGCATCCCGCTCACCCGGCGCAGCGGACTGTTCATCCTTGGCCTGCGCGCGGTCGAATTTACCGCCAACCCGATTGCCGCCTATCCGCGCTCGATCACCGGGCGTGCGAGCATCCAGGATGGCGACATTATCGAGGCGACGGCCGTGACTTTGGTCCCCTTCCCCGAAAACAGCGGAGCCGCCACATTGTCCGAAGCGCGGCGCGCAGTCGCGCGGCAGATTTTCATGGGCAAGGGCGGCGGCATTTCGCAGAACATATTGCCGCTGGCGATGGTTGCGCTTGATCGCGGGGTTATCCAGTGGATCGACGTCGCCATGGTGCGGCGCGAACTGGGTGCGGATTCGGGTATTCAGGTGGCAATCAGCGGACGCCCCCGCTCGCTCTCCGAGGCGCATGTCGTCCAACACCGCGCGCATCTGCAGGATGTGCTGTCCGATCTGAATGTCGGCAATGCCGCGCCGATCTTTGCCGCCAGCCAGTATTTCAGCCTGCTGCCCCCCGCCGGACAATTGCCGGTATCGTCGGTGCGCGCCGACAGCCAGGGCCTGCAGCAATATTATTTCCCGCCCTCGGTCGATGTCGACGTCGCCTTTGTGCCGTCAGACGAAATCGTCGCGCTGGTCGAGGAATCGCTGACGCTGCCGCCCATCGACCTTGATGGCCGCCCTGAGGAACTGGATGCGACCGGCGTCGTCATCCTGGTCCCCGTCAGCCGCCAGCGCTACCAGGGATTCAACAATTTGCTGACCAGCACCACCCGCCCGACCAAGGCGGACCCGGTGGTCGCCAAATCCAACTCTGCCATCGAAATGCTCGATGCCCTCTTGATGCGGCGGCAAAAGCAGGAAGAGCAGGCAGCCGAAAAGGCCGCAAACGAGGCCGAAAAGCAGGCGTTCGAACAGGAAATCCGCAACTGGCAGAATTGCCTGATCGAGGCTGTCGCCAATATCCCCACACCCGACGGCTCGGTCCCCCTGCTCTGGTATGTGCGCAGACGGACGATTGCCTACCGCTCGCAGGTAGAGGGAGTGGCGGTAAAGGTGACCGGCGACGATGTCGGCCT
>CAZSJE010000068.1:0-10509 GCA_964606835.1 uncultured Sphingorhabdus sp.
TGTCTCCCTTTTTACACCATTGGACAAAGGAATCGGTTTGCGCCTTGGGTAGTTTGCGGACGAGTTCGACGGTGATAGTCGGACGGATGCTGCGACACTCCACAGTCACTTCATTAAAACTGTAATGATCATAGCCGCCATCGCGCGGGATCGATAAATGATAGCTGATCCAGGGAATGTTTATTCTCGAATAATTTGTGAACTCCCACAGGGCGGTTGTCGGCACATCGCCGACCTTATCCCAATGCGAACGGAAAAATTCCGATCGTTCCTGTCCATAGGCCATAAACCGGCCTGTCCAGTTATTGGACTGCATATAACCATAATGGAACTTGATAGGCAGGTTGGCATCGGTCCAATAATATTTGTCGCCGATGACACCCGGACCATGGGCAAGACCGAAGCGGCAAGCGCCAAACCAGTTTTTCTGCCGGATGACGGAGAGTTCGTAGGCCGGTGAGAGCGCAGAAACAATCGCGCCGCAGCCGTCCTTGAAATATTCTATCCGCTCTCCGCGTCGCAGCGGTATCGGCAACCCCACCGCAGCTTTATGTCCTGATGCGCCAACAGCGGCATCCGGTTGCACGGCACCCTGCTGTGCAGCGCTCGGCGCAAAAAGTGCGAATGCGCCCACGGCGAATATTGCTCCGCTCAGTCCGACCCGCATTGCTTACTTCCCGGCATCGATTGCCCCTCCGATTCGAGAAATTCTTCCGCCAGAAATATCAAACAGGCCCGCCAGCGCAAGTTGCGAAAACCTCGACCTCCCCGCAGCAGCAGAGGATATTGCGCGGCTGAACTCTTACTCACCGATTGGCAGAAACCAAACCAATGCAATAGCTAGTCCGTCCGGACCCCTCTTATTTCTTCAACTCTCGTGCCAGCGTCTTGTGCGTGGTCTTGCCATAGGGCGGTTTGAACCCGGCCATGCCCGCGACGTCCATGCCCGGCTGGCGATACACAGCGCGCATATGGCTGAATGTCTTGAAACCGTCCTGCCCGTGATAATTACCCATGCCCGACGGCCCGATACCGCCAAAGGGCAGGTCTTCCATCGCGTTGTGAAAGATTACGTCGTTGACGGTGACGCCCCCGGAAACGGTGCGGGACAGCACGCGCTCCTCCTCCGCCTTGTCACTGCCAAAATAGTAAAGCCCCAGCGGGCGATCATGATCGTTCACATAGTCGATGGCTTCATCGATAGAGGAGTAGGTCATTACGGGAAGGATCGGCCCGAATATCTCGTCCTGCATCACTTTCATGTCGTCATTGACGTTGCGCACGATGGTCAGCGGCATCTTGTTGCCGTTGGAGCCGGCAAAGTCCTCGCCCGCAGGATTAACCTCGATCAGTTCGGCACCCTTGTCCCGCGCGTCGGCGAGATAGCCCTGCAGGCGCTCATAGTTCCGGCCGTTGACCACCGAGGTGTAATCGTCATTGTGGAGCAGCTTGGGATATTGCGCTGCAACGCCCGCCTTCACCTGCTCGATCATGTCGTTTTCCTGATCGTGCGCGACCATCAGATAATCGGGCGCAAGGCAAATTTGCCCGGCATTCATCATCTTGCCCAGCGCGATCCGTTCGCCTGCCTTCTTCTTGTCCGCACTTCGCCCGATAATCGTCGGCGATTTTCCGCCCAGTTCCAGCGTCACCGGCACCAGATTATCGGCAGCCGCGCGCATGATATGCCGCCCGACGCTGGTCGCGCCAGTAAAGATCATATGGTCGAAAGCGAGTTTGGAGAAAGCGGTGCCAACCTCGACGCCACCAGTAAACACCGCCATTTCCTCTTCGGCGAAATATTTGGGGACCGCCTCGGCAAAGACCTCCGATACCCGCTCGGTGAACTCGCTTGGTTTGACCATTGCGCGGTTGCCCGCCGCGAGGATGCCAGCCATCGGCACCATCACCATACCCACAGGGAAGTTCCACGGCGCGACTACGCCAACCACACCTTTGGGCTGGTAGACCACCTCTGCCTTGGCGCCCAGCAGCCCAAGCGGAAAAGTAGGCTTGCGCTTCTCGCCGCGCGCCCAGCTTTCGAAATGCTTTTTGGCATGTTTCATCGCGCTGACCGAGGGCATGATGTCAGTGAGCAAAGTTTGTTCAGTGCTGCGATGGCCGAAATCGGCCGAGACGGCCTTGGCGAATTCGTCTTTATAGTCGATCAGCAAGGCTATCGCCCGGTCGATCCGGTCGCGGCGTACGCTCATCGGTTCAGGCAAGGCAGCAGTAAAGGCGGCGCGCTGTTTTTCGAGCACGGATCGCATGTCGGTCATGATCGTCTCCTCGTTTAACCGCGTGATTAACATCCCGGCATAGGAATGCAACGCAGCAGCGCATTGTCTTGTCGCTTTGGCAGGATTATGGGCGATTCTGAAACTTCCCCCCGGCCAAAGGAATATTGCCATGTCCAGCACCGATCCCGTCGTCATCCTTTCCTACGCACGCACGCCGATGGGGGCGATGCAGGGTTCGCTTTCCGATGTGGCTGCGACCGATCTGGGCGCCACGGCGGTTAAGGCTGCGGTCGAACGCGCAGGCGTTTCAGGCGAGGATATCGAGCGCATCTATATGGGCTGCGTGCTGCCGGCTGGCCTGGGTCAGGCCCCTGCCCGTCAGGCTGCGATAAAGGCAGGCTTGCCCAAATCGGTGCAGGCGACGACCGTGAACAAGGTGTGCGGCAGCGGCATGCAGACGGTGATCATGGGCGCGGAAGCCATTGCCTCCGGCTCGGTCGATTATGTCATCGCTGGCGGGATGGAGAGCATGACCAACGCGCCCTACCTCCTCAAGAAACACCGCAGCGGCGCGCGGATCGGCCATGACACTGCCTACGACCATATGTTCCTTGACGGGCTGGAGGACGCCTATGAGCCGGGTCGCGCCATGGGCACTTTCGCGCAGGACACCGCCAACGAATATCAGCTGACCCGCGAGAATCAGGACAATTATGCAATTGAATCGCTGCGCCGTGCGCAGGAAGCGATTGCCACCGGGGCCTTTGCCTCCGAGGTCGTCCCCGTCACCTTTACCACCCGTGCAGGCGAAACCGTTATCGATACCGACGAACAACCCGGCAAGGGCCGCCCGGACAAGATCCCTACGCTGAAACCCGCATTTGCGAAGGACGGCACGATTACGGCGGCTACCAGCTCTTCGATCTCCGATGGTGCCGCCGCGCTGGTGCTCTCGCGCGCATCAACTGCCGAGGCCAAGGGCCAGACCCCGGTCGCCCGCATCGTCGCCACCGCCGCGCATGCTCAGGAGCCGAAGGATTTCACCACTGCTCCCGTCGGCGCAATCACCAAATGCCTGAACAAGGCTGGCTGGCAGATCGATGAAGTCGACCTGTTCGAGGTGAACGAAGCCTTTGCCTGCGTGGCCATGTTCGCGATGCGTGACCTTGGCATTCCGCATGATAAGGTCAACGTCCATGGCGGCGCAACTGCGCTGGGTCATCCCATTGGTGCTTCAGGCGCGCGGATCATCACCACCTTGATCGGTGCCCTTAAGCATAAAGGCCTGAAGCGCGGCGTTGCTTCGCTCTGCATCGGTGGCGGCGAAGCGACTGCGGTGGCTATCGAGCTGGTTTGACCAGCTCGATCAAACCATACCTTCGCTGATCTGCTCGGCCTTTCCGGCCTTGACGCTTTCGTCGGGGACGAAGCTGTCCTGCGTGACTTTCAGCCAGATCAGGATCGGTGCGGCCTGATAGACCGAGCTGTACGAACCAACGAAAATCCCGAAGGCCATCGCAACGCTGAAGCCGAAGATTACGTCCGGCCCAAAGAACACCAGCACCACCAGCGGCGTCAGGATCGTCAGGCTGGTCATCACGGTACGTGAAAGGGTTTCGTTGACCGACAGGTCGAGCAGCGAGCTGATCTCCATCTTGCGGTATTTCTTCAAATTCTCGCGGATACGGTCATAGATAATGATATTGTCGTTCAGCGAATAGCCGATGATCGTCAGCAACGCGGCAATGGTGTTGAGGTCGAATTCCATTTGCGTGAGCGCGAAAAGCCCGAATGTCAGCGTTACATCGTGGACCAGCGCCCAGATTGCGCCAATGCCGAACTGCCACTCAAAGCGGAACCAGATATAGAGCCCGATCCCAACGGCTGCTGCGAGCAGCGCGAGTATGCCGTCCGAGAACAGCTCGCTCGACACCTTGCCCGACACAGAATCGACACCGTCGATCCGCACATTGGGGTGCTTTTCCTTGATCTTGGCGACGATCTTCGTCGTCATCACATTGGCGATTTCAGGTTTTTTATCCGCGCCCGCAGGCAGCTTCATGCGGATCGAAACCTGGTTTTCCGCGCCAAACCGCTGGATTGTCGGCTCGCCATAGCCGAGACTGCCGACGGTCTCGCGCAGTTCCTGCACCGGTGCGACCTTGTCACCGACAAAGGTCGTGCGGATCATCTGTCCGCCAATGAAGTCGACGCCGTAGTTGAGCCCCTTGGTAAAGAGCAGCGCCAGCGAGGCGGCCATCAGCAGCATAGAAACGCCAAACGCGATGTTCCGCCATTTCAGGAAGCCGATATTGGTGTTGTCGGGAACGAGCTTGAGCAGTTTCATGTTTCGCGCCCTCCTTAAATGTTGATTTCTTGCGGACGGTTGCGCTTCAGCCAGCCAACCACCCACATGCGGGTCAGGGTCACGGCCGTGAACACCGAAGTCACGATACCGATCATCAGCACGACGGCGAAGCCGCGGATCGGGCCAGAGCCGATGAAGAACATCAGCACTGCAGCAATGACGTTCGTGATATTGGCGTCGAAAATCGCGCGGCTGGCCTCAGAATAGCCATGTTCGACCGCTTGCGCCACGCGCCGCCCGCGTCGTCGCTCTTCGCGGATTCGCTCGTTGATGATGACGTTGGCGTCCACTGCGGCACCGATGGTCAGCACGAACCCGGCAATCCCGGGCAGCGTTAGCGTCGCATTGGCAAGCGCCATCACCCCAAGGATCATCGCCACGTTGATGATCAGTGCATAGCAACTGTAGACGCCGAACCGGCCATAGGTAACCAGCATCCAGATCAGCACCCCCAGCGTCCCGATGACGCCGGCCAACAGCCCGCGACGGATCGAATCAGCACCAAGGTCAGGACCGACCGAGCGCTCCTCGACAATTTTCAGGTCGACCGGAAGCGCGCCCGAATTCAATGAAATCGCCAGCTGGTTCGCGCTTTCAACGGTGAAGCTGCCCGATATCTGCGATGTACCGCCCAATATCGGTTCGTTGATCTGCGGCGCGGAAATTACCTGGCCGTCGAGGATGATCGCGAACAGCTTGCCCACATTGGCCTGCGTCATCCGCGCGAATTTCTGCGCGCCTTCGCTGTTGAAGGTGATGATCACCACAGGCTCGTTGGTTTGCGGATCGAAGCTTTGCTGCGCCTTGGTCAGCTGGTCCCCGGAGATTCCGCCCAGCCGCCGCACGGCCAGATAGGGGATACCGCTGGGGTTGGTCGGATAGGGCAGAGCCTGGCTGCCAACACGCGCCTTGCCTTTTAGCGTGTCGTCGGGGTTCGCGCCTTCGTCGACCAGCTTGAATTCGAGCTTTGCAGTCTTGCCGATCAGCGCCTTCAACGCTTCGGGATCCTGCAGCCCCGGCACCTGAACAACGATGCGGTCGTCGCCCTGGCGGATAATCGTTGGCTCCAGCGTGCCAAGCGCGTTGATGCGCCGGTCGATGACGTCCTTAGCCGAATCCATTGCGCGGTTCATCGCATCGGCCTGCCCCGATCCGGCAGGTACCAGCGAGATGCGGGTGCCGTCTGTGATCTCGATGTTCCAGTCGCGGGTACCCTGATTGTTGGCGACAATCGGCTCCAGCGCCTTACGCGCTGCGTCGATCTGGCTGCCATCGGTGACCATGAAGCTTAGCCGTCCGCCCGTCCGCGTTACGCTGTCGATCTCGACCCGCGGTTCAGCGCGGCGCATGGCCTGACGCACATCGTCCTCAAGCCGTTCGAGCCTATCACGCTCAAGTTGCGCCTGATCCGCCTCCAGCAATATGTGGCTGCCACCGGCCAAGTCGAGTCCCAGGTTGATGGTTTCCTTGGGTACCCAGCCCGGAATCTGGTCGAGCGCCGATTTGGGCAGGAAGCTGGGCAGCGCAATCAAAAACGAAAGGATGATCAGCGAAGTGAGCATCCATACGCGCCAACGGGGAAAATCGAGCATAATGGTCTTTCCAAAAAGTAGGGGCTTCGCTCCCTACTTTTTAATCGTTGGCAGGTTTGGCGTTGCGGCTTTTCACATCGGCGAGCATCGATTTGATGGCGCGCACGCGGACATTGGGGGCGATTTCCACCTCGACATGATCGTCGGCAACCTTGGTCACCTTGCCCATCAGCCCGCCGCCGGTGACCACTTCGTCATTCTTTTGAACAGCATTCAGCTTTGCCTCATGCTCCTTCGCGCGCTTTTGCTGCGGACGGATAAGCAGGAAATAGAAAACTACGAAAATCAACAGCAGCGGCACAATCTGTACAAAGAAAGCACCCGCACCAGCGCCCCCTGCACTACCCGGCGTCGCCGCCAAAACCAGCATCGATGTCATTATTTTAGGTCCCCGAAATTCTGTTGCGACCCATATAGGGAAAGGCCCGTATATTCCAAGGGCGCGCCGTTATCACGCGGCCACCACGCACGCAACGGATAACGGGTTTCCGCGCTTGCTTTTGCCTTAAGCCCCCCATATAGGCGCGCTTTCCAAGGACGCCCAAGCGAACTTGGCGGTCGGGACGTAGCGCAGCCTGGTAGCGCATCACACTGGGGGTGTGGGGGTCGGAGGTTCGAATCCTCTCGTCCCGACCAAGATATCGGATTTCTGTAAAGAATTGTAATAAAACGATAAAATTCGCCCGTTTTAGCCTGTGCAGAACCTGTGTAGATTTTTTTTCGGTATTCTTGATTTGCGCAGCAGCAATGAGACGCGCCACACCGAAAGACGCGGGGCCGATGAGGTCCTAATCCAGAGTCCGAAAACGCGCGTGAAAGCGCCTTGCGATTGCCGACTATGCTGATCTGAATGGGGGTCTGCGTTGCCACTTCGCGGCGTGGCCGAGCGCAATCCGATTACGTGTCCGAAGAACTGTTTACGATCCGAAAATTGGTCGGATCGGCGTTCAGCCAAAACTCAAAGCCGCGCTACATTTTGAGTGGGCCGAGACTGACTTAAGCATTGGTGCTAAAAAGATATTTTGAACATGTTGTCGCATTTTGTGCAAGGTTTTGTGTAAGCGTGTATGGCTTTCTCAATAAAATGGGTCGCGACTGTAATAGATTCGCAGACATGGAATCGCGCTGCTCTGAGCCGATGACGCTTGAGCCCGCGCTACGATGAGGAGGTGTCGACGTCGTCAATCATGCGACCTCGTGCAGAGCCGTAACCTCGTTTCGCTTCGTATAGCGGCGCGACGGCACCGATCAATGTCGGTGGCATGTTGACGAACACATTCTCATATTGCCCCGGTTCAATGCGATATGTTTCATGATAGATTCCAACGTCACCATTGTTGCCGATAGCGCGATTGAATGCAGCCCATGCAGGCAGATGCCGCTTGTCCTGCGCCTTTGCATAGGCCTCCAGATCATCAAATGATCGCCAATATTGGATCAGCACAATCGTTCTGCCAAACCAGGTCTTGCCACCCATGAAGCCAAGTTCGGGGCGCGGATAGAGTTCACGCAGCATCGCCGCCATTTGAAACACAAGCGGCAGCCAACGATGGACAAGCCATGGCTTGTTAATCCGCATGCCGATTATGAAAACGACAAAAGGCTCATCCATCCGCGCTGTCCAGCGGCCTTCCATTATCCTGCTCATGATTTCTCCTCCTGCAAAGGCTGAAAGCCTGATGCTGCTGGCGCAATGCCCAGCGCCGCGCCGACCCGCTGCAAGGCGTGCATTGTAAAGCCGGCGCGTGTTTCTGGGCTGAGATCAAGCGTAGATAGCGCATCGGTTTGCATCAGGCTGACAAGCCCATGCAAACTCGACCAGGCAAACAGCGCCTCACTGTCAATCCTGTCTTGATCATAGGGCTGGGCGCGACTGGCAAACACCCGCTGTAATGAAGCCCTTAGCACGCCAAATGCTTTGCGCGCGCCCCGCAACATTTCGGGATGATCGCCTGGCTCCGGCAGGGCACCACCGAACATTAGTCGGTAATGCAAAGGGCGCGATAGTGCGAAATCAACATAGGCCAAGCCCATGGCAAGTGAATCTTGCGCTGCATTGTCCGTTTGGGGGGGAGATTGCAGCGCGGTCGCGAATTCCGAAAACGCCCTTTGGACAATCTCCGCCAGGATATGGTCACGACTTGGAAAATGCCGATAGGGTGCCTGATGCGAAACACCCAACCGCCGCGCTACTTCACGCATACTCAGGTCTTCAATGCCACTCTGCGCTATGATGGCCATTGCCTCGGTCACGCACGCCTCGCGGAGGTCGCCGGAAGGTCGCGTTGCTTCTGCTGTCTTCATCGAGCCAGCGTTATCGTCAGCCGCGTCACCCGCCCGGCTGTGACTTGAAAGGCTGCTTCTTGAAAGCGGGGCGCGCGCATCGCGGGACGGACATTGTTAGACACACCCCATGGCTGCTTCGGACGGCCGAACATATCCCGCGTGACGTCTTGCTGACCCGGCGGCAGCAACGCGACCACAAGTGCGTAGGTGCCGGGCTTCAGGTTTTGAAACCGGCAGGACTCCCCTCCGCTTTGGCGCGGCACACTCTGCTGCCCTGCTGTCGCTGCACCGTTGGGGAAATTCTTTGGGCCAGAAAACAACCGGCACGCAACATTGCCCGCGACCTTCTCAGCGCCAGCTACTGTTACGACGACCTCTGGTGCCTTGGCAGCTCCCGTACTCAATCCGAGTAGGCCCAAGGCAGCAGCGATTAGAGCCATTTGTCGCATAAAATGCCCTTTTAGTTGACACTGTCAACAGGCTAGTCGAACGATGTAGACAGTGTCAACTAAAATGTTTAGGACAGCTTCAAGAATTTCCGGAATGGCTCAGAAGCTTTAGAAGCATCAGATCTGCTTCTGGCTTGGCATCCTATTTCAGGGGAAGAAATGAACGAAAATACGATACGCTCTATGCATTGCCGACCGGCTCAGCACGTGGACAAGCAGTCGGTCATAACCACGCTGGCAGAGGCATTTCAGGACGAACCAGCCTTCTCTTTCATCGTCCCGGACGCTGAGGCGCGTAAACGTGCACTTGCCAAGGCCTTCAAAATCATTGTCGAGGAGGATCATAAGGCGGGCAACATTATGATGACCGACGGTGCCGAGGCCGCGACCTTATGGCGCATACCCGGCCATATGCGGGAAAGCCGATGGGACGCAATACGAACTGGCCTGCCGTATCTCTTCGCATTTGGTTCGGCCATTGGCAGGGCATCTCTGGTCGCCAGCCTGATCAAGGCCCATCTTCCCCACGAAGAATGTTGGTATCTTCATTATGCAGGATGCCATTCCAGCCATCGCGGCAAAGGCTTCGGCGGAGCCGCCATTCGTGCCGGACTGGAACAAGCCGATGCCGCTAACTGCAAGGCCTATCTGGAAACCGCCGACGAGAATAATCTGCCGATTTACCGGGCGCTTGGCTTTGAGATTACATGCAATTGGCAGGTTCCAAATGGTCCGCAATTCTGGGGCATGACCCGTAGCGCGCGTTGATCAACGCCTGAACCCCGGACAGGTAATCAGGCGGCCTCGACAAGGTCTATTTGCATGTTATCCTTGTGAACGCCAACTCGGTTTCGTCCGCCATTTTTGGCTTTATACATTGCTGCATCCGCTAGACCGATTCCAACGTTCAAATCGGTGCCCTTATGCCAGTTTGCTACGCCGAACGAACCGCTCACAACCAAAGAATCGGGCCAATCTGCATCCCGCAAATCGGTCAGTCCTTGCCGCAACTTTTCCGCCAGCTTGGCCGCCTTTTCCAGTGTGGCATTCCGCAACAAGATAATGAACTCTTCGCCACCCCAGCGGGCGACCGCACCGTCGCCGCGCCCAACTACATCAAGGGGGCCGACATTGTTTGAGATAAGCTGCGCAGCTTTTTTCAAGACGGAATCGCCAATCCCATGGCCATATTGATCGTTTATGCGCTTGAAATGGTCGAGATCTACAATGATCAGGCTCAGTGGTGCCGCAGACTCATCATCACCTATGCGGCTTGCTAGCTCCAAGAACGCCCTACGGTTGTACAAATCCGTCAGGCTATCCCTGCTCGCCAGATATTCGGCAACGCCTAGCGCATGTGCCAAATCATCCGCCAGACGCTGTTTTTCCAATTGTGTCCGGATCATCAACCGGTTCTGGTTTCGAACCGCATTGGTCAGAAAAATCAATGCGGGAGCCAGGCCAAGTGTTGCCATTAACGGAATTGGCCCGATTGCATGGATATATGCAACAGTTTGAGGAACCAGACATATCATGACGCCAGTCAGAAAGCTGAGGAAGGTTCGCTGCTGCGA
>CAZSJE010000069.1:0-1465 GCA_964606835.1 uncultured Sphingorhabdus sp.
CCAACAACCGTTCAATATCCCTCTCAAGCGACCCTGGCGTGACAGTAGGCGCATAGCGGCCCACGACCTTCCCATCCTTGTCGACCAGGAATTTGGTGAAGTTCCATTTAATCCCCCGACTGCCCAGCAAACCTGCCTGCTGGTCCTTCAAATGCTTCCACAGCGGATCGGCATTGTCGCCATTGACGTCTATCTTCTTCGCCAGCGGAAAGCTGACATCGTAATTCAGCGAGCAGAAATTCTTGATCTCCTCCTCATCGCCCGGTTCCTGCGCACCGAACTGATTGCAGGGGAAGCCCATGACGACCAGACCCTTATCCTCATATTTGCGGTGCAGCGCCTCCAGCCCCTTATATTGCGGTGTGAAACCGCATTTGGACGCGGTGTTGACCACCAGCATAACCTTGCCCTTATAGGCGCTCAAATCCTGTTTACCGCCACCGGGCATGTCGACGGTGAAATCATGGACATTCATTTCGCTTCTCCCATACCGTGTAATCTTTAATCCAGCCGACCATCGTGCAGCCTTACCACACGGTCCATCTTGGCGGCGAGCCGTTCGTTATGCGTCGCAACCAGCGCGGCGGACCCCTGCCCACGCACCAGCGCCATGAATTCCGCCAGAACGATGTCAGCGGTATGCTCGTCCAGATTGCCGGTCGGTTCGTCGGCGAGCACCAGATGCGGGCGATTGGCGAGCGCGCGGGCCACCGCAACGCGTTGCTGCTCGCCGCCGGACAGTTTTGATGGGCGATGTTCGAGCCGCTCGCCAAGCCCAAGGGTGGCTAGCAAGAGCGTTGCCCGGTCGCGTGCCTCATCGGGGCCTTTGCCAGCAATCAACTGCGGCATCACCACATTTTCCAGCGCGTCGAAATCGGGCAGCAGATGGTGAAACTGATAGACAAAGCCCAGTTTCTCGCGCCGCACTACAGTGCAGCGGTCGGGGCCGGCGTCGCGCATTTCCTCGCCATCGATTTTGATCGACCCGGTAAAGCCGCCTTCGAGCAAGCCCAGCGCCTGCAACAAGGTCGACTTGCCCGTGCCCGACGGGCCGAGCAGCGCCACCAGTTCACCTTCGCGTATCGTAAGGTTCGCGCCGCGCAGCACTTCAATGGTCACATCGCCTTGGGTGAAGCTGCGGTGCACATCGGCCAATCGGGCGACAATCTCACTCATAGCGAAGTACCTGCACCGGATCGGTCCCCGCCGCCTTCAGCGCCGGATAGAGCGTGGCGAGGAAGCTGAACAGCAGCGCGAGCAGGCAGATGGCCAGCACCTCGAACGGATCGGTGCGCGACGGCAGTTCGGTCAGGAAACGGATCGACGGGTCCCACAAATTTTGTCCTGTCAGCCATTGGATGCCGCGCACGATCCCTTGGCGGAAATAGAGGAATACAAAGCCCAACACCATCCCGGCGCCAATGCCTGCGATGCCGATGGACACGCCAACGGTCACGAAAATCTT
>CAZSJE010000069.1:1565-10500 GCA_964606835.1 uncultured Sphingorhabdus sp.
TGCATGCCGCGGACCAATATCGCCTCAACCCGGCCATTGCTGGTGGCGAGCAAAGGCTGTTCGATCAAAGGCGAGGCTTGGGTAACACCGGGAGTTGCCTTCACCTCTTTCAGCACATCACGCCAATCGGCGAGCCGTCCATTATAGCCCTGCACGACCGCATGGCCGTTCAGCCCGACAATCTTGTCGAACAGCTCGGCGCGAAAGCCGTTCATCACGCTCATCACAATGATCAGCGCCGCGACTCCAAGCGCGACGGCCACCAGACTGATGGTCGCGACCAGGAAAATGAAGCCCTCGCCCTTGCCTGGCAGCAAATATCGCTTTGCGACCATGCGTTCATATCGGTTGAGGATCATGCGGGTTGCTTTTTACGCTCTATCATGGGCTTGGCTGGCTCAATAGGAGCGTCGGGGTGCCCGCGCAAGGTGACAGATTTGTTGCAGCCTTGCCACAGTCGGCGAAAAAGCGTCGAATGGCGAGAGCTTTCCTTTGCATTGCGCCCAACTTCCCGCAATCTGAACGCGCTGCAACCGGTTCATTCAAGTCAATGGCCAATGGTTCAGGGGGATTGGCCGGGCTGAAGCCGCTGACAATTAGCGCTCGTCCGGCCACAAAAACATATGGGAACAGACTAACCGCCCGGTGCAAGCCGGGCGGTTTTCCTTTGCGCTCTTGAAATCGTTTCAGCCGATACCATCTTGTCATCTGGAAGGCCGTGCTGGCCATCCAAACCGTGGGACGCCGTGCATGCGGGTCCCGCAAAAAACCCAAATTGCTTCTAAAGGAGAATTTGCAATGAACCGTTTTGATTTCACCCCCTATCGCCGCACCACCGTCGGCTTCGACCGGCTGTTCGACCTGTTGGAAAATGCCGGTCGCACGTCCAGCAGCGACAATTATCCGCCGTTCAATATCGAGCGGATTTCCGACACCGAATATGTCGTGACCATTGCGGTTGCCGGCTTCAAGCCTGAAGAGATCGACATCACCGCACAGCAGAATGCGCTGATCGTCACCGGGCAGAAGCAGGTCGATGGCAACGACAACCGGGATTTCCTGCATGTTGGCATCGCCAACCGCAACTTCGAGCGCCGCTTCCAACTCGCCGACCATGTGTTCGTGAAGCATGCAGACCTGGCCGATGGCTTGCTGATCGTGCAGCTTGAGCGGCAGGTTCCTGAAGAATTGAAACCGCGCAAGATCATGATCGGTGGTAACACCCCGACTGTGATCGAGGGTGGCGAGAAAAAGGGCAAGGCTGCCTAAGTCGATAACGCGCCGTCCCCGCGAAAGCGGGGGCGGCTTTCTTAAACCAAACGACTATGCTCCACCGCGGCTTCGATAAAGCTTGCGAACAGTGGGTGCGGTTCAAAGGGCTTGCTCTTTAGTTCCGGATGGAATTGGACGCCAATAAACCAAGGATGGTCCGGTCGTTCGACGATCTCAGGGAGCAGTCCGTCAGGCGACATGCCGGAAAAGATAAGTCCGCCCTTTTCCAGAGGGTCCTTGTATGCCGCATTGACTTCATAACGATGGCGGTGACGTTCGGAGATTGTCGTGCCGCCATATATACCGGCCACATGGCTGTTGCCCGTTAGCCGCGCCTCATAGGCGCCCAGCCGCATCGTGCCGCCCAAATCGCCGCCAGCTTCGCGGGTTTGCAGGCCTTCCTCGCTCATCCATTCGGTGATGATACCGACCACCGGTTCGCTGGTCGGGCCGAACTCGGTGCTGGATGCTTCGGCAACCCCCGCCGTATTCCGCGCACCTTCGATACAGGCCATTTGCATGCCCAGGCAAATGCCGAAAAACGGTACTTTGCGCTCGCGGGCAAAGCGGACAGCGGCAATCTTGCCCTCCGACCCGCGCTCGCCAAAGCCGCCGGGAACAAGGATGGCATGCATCGGTTCCAGCGCTGCCGTGACGTCGCCTTCGTCCTTGGCGAACAACTCGGCGTCGATCCATTTGATGTTGACCTTCACCCGGTTGGCAAAGCCTCCATGCGCCAGTGCTTCATTGAGCGACTTGTAGGCATCGGCGAGGCCGACATATTTGCCAACCACCCCAATAGTCACTTCGCCTTCGGGATTTTGCTGGCGGTCGAGGATGTCCTCCCAACGGCGCAAATCGGGCGCGACGCCGGGGGTAATGCCAAAGGCGCGCAGCACCTCATAATCCAGACCCTCGGCATGATATTGTAGCGGCACGGCGTAGATCGACTTGGCATCGAGCGCCGGGATCACCGCCTCCTTGCGCACATTGCAGAAAGCGGCGATTTTGGCGCGCTCCGCGTCGGGCAATTCATGTTCGCAGCGGCAGAGCAAAATGTCGGGCTGCACGCCCAGCGCGGTCAATTCCTTGACGCTATGCTGGGTCGGCTTGGTCTTCAGCTCGCCCGCAGCCGCGATGTAGGGCACCAAAGTCACATGGACAAACACTGTCTGGTCGCGGCCCAGGTCGTTGCGCATCTGCCTGATGGCCTCGATAAAGGGCAACGATTCGATATCGCCCACTGTGCCGCCAATTTCACACAACACGAAATCGAGGCCATCGACGTCGGTCTGGGCAAATTCCTTGATCTGGTTGGTGACGTGCGGGATGACCTGCACCGTCGCCCCAAGATAATCTCCGCGCCGTTCCTTGGCGATGATGTCGCGGTAAATGCGTCCCGAAGTCACATTGTCCGATTGCCGCGCCGAAACGCCGGTGAAACGCTCATAATGGCCAAGGTCGAGGTCGGTCTCCGCTCCGTCGTCGGTCACATAGACCTCGCCATGCTGATAGGGCGACATCGTGCCCGGATCGACATTCAGATAGGGATCGAATTTGCGGATGCGGACCTTGTAGCCACGCGCCTGCAAAAGGGCAGCCAGAGAAGCTGCCATAAGACCTTTGCCGAGCGAGGAGACCACGCCGCCGGTGATGAAAATATACCGCGCCATGGGAGGAAAGGCCTAAGACCTATTTCACGGATTCGGCAAGGGGCCGAATCCGTTATTTCACAATATATTTTTGCTTATTTGTCGAGCGGTGCTTCGGGGGCCTTGTCGGCGGGTGCAGCCTTGTCGGCAGGCGGAGCAATCACTGGCGCAATACCGCCCGCAGCACCACCGGTCGCAGGTGCAGATTTTTCCAGCGTTTCGTTGATCCGGCTAGGTCCACCCTCGCGCGCCGCAACAAAAGCCAGCGAAATCGAAAGCAGGACGAAGGCAGTTGCAAGAATAGCAGTCGTGCGCGTCAGGAAGTCGGCCGCACCGCGCGCGGACATCAGGCCAGCGGGGCTGCCACCAGCGCCAAGCCCGCCGCCCTCTGAGCGCTGCATCAGGATGACGCCAACCAGCGAAGCGGCAACGATAGCCTGCACGACGATAAGGAAATGAAAGAGGCCCATGGAAATAATGCCCGTCCGGAAATTCTGTGTTGCGGCGCACATAGGAGCGCGCGGAGCAAAGTTCAATCGCAATCAGGCGGCAGCCGCTGCCTCCACAATCGGCAAAAATTTCTCCGCGCTCAGGCTCGCGCCGCCGATCAGGCCGCCGTCCACATTGGGCACGGCGAGCAGGCTGGCAGCATTTTCGCCGTTCATCGAGCCGCCATAGAGAATACGCATCGCCTCGCCGTCCGCCCCGAAGCGCTCGACCAGCGCCTTGCGGATCGCGCCGTGCATTGCCGCGACATCCCCGGTCGACGGGACCCGTCCCGTGCCGATCGCCCAGACAGGCTCATAGGCGACGGAAACCCAGCGGCCATCGGCGTCGCCCGGCAATGACCCTTCCAGTTGGCCAAGCACGACCTTTTCCGCTTGGCCCGCATCGCGCTCCGCCTCGGTTTCGCCCACGCAGACAATCACTGACAGTCCCACTGCACGGGCTGCCAGTGCCTTGGCGCGCACATCGGCATTGTTTTCGCCCTGCGCCGCGCGGCGCTCGCTATGACCGACGATGGTCAGGCTGGCCCCGGCCTCTTTCAGCATGTCGGCGGAGATACAGCCGGTATGCGCGCCGGAGGCTGCCATATGGCAATCCTGCGCGCCAATCGCATAGCCCGGAACCGCGGCGGCTGCTGACGCGATCAGCGTTGCCGGAAGGCACAGCGCTGTATCGACCGTCGGGTAATCGCCAGCGCCCGCAACGATGGCCCGGATCGTATCGAGATCGGCCAGCCGCCCGTTCATTTTCCAATTTCCGGCAATCATTTTCTGCATTTGGACTTTCCTGTTCTGTGCAGTGAATATGTCAGACGGTCGGCGCCTTGGTCGCGTTAAACGAGTCCAGTTCACCCGATTCACGCGCCTTTTTACCATAGACCGCCTCAAACAATGGCCCCGCCATCATCGTGGTAACGATCGCCATCAGCACCATCATCGAGAACAGCGTCGGGCCGATAATCCCCTTTTGCAGGCCGATATTGATGATGATCAATTCCATCAGCCCGCGTGAATTCATCAGCGCACCTATGCCGAGTGCGGTGCGGTTGTCCTCACCGGCAAGCCGGGCGGCGGCCCAGCATGCGCCAAACTTCGCCAAAATCGACGCCGCCAATATGCCAAGCGCGATCAGCAGCAAGGACAGCGTGTTGACCATGTCCATCCGCGTGTTCAACCCCGAATAAGTGAAGAACATCGGCAGCAGCAGGATAACGGTCAGCGGTTCGACCTTGCGCTTCAACTCCTCGGCAAACAGCCCGCGCGGCATCACCACACCCAAAATGAAACCGCCGAATATGGCATGGATGCCAACCGCATCCATGATGAAAGCTGAGGTGCAGAACAAGGCCAGCGTCAAGCCCAAAATGGTCGTGCTCATCTCGCCCTCGCGCTCGACAATGCGGCCAAGCGGAGCCAGCAGACTGCGCCCAAAGAGGATTATGAACAGCGCATAGATAAGCCCGCCGCCAATCGCCAGCACAGCCACGCCCGCACCCGCCCCGAAGGTCGCGAGCACCACCGCCAGCACACACCATGACACGGCATCGTCAAACGCGCCGGCAGTCAGCGACAGGGTTCCTAGCGAGCTGTTCGCAAGCCCGCGCTCATTGATGATCCGCGCAAGCATGGGAAAGGCCGTGAGCGCGATACATGCCCCCATGAACAGCGTTGCACTTGCGGTCGAAATTCCGGGTGCAAACAGTCCCGGAATTTCCAGCAACAGCGGCGTGATCAGCATTGCCATGATAAACGGCACAATGATGCCCGCCGCCGACACGCTAACAGCGCTTTTCGCCTTGGACTGGAAATGGTCGATGCGCAGCGTCGTGCCGACCAGGAACATGTACAGTCCGACCCCTAGCTGAGCGCCCGCGTACAGCACATTTTTCGTTTCCGGCGGGAATATGGTTTGCTGGATTTCAGGCAAGAACAATCCGAACAGCGAGGGGCCAAGTACTACGCCCGCGATCATTTCGCCGACAACCTGCGGCTGCGCGAGAAACCGCCTGCCAATCCAGCCAAAGATGCGGCAGGCCAACAGGATGAAAGCCAGCTGCAAGAAAAAATGGATGCTGAAATCGGTGGGTGTAAAGCTGCTCGCTGCTCCTGCAACCGCCGGACCATTGGCGCCCACTGCCTTGTCAGCAGCGTCCAGCGTCTGTTCGATCAAATCTGCAATCACTTTTTATGCCTCGTCCGTGCCGCAGCGCCGCTATTGGCAAATCGGCAAGGCCGCAAGCGGCTTTTGCGAAGCGCGGCGCTTGATCGCTTGCGGCTTGCGCCCTAAAGGCGGGCAAATTCTTCGTTGCCGGAACCCATAATGATCACTTTTTTCCGCAGGCTGTTCAATTCGCGCTGGGGTGCGATCTTTGCCATTGTCTTTGTTGCATTGATCGCGGTCGCCTTTGCGCTGGGCGATGTTACCGGTTCGGGCAGCTTTGGCGGACTGGGGCAAGGTAATGTCGCCAAGGTCGGTCGCCAGAATATTGCGGTTAGCGAATTGCGCGATTCGGTCGACAACCGACTGCGCGCCGAACGCCGGCAAAATCCCACACTCGATATCGGCCGCTTTGTCGAGAGCGGCGGGCTGGACGACACGCTGGAACAGCTGATCAATCGCTATGCGCTGGCGTCATTCGGGGAAAAATATGGGACGGCCGTCAGCGATTCGCTAGTGAACCGGGAAATCCTGAAAATTCCGGGAGCCACTGGGCCCGATGGCAAGTTCGACCAGCAAGCATTTGCCGCATTCCTGCAGAATTTGAACCTGACCGAAAAAATGGTCCGCGACGATTTCCGGCAGAATTTCTTTGCGCGGCAATTGCTGGCATCGGCTGGCCCCGGTGCACCTGCCCCTGCCGGAATGGCCTTGCCTTATGCATCGCTCGACCTTGAAAAGCGCTCAGGCGAAGTCGCGATCATTTCGGCAAATGCTTATATGCCAGCGACCGCACCATCGGAGGCGGTTCTCAGCCAATATTACCGCGCAAATTCGGTGCGCTATACGGTCCCTGAAAAGCGCGCGGTCAGCTATGCGCTGTTCGACGCATCGATCGTCGATGCCAAGGCAACACCGTCGGCTGAAGAAATCGCTGCCTTTTACAAGGAAAACGCCAGCCGCTATGCGGCAACGCAAACGCGCGATTTTGCCCAGCTGGTTTTCCCGACACAGGCCGCTGCCAAAGCCGCTGCCGACAAGATCAGCGGCGGCAGATCGATCGAAGCCGTCGCGACAGAACTGGGCCTGAGCGCGACCCGTTCTAACGGGATCACGAAAGAAGCACTGACCCGCACGGCTTCCAAGGCCGTCGCCGATGCAGTGTTCGCGACCACGCAGGGCGGTGTGTCAGCACCCGCGCGCGGTTCGCTTGGCTTTTATGTCGTAAGCGTTTCAGGCGTCAAGAATGTCGCCGCACGACCTCTTTCCGCCGTCAGCGGCGAAATCGCGGCTGAATTGAAAAAGCAAAAAAGTGAAGAGTTGCTGGGCGACCTCACCTCTGAAATCGAAAATGCATTCGATGATGGCTCCACCATCAACGACATTGCGAAGGCGCAAGGTCTGAAGATCGAAACCACGCCCAAGCTGCTCGCGAACGGGCAGAACCCGGGCAACCCGGCCTATCGTCCTATCCCCGAAATGCAGCAGATCCTGCCGGTCGCCTTTCAATTGGAGACCGACGGAGGTGCGCAGTTGGTTGAGATAGAAGAAGGCAAGCGTTTTGCGCTGGTTGCCGTTGCCGATTTTGACGAAGCGGCCCCGCCGCCGCTGAACGAAGTCCGCGCGATTGTGACCCAGCAATGGGCACTGTCAGAGGGCAACAAGAAAGCACGGGCCGTTGCCGAAGCCGTGCGCAAGGCAGTAACCGGCGGCCAGACATTGAGCGCTGCGTTGGCCGCCGCCAATGCGCAGGGTGCGAAGATCGAGACGCTCGCCAGCACGCGCGGCGAGCTGAACAAGGCCAGCCAACAGGGCCAGGTGCCGCCACCGCTCGCGCTGATGTTTGCGATGAAGCAGGGTACCGCCAAGATCGTGCCCGGCGGCGGCGACCGAGGCTGGTTCGTGGTCCGGCTGAACGAAGTCATCCGTGGCGATGCCAGCGGCGATACCGAGCGGCTGGAGGCCAATCGCAAGGAACTGCAGACGCTGCTTAGCCAGGAATATGCCGCACAGCTGATCCTTGCAGCCAAGGAGGAAGTCGGCGTCGAGAAAAATGACGGCGCGATAAAGACCCTGCGCGACAGCCTGACCGGCAAGAATGAGGCCAACTGATTTGTGGCCGACCGCTTTGCTCTCGCCGATGCGGCTGCGCGCCGACAGATAGAGGCTGGCAAAGCGGCGCTGGTCTGGCGCGATTTGATCGCCGACACCGAAACGCCGGTATCGGCGGCGCTCAAGCTGTTCGAGGAAGACCGCGGCGATTTCATCCTCGAATCTGTGGAGGGTGGCGTGGTGCGCGGGCGCTACAGCCTGATCGGTATTGCCCCCGACTTGGTGTTTCGCGCGGAGGGCAAGGAGGCCAAAATCAACCGGCAGTGGTTGACCGATCGCTCGGCCTTTGCCCTTGCCGAAGCCGACACGCTCACCACATTGCGCGCGCTGGTCAACGCCTGCCGCATCGACATGCCCGCCGAACTGCCTCCTGCCTTTGCCTGTCTGGTGGGGCATTTCGGCTATGAAACCATCGGGCTGGTGGAGAAACTGCCACGACCGGCGGCCAACCCGATTGGAGTGCCGGACATGATGTTTGTGCGGCCTACCGTGGTGCTGGTGTTCGACCGGTTGGCGGACCGGCTCTACATTGCGTCGCCGGTGTGGCCCGAGGGTGGCGAGCCGGATCGGTTGATGGAGCGAGCTTTGGAGCGGATCGAGGGTGTGGCAGCCAGATTGGCGCAGCCCGTCCCCATGGCCGCCCGTTCGCACGAATTGCCGGAATTGCCGGAACCCCATCCCGCGATGCCTGCGTCACGCTATGAGCAAATGGTCCTTAAGGCGAAAGACTATATCGCCGGTGGCGACATATTTCAGGTGGTGCTCGCCCAGCGTTTCACCCTGCCCTTCACGCTGCCCGCGCTCGATCTCTACCGCGCGCTGCGGCGGATCAACCCCTCGCCTTTCCTATATCATCTCGACATGCCGGGCTTTGCCCTGACAGGCTCAAGCCCCGAAATCCTCGTGCGTGTCCGCGACGGCGAAGTTACCATCCGCCCCATCGCAGGCACCCGCCCGCGCGGCAAAACCGCTTTGGAGGACGCCGAAAACCGCGACTCGCTACTCGCCGACCCCAAAGAGCGCGCCGAGCATCTGATGCTGCTCGATCTGGGCCGCAACGATGTCGGCCGCGTCACCGAAGGCGGCTCGGTTGTTGTCACTGACAGCTACATGGTCGAACTGTACAGCCATGTCATGCACATTGTCTCCAACGTGGTTGGGCGGCTTGCTCCCGGCAAGGATGCGCTCGATGCGCTGTTTGCTGGCTTCCCCGCAGGCACCGTCAGCGGCGCGCC
>CAZSJE010000070.1:0-6212 GCA_964606835.1 uncultured Sphingorhabdus sp.
TACCGGTTGATCCGGTAATATTCCAGATACCAGTCGATTGTCCGCCGCACACCTTCACCGATCTCGGTAGAGGGCCGGAAACCGACCCAGGCGTCGAGCGCGTCGGTGTCGGCAGCAGTGGCGACGACATCGCCGGGCTGCATGGGGAGGAAGTTCTTCTTGGCTTCCATGCCCAACGAATTTTCGATCGCGCCGATGAAGTCCATCAGCCGGGTAGGATTGTTATTGCCGATGTTGAACAGCCGATAGGGCGCGTTGCTGGTTGCCGGGTCGGGGCCGGTGGCGTCGTAATCGGGGTCGGCGGTCGCAGGCTTGTCGACCACACGGACCACGCCCTCGACAATGTCGTCGATATAGGTGAAATCGCGCAGCATATCGCCATGGTTGAAGACGTCGATGGCGCGGCCATCGAGCATTGCCTTGGGAAACAGCATCGGCGCCATATCGGGCCGCCCCCATGGTCCGTACACGGTGAAAAAGCGCAAGCCGGTGGTGGGGATGCGAAACAAATGGCTATAGCTGTGCGCCATCAGCTCATTGGCCTTTTTGGTCGCCGCATAAAGACTGACCGGATGATCGACATTGTCGCTTTCGCGGAAAGGCATCCGCGCATTACCACCATAAACGCTTGAGCTGCTGGCATAGACCAGATGCTCGACGCCATGGTGACGGCAGCCCTCCAGTATATTGAGAAAGCCAGTCAGATTGGCATCGGCATAGGCGTGCGGATCTTTTAGCGAATAGCGCACCCCCGCCTGCGCGGCGAGATGGATCACGCGCTGCGGCATCACCTCGGCGAACAGCGCGGCGATTCCCTCACGGTCAGCGAGGTCGAGCTTGCGAAAGTCGAAATTGGGCCGATCGCCGATCTGCGCCAGCCGCGCCTCTTTGAGGCTGACGTCGTAATAGTCATTCAGATTGTCGATGCCGACAATGTCATCGCCGCGCGCCAGCAATTTTTGCGCGACATGCATGCCGATGAAACCGGCGACTCCGGTCAGCAGTATTTTCATCGATCAGAACGGTACGTCGTCGTCCAGATCGTCGCCGAAATCGCCGCCGCCAAAGCCGGACGAGCCGCTCTGCCAGCCGCCACCCTGACCACCGCCAGAGCTTCCGCCACCGCCCGAGGACGATCCGCCGCTGCTCCAGCCACCGCCCGAACCGCCACCCTCACCAGCGCGGTCGAGCATCACCAGCTTGCCTTCATAAGGCGGGACGGTGACCTCGGTCGAATAGCGGTCGTTGCCTGACTGGTCCTGCCATTTGCGGGTACGCAGTTGGCCCTCGATGTAAACCTTGCTGCCCTTTTTCAGATAGCGCTCGGCAACACCGACAAGGCCGTCGGAGTTGAGCACGACAGTGTGCCACTCGGTGCGCTCTTTTTTTTCGCCGGTCTGGCGGTCCTTCCAGTCTTCCGATGTCGCGATGCGCAGATTGGCGATGCGACCGCCATTCTGGAAGCTCTTCACTTCCGGATCAGCGCCCAGATTGCCGACCAATATTACCTTGTTGACGCTGCCCGCCATGCTTGTCCTCGCCTGTTAGAATTGGAGTCTTGCGACCCGCTATAGGCCGAAGGAGCGGGCTGTCCAATAGGTTATCCCGGCTGCAATGTATGCCAGTGCAAAGAGGTAACCGACCATGAACAACGGCCATTTCCAGCCATTGGTTTCGCGCCGCGTGACGGCGATGGTCGAGATGCATTGCGGCGCAAAAATGAACCAGGCGAGGAAGGCCAATGCCATTGCAATCGACCAGTCCGCCGCCAGTTTCGGTCCCAATGCCATGGCCGTTTGCTCGTCATCTTCGGCCTCGATGGCATAAGCGGTGCCGAGCGCTGCGACCGCCACTTCGCGCGCGGCCATGGCGGGAATGATCGCGAGCGCCATGTCATGGTTGAAACCGATTGGCCGCACCACCGGTTCGATCACCGACGTGATCCTGCCCGCGATGGAATATTCGACCTGGCTTTGCCCCTCTGGTGCCTTGGGGAAAGTCAACAGGGCCCACAACACAATGCTGACCACAAAGATGATCGTCCCCGCGCGACGCAGGAAGATCCAAGCGCGCTGCCACAAGCCAATGGCGATGTCCTTGACATGCGGCAATTGATAACGCGGCATTTCCAGCAGGAAGCTGCCGCCGCGGCTTTTGGTGACAAAGCGCTGGATGATTGCGGCTGCCAGCACTGCGCCGACGATGCCGCCCAGATAGAGCAAAAACAGCACCAATCCCCGCAGGCCGATGCCAAGACCGACACTCTGTGCCGGGATGAACGCGCCGATAATCAGCGTATAGACCGGCAGCCGTGCCGAACAGGTCATCAACGGGGCTACCAATATCGTCGCCAGCCGCTCTTTTTCATCCATAATCGTGCGCGTGGCCATGATACCGGGAATAGCGCAGGCAAAGGAGGACAGGAGCGGAATGAAGCTATGCCCTGACAGGCCCACCGACGCCATCATCCGGTCCATCAGAAAGGCCGCGCGGGTCATATAGCCCGTTGCCTCGAGGAGCAGGATGAAGAGGAAGAGGATCAGGATCTGCGGCAGGAACACGACAACGGAGCCCACACCTGCAATCACGCCGTCGGTGAGGAAGGAGCGGAACAGGCTGTCAGGCATCGCGCCATTGATGCTTTGGGTCAGCAGGCCAAAGCCGCCCTCGATCCAGCCAATCGGAGCCTCCGACCAGGCATAGACCGCCTGGAACATTACGAACAGCAAGGCGAGAAGGATGACAATCCCACCCACCGGGTGCAGCAACACGGCATCCAGCCGACGGTTCCACTGGCGACCCTGCGTTTCGCTGATGACCGCAGCGCGGGCAATGCGGTGGGCTTCACGGGTGGTATCTGGCATCGGCACCGGTGCGTTCTTCGCAGGATGCCGCAGCGCTTCGTTGAGGGCTCCGATCAGAGGCTCCAGCCCGCGCTTCCTGACCGCAACGGTTTCCACTACCGGCACGCCCAGCTCGCGCGCCAGCACGGCGGCGTCCAGCTCCAGCCCGTCGCGCTTGGCCAGATCGACCATGTTGAGCGCAACGACGACGGGTAAGCCCTGCCCGATCAATTCCAGCGCAAAGCGTAAATGGTTGTCCAGATTGCCTGCATCGAGCACGATCACCAGCGCGTCCGGGCGGCGCTGGCCTTCAAACTTGCCGAGCACGACATCGCGGGTAACCGCTTCGTCGAGACTGTCGGGCTGCAGGCTGTAAGCGCCGGGTAAGTCGATCAGCTCGACCGGACGACCATCTGGAAGTGCCGTGCGGCCGGATTTGCGTTCGACCGTGACACCGGGATAGTTGGCAATTTTTTGCCGCGCGCCGGTTAGCGCATTGAACAGCGCCGATTTGCCCGCATTGGGATTGCCGACCAAGGCGACCAGAGGCACGGCTTCGGTCATGCTGCCTCGCAGGCTATCGCAAGTGCAACTTTGCGACGCAGCGCGACGGTCATCCGTCCGACGCGCACCGCAATGGGATCGCGCCAGAATAAAATGCCCTTGTGCAGCGCCTCGACCTGGGCACCTGCGTCGAGCCCCAGCGAGCGCAGCCGGTGGCCCTCGCCTTCTGGAATCGCTGTCCAGTCGATGGCGGTTATGCGCGCGAACGCGCCAATGGGCAGGGTATCGAGATTCATAGCTTGGAATTCACCGAGCGCCTTTTGCAAATCATTCGCAATAAAAGCAAGCAATGAATTCGGTCGAAATTTCTACTTGGGCGGGTAGCGCAGCCGTCCGATGAAGCGCGAAAGGCTGGGGATCAATTCCTGCCGCTTCCTTGCCTGCGCTTTCACTTTCTCAAACTGCATCACATTGTCAATCCGCCGGTCAAGGAAGGCGCGGGTGTCGGTATAATCGTCGCTGTCGTCGTTCACGAATGTGACCAGCGTCGACAGGTAGACCGCAGAAAGTGTCATCCGCTTGGTATAATGGTTGAAATCGGTCGCGGTATCACCTGCCAGCCGCCACATCCGGTCGGCGCTGCGCCAGCCGATGCGTGAGGCGGCAGGCAGGTTTTGCGGCATCGCCATGATGGCTTGCGCACGGCGAAGGCCTTCGCGGTCGGGGGCCATAATTTCTAGCCGGGTGGCGATCAAAGCCGTGATGCGCGCTCGGATTTTCATCGCGTTTAGCTTTTCGGGTGGTAGGCGGCGCGCCATTTCGGCATCGACGCTGGCGATCCATGCATCGATCGCTGCCATGGGGCCGCCCTTGAACGCCAAAGCGGCGATATCGGGATCGACATCCAGCTCGGCTGCTGCCGATGCAACTGCCGCTTCGCCCCACCCGTCGAACGCTGCATTCGAAGCAAGCCGAGGGGCCAAGGCCTCACGAATTTCATCGAGCGTCGGGTCAGCGGGGAGAGCTTGCGTGGACATATACATGATCTAGGCCTTGGCAGGCGCTTCGGCAAGCCGCACCATCACCAGCGCCAAGGCAATCAGGGCCGCGCCGACCCAGTCCAATGGCCCAAGCACCTCTCCATAACCCACCCAGCCGACCGTCGCCGAGACAATGGGCTGGGTCAACAGTGCGAGGCCGAAGAGCAACGGGCTGACCTTGCCCAGCACATAGACCATGAGCCCCTGCCCGATCAGCTGGCTGATAACGGCAAGCGCAATCACCGGCGTCCAGTTCGTCGGCATGATTTGCTCGCCAAGCGACAGCGCAATGGCGAGCAAAGGCGGTGCTGTGGCGAGCGTCGACCAGGCAAGCAGGGTCCAGCTGCCCAGCTCTTCGCGTGCCTTTACGATCACGATCAGATAGGCGGTGTAGAATATTCCAGCAGCGAGGCAGAGCAGGTCGCCGATCAACGTCTCGCGTGACAGTTCCGCCGAACGGCCGAGCAGCAGCACGGTGCCAGCGACTGCCAATGCGAAAGCCAGCCCCTCTCGCCGCCCCGGCAGGCTGCGTGCAACGACAAAGCCCCAGATTGGGAAAAACAGGCTGGCGGCGTTGGCAAAAAGTGTCGCATTGGCCAATTTGGTTTGCAGGATGCCGATATGCCACGCCGCCAGGTCAAGCGCGAAAAACACACCGGATGCAATCATCGTCCAATACAGGGCCGTGCGCGGCAACACCAGCGGCTGGCGCAATTGGCGCGCGATCAAGAACAGGAAGGGGATTGCCAAAGCCATTCGCCAAAAGGCCGAGGCGCTGGGCCCGACATCGGCCTGACGCACCAAGAGGGGCCCGAAGGCCAGCGCGAGGTTGCCAAGTAGCAAGGCGGCGAGCACCAGCGGGGTGGGGGCCGGATAGATTTGCTTGTCGGACATAAACCCCCGTTGCAATTTGCAACTCTGCTCCGCATGTTGATGCAAATCAAAGCCTTTAGGGAAAGCAACAGACCATGACCACCAGCCTTTTCGATCCCGTTGTATTGGGAGCGATTCATGCGCCCAACCGTATCCTCATGGCACCGCTGACACGCGGGCGGAGTGAAGGCGTGCATGTGCCGATCAGCGCGCTGAAGGCGGATTATTACAGCCAGCGCGCAAGTGCGGGCCTAATCATCGCTGAAGCTACCGGGATCAGTCAGGAAGGGCTTGGCTGGCCATCCGCCCCGGGCATCTGGTCTGCCGAACAGGTGGAGGCGTGGAAGCCGGTTACCGAAGCGGTGCACAAGGCCGATGGCCGGATCATATTGCAGCTTTGGCATATGGGGCGGCTGGTCCACCCCGATTTCCTGGGCGGTGAGCAGCCGGTATCGGCCTCGGCCACTAAAGCGCCTGGCTATGCGCATACCGCAGAGGGCAAGAAGGATTATGTCGAGGCGCGCGCTCTTCGGCTCGACGAAATCCCGCGAGTCATTGCCGACTATGCCCATGCCGCGCGCAATGCGATGGCGGCCGGTTTCGATGGCGTGCAGATTCACGGCGCCAATGGCTATCTGATCGACCAATTCCTGCGCGATAATTCGAACTTCCGCGACGACGATTATGGCGGCGCAATCGAAAACCGCATCCGCTTGCTGCGCGAAGTTGCAACGGCAGTGGTTGGCGAAGTGGGCGCGGATCGCACGTCTGTGCGGCTATCGCCCAATGGCGAGACGCAAGGGGCGAACGACAGCAATCCCGTGGCGCTGTTTACCGCAGCGGCCAGTGCATTGCAGCAACTGGACATTGCCTTCCTTGAGCTGCGAGAGGTGAAAAGCTTTGGCAATTTCGGCACCACCGATGTCCCGCGCGTATCGCCCGATATCCGCAA
>CAZSJE010000070.1:6312-10479 GCA_964606835.1 uncultured Sphingorhabdus sp.
AACGACAAGGAAGTTACCAGCGGCGTTGCCACCAAATTGCTGTGGGGCGACACGCATCTCCACACCGCAAACTCCTCTGACGCCTTTGCCTTTGGCGTTCGCCTTGGCCCCGAAGAGGCGCTTCGCTTTGCGCGCGGGGAGGAAGTAACCTCCAGCACCGGGCTGAAGGCGAAACTTTCCCGACCGCTCGATTTCCTCGTCATTGCCGATCATAGCGACGGGCTTGCCGCGCTGAAGGCGATCCACGATGCGCCGCGCGCGCTGCTGCGCGATCCATTGCTCGAACGCTGGCATGACGAATTGCACAAAGGGCCGCAGGAATCAGCACAGGTCGCGCGCGAATTGGTCTCGCGCTTTTCGCAAAGGACGCTACCGCCAGCGATGATGGATCCCAAGGCCAATGCGGAGCGAACGCAAAGCGTCTGGACCGAGCATACCGCAACCGTCGAACGCTATAACGAGCCTGGCAAATTCACTGCCTTCATGGGCTTTGAATATACGCTGACGCCGAATGGCGACAATTTGCACCGCGTCGTCATCATGCGCGATGGCAAGCCGCGCGCGGATCAGGTTCTGCCCTATTCGTCGCTGGTTGGGACCACCGCTGACATGCTGTGGGACTATATGGACAGTTATGAGGCAAAGACCGGCGGCAAGATATTGGCGATCCCGCATAACTCGAACCTTTCCAACGGGCTGATGTTCCAGATGACCATGCCCGGTGGCGGCGCGATGACCGCTGACTATGCACGCAGGCGCGCGGCGCGCGAGCCGATTGTCGAGGTCACGCAGATCAAGGGCGATAGCGAAACGCATCCCTTCCTGTCGCCCAATGACGAGTTTGCCGGGTTCGGCACTAAGGGTTGGGACATTGGCAATCTCGACAACAGCAAGCCCAAGACCAACGACATGCTGCCCGGAGACTATGTCCGGGAGGCGCTGAAGCGCGGGCTGGCGATACAGGCGAAGACCGGCGTCAATCCTTACAAGCTGGGCATGATCGGATCGACCGACAGCCACACCGCGCTGGCAACGGGGGATGAGGACAATTTTTACGGCAAGTTTGCGGTGGGCGAGCCGCAGGCCGGACGTGCCGCGCAATCGCAGAGCCTGGGCAACAGCCAGACCGAGCGGTTCGGCTGGCACTATCTGGCAGGCGGCTATGCAGCGGTGTGGGCCACAGCCAATACGCGCGCCGCGATCTTCGACGCAATGATGCGGCGTGAGGTATATGCGACCACTGGCCCGCGCATGCAGGTGCGGGTATTTGGTGGCTGGGATTTCAGCGACAAGGACTGGACTGGCGACTGGGTGAAGGCCGGTTACGCCCGCGGTGTACCGATGGGCGCGGATTTGAAGGATGGGGCGGGAAGGCCCAGCTTCCTCATCTCTGCACTTAAGGACCCGGAGGGTGCGAACCTTGATCGGGTGCAGGTGGTCAAGGGCTGGGTCGATGCTTCGGGCAAATTGCAGGAGAAGGTGTTCGACGTCGTCTGGTCCTCGCCGGACAGGCGCTCGCTTAACGGCGGCAAGCTGACCCCGGTCGGCGACACGGTCGATATCGCCAAAGCCAGCTACACCAACAGCATCGGCGCGCCTGAATTGCGCACGGTATGGACCGATCCCGAGTTCAACGCCAACAGCCGCGCCTTTTATTATGTCCGCGTGCTGGAAATTCCGACGCCGCGCTGGGTGCTGTTCGATGCCCTGCGCTATGGCGCAAAGCTGTTGCCGGGGACCGAGCTGAAAGCGCAGGAACGGGCCTATACCTCGCCGATCTGGTATAATCCAAAGGGCTAGCTACCCGACCCATCCCTCATCCAGCCCCATTTCCGGGTCGGCAATGCCCATCAGCCGCCGCATGCCGAGCCGCGCCAGTCGCTGCACCTCGACCTTGCGCCGCGCGGCGGCCAGCGGGACAAGCGCCGCCGGACGGATGATCTGCGCGTCATAGGCGTCGGCAACGATCAAGCCGGTGCGCTCGGGCAGGAAGGCATCGCCCTCGATCGGCGAAAAATCGAAACCCGCAGGCACCGCCCAGAAAAAACGGTCGCAATAATCCAGATATTCGGTCCATTTCTGGTCGCCCATCAGGTCGCCGCGTGCGCATTTGATCTCGACAATGACAATCTCGCCCTTGGCATTCACCCCCATCAGGTCGGCGCGGCGGTGGTTGCGCAAGCTCACCTCCGGCTGGACCACAATATCGTTGCGCAGGAACAGCCGGCTGACCCCACGCGCTACTGCCGCCGCGCCGTCGCAGTTGTTCGCAAATGATGTTGCCATGATTCGACCCTCTTGGGCGTTGCATAGAACGTTACGCGAACAGGATAAAGGGTGGACGGCCAATTATTTATCATTATTCGCATATCGCCATGGAGCCGCTGAAGGTCGCAACCTACAATATTCGCAAATGCATAGGCACCGACCGGCGACGCGATCCGGCGCGGGTGTTGGCGGTGCTTGCTGAAATCGACGCCGATATCGTAGCATTGCAAGAGGCCGACCGGCGTTTTGGGATCAGGGCAAGCGCAATCCCGCATCATATGTTCCTCGAACATAGCGACTATGTGCCCGTCGACCTGAGCGGGCGTCCACACGGCATTGGCTGGCATGGCAATGCGATATTGGTGCGCCGCGGGGCGGCGATTCACCACGCACAGGCGCTGCCGCTGCCGACGCTGGAACCGCGCGGGGCAGTGGTGGCCGATATCCGCATCAAAGGGCAGACGCTGCGGATTATCGGACTGCATCTCGACCTGTCGGGGCTTTGGCGGCGGCGGCAGATCCGGGCGATGCTCGGCTATCTGGACAGCGCGGCGCAGCATCTGCCAACGATCATCATGGGCGATTTCAACCAATGGTCGGACCGGGGCGCCCTGTCGGAATTCGCCTTTCACCACCACCGGCTGGTCAAAACCCCGCCCAGCTTCCACAGCCGCCGCCCTGTGGCGCGGCTCGACCGGATTATCGTCAGTCACGATATAATGGTTGAGGAAGCCGACACTCACATATCTTCGCTGGCGAAACTGGCGTCAGACCATTTGCCATTATGGGCACAGCTCAGGATTGCCTAAAAATTCATCTGCTCGATGTGATGCCTAATATTTAGGCAAACGACTCCCATGCTGTTGCCGAATTATTGTGCAGCGCAACATTATGCCAAGGCCAAATCCCCGTATTTCCGCCGTTGGCATGGCCTTTGCTACCATCGACCGGATGACAACCGCAGGGGGTTAGTGCGTGAAATATATCATCGCCATTATCAAGCCGCACAAATTGGACGATGTGCGCGAAGCTCTAACCGGGCTTGGCATATCGGGAATGACCGTGACCGAGGTCAAAGGCTTCGGACGGCAAAAAGGCCAGACCGAAGTCTATCGCGGTGCCGAATACACCACCAACATGGTGCCCAAGATCAAGATCGAAGTCGCCTGTTCGAGCGACACTGCCAAAGCAGTCATCGAGGCGATCCAGCATGCCGCAGAAACGGGCTCGATCGGCGATGGCAAGATTTTTGAAATCGACCTGATTGGCGCGACGCGCATCCGCACGGGCGAAACCGACGCCGCTGCGCTGTAATCACAACAAATGACGAAAAATAGGGAAGAAACTTCAATGAAAAGACTGGTAACATGGATCGGAGCGGCGGGGGCCGGCCTGTTTGCAGCGCTCCCTGCTCTTGCGCAGGAGGCTGCCGCAGAGGCCGCTCCCGCAGCAGCGGCTGCCGCGGCGGACGGTCCCATCAAGGCGCCGACGCTTGAACAGATGGCCACGATGGTCGACAAGGGCGACACCACGTGGATGCTGATCAGTTCGGCATTGGTTCTGCTGATGTCCATCCCTGCGCTGGCGCTCTTCTATGGCGGCCTGGTGCGTACCAAAAACATGCTCAGCCTGCTTATGCAGGTGTTCATGATCGTTTCGGTCGCAGCGCTTGTGTGGGTGACCTATGGCTACAGCCTTGCTTTCACAAGCGGCGGACCGTTCATCGGCGGCTTTTCCAAGGTGTTTTTGCAAGGCGTCGACGCCACCACAATGGCCGCGACCTTCAGCAACAATGTCTACATTCCGGAATATGCCTTTGTCGTTTTCCAGATGACCTTTGCCTGCATCACCCCGGCGCTGATCGTCGGGGCATTTGCCGAGCGGGTGAAGTTCACGCCG
>CAZSJE010000071.1:0-3857 GCA_964606835.1 uncultured Sphingorhabdus sp.
TTGCAGGGGTGGAAGACATAGCAGGGCTCAACATCGCACCAGATGATGTCGTCGTTGCCGCCTTCTTTTGGCAGCAGACCGACACGCGCCTTGTGTGCCGGATTCCACGCATAGGGGAAGGGGTGGCCAGCAAGCATGGTCTTCATTGAGAAGGTCACGGGCAGGTCAAGGATGATCACATAGTTTTTGGTGATCATGCAGTCGTGGATCGACGGGCCGTCCTGCACGCGGATCGGCTCTTCGCGGCGCACCTTGCCGTCCTTGCCGACGACGACGTGACGGATGGTGTTGGCGTCGGTTGCTTCATAGCAGATGGCGTGCATCTCTCCGCTGTCGGGGTCGAGATGCGGGTGCGCGGAAAAGCCGCCTTTCAGCGTGCCGCCAAAGGGATCGAAGGCGATGGTTTCCAGCTCTTCATTGATCCGCACCGGATAGCCGCCCGCCTCGACAATCGCCCAGGTTTCGCCGGCATGGCCCAGCACATTGGTGTTCACCGTGTCGCGCGGGCCGTTGCGCGGGCCGGGGGCAGCGGGGAGGCCAAGCGTATCGGTGACGCGCGTGCTCTTGATCCAGCGGTTGCGATACCATTCGGCCTTGCCAGCCCTTAGTCGCACACCATGGACCATGCCGTCGCCGGTGAACCAGTGATAGGCGGCGTGGTTGGGCTCGGCCGCCGGGTTGGGGCCGATGCGGATATAGCGACCGTCAAGCTCGGCGGGGATTGTGCCGGAGACGGCAAGTGTTTCCAGCGTCAGCTCGGTATTCATCGGTTTATGGATGCCGGTCAGATAGGGGTTGGGTTTGTCCGTGGTCAGCCGCTCGCGGTTGAAATCGGCAATGGTGGACACGCCTTTGGTAACGACTCCGCGGATCAGGGTTTCGACTGCGCTGGCCATGGCTTTGCTCCTCATATCTTTGGCTTGAAATACGACTCGGCAATGTTTACACCGATTACATGAATGATGATAACAGTGTCAACATAAAAAGCTATCACCATGGCGATTTGGCGGCAGCGGTGATTGCGGAGGGGTTGCGGCTGCTGGAGGACCGCGAGGCGGAGGCACTGTCGCTGCGCGAAATTGCCCGCAATGTGGGGGTGAGCGCGACGGCGCTTTACCGCCATTTTCCGGATCGGGCGTCGTTGCTGGCGGCAATTGCCGAAGCCGGATACGCCATGCTGGCGAGCGAGCAGGTGGCCGCTGCCATGGCAGCCGGGGAGCACGGGGGGCAGGAGCGCTTTGCGGCACTTGGCCGGGCCTATGTGCGCTTTGCGCTGGCGCATCCCGCTCTTTTCCGGCTGATCTTTGTGAACAGTCCTGCGCATATGCACGCGCGGTCGATTGCCCCCAAAGGGTCGGCAGCTTCGCTGCTCGAGCAGGGCGTTGCCCAGATGATCGGCGATGGGGCATCGCACGAAGCCCGCTTTGCCGTGATGCTCCGAGCCTGGGCTTTGGTGCATGGTCTTGCTATGCTGATCCTCGACAAGCAGGTGGTCGCGGACGATGCCTTGATCGACCAAGTGGTTTCAGCGTCCAGCATCGGACTGGATTCACCATCCTGATGTGATTTCATTATTGACCATCACATTATGATGTGATCAAAGTTCACTTATCAAGCGAACTTTGGCGAATCTTCATGTCAACTCAACTTATCGAAAAATTGCGCAATCTTGTAACCGACGGCGGGCTCTCGCGCTCCGGCCTAGCCCGCGCCGCTGGCTTACACGCCAATACGCTCCGCGACCTCGACCAGCCCGACTGGAACCCGACCGCAGATACGCTGCGCAAGCTGGAGACCTATCTCTTCGCCAATGATGATAGCCCTGCTTTGGTCCCCATTGAAGAGATCATCGAGGAAGCGCGCAACGGGCGTATGTATATCCTCGTCGATGACGAGGATCGCGAAAATGAGGGCGACCTGATCATCCCGGCGCAAATGGCGACGCCCGATGCGATCAATTTCATGGCGACGCATGGGCGGGGGCTAATCTGCCTGTCAATGACCAAGGAACGGTGTGACCAATTGGGCCTCGCCCCGATGGCGCAGAATAACCGTGAAAGCATGCAGACCGCTTTTACCGTTTCGATCGAAGCGCGCGAGGGCGTAACTACGGGGATTAGCGCAGCTGATAGGGCGCGTACCGTTTCGGTCGCTATCGATGCGTCAAAAGGCCCTGCCGATATCGTCTCCCCCGGCCATGTCTTCCCGCTGACGGCGCGCGAGGGTGGTGTGCTAGTGCGGGCAGGACATACCGAAGCCGCCGTCGATATCTCTCGGCTGGCGGGCCTCAACCCTTCGGGCGTGATCTGCGAGATCATGAAGGATGACGGCACGATGGCGCGGATGGACGATCTGGTATCCTTCGCACGGCTCCACAATCTGAAAATGGGCACGATCCGCGACCTGATCGCCTATCGCCGCAAGCATGACCATCTGGTTGAGAAGCGCGCGGAGATGAAGTTCATCAGCCGCTGGGGCGGCGAGTGGACGGCCATGACCTTTTTCAACAAGGCGACGGGGCAGGAGACGATGGCGCTGCAAAAAGGCCGCATCGATCCCGACAAGCCGACGCTGGTCCGCATGCACACGATGAGCATGTTCGTCGATGTCTTTGGCGAAGAGCATGAACGTTCTGGCCTGCTCGCCAATTCGATGCAGGCGATTGCGGAAGAGGGCGCTGGCGTCGTCGTGGTGATTAATAAACCGATGCAGGGGCTGGTCACCCGCTTCATGGAGTTGCGCGCACAAGGTAAACAGGCGGGCGCACCTGAGATTGAGGCCATGCGCGACTATGGTGGCGGCGCTCAGATCCTGACCGAGCTGGGTGTGCATGACATGATCCTGCTCACCAACACGCATCACACTATGGTGGGGCTGGATGGCTATGGCCTGTCGATTGTTGGCGAGCGGCCAATACCGGGCACGGCGGGCGAATAGCGCGAGTGTCGGTGGGGGCCGGTCTTGCGCTTGCCGGGGTGTCAGCACTTTCGGCGGCAACATCACATGCATTCCTGAAGGCGGGTGAGGACAAGCTCGCGGTTCGGACCTGGTCGGCGATTATTTGCGCGGCGCTTGCCTTGCCCGTGGCGCTGTGGGCGGGGAATTTGCCACCCTATCTTTGGCTGTTGCTCCTCTGCTTTGCGCTCCTGAGCTTTATCAATCAGCTGACTCTGGTCGTCTCTTACGAACTCAGCGATTTCTCGCATGCCTATCCCGTGGCGCGCGGGCTAGTGCCGCTGGCGATGGCGGTGCTGGGCGTTGCCTATCTGGGCGATCGGCTGACGTTCGGCGCCGCGTTGGGAATTGGCTTGATCACGGCGGGCATATTGGCGCTTGCCGCGGGAAGGGGAATGAGCCGCCATGGCTGGCTCGCGGCCGGATTTACTGGACTGACGACGATCATCTACAATCTGGTAGCGGCGCAAGGCATGCGACAAGCCGATGATGTCGTTGCGTTTCTAGCATGGCTGTTTGTGACTGACGGCATATTGTTGCCTTCCTATATGGCACTTCGGTTCCGCAAGGATGTGCAGCCCCGGCTGGCGAAAAGCTGGCGCGTGGGGTGGCAGTCCGGGTTGTTGACGCTGATCTCTTTTGTCAGCTGGAGCCTGGCGGTGCGGCTCGCACCGGTCGGAATCGTTTCGGCGATTCGCGAATCGAGCGTGCTGATCGTGCTGGTGCTGTCCGCAGTCATGCTGAAAGAGCGACTGGACCGCTGGCGAATCGCCGCCGGGTTGCTGATTGTATCGGGGGCAGTGGCGATCGCTCTCGGCGTATGAGCGAAAAATCTAACGCCGCTCTGACAATGTGCGCTCCCATTGCAGCGCATGGCTGACGATGGTGTCGAGATCGTCATA
>CAZSJE010000071.1:3957-10428 GCA_964606835.1 uncultured Sphingorhabdus sp.
GGGGCGGTAACCGGCATCGGCCAATGCGAGGACAGCGTGGCTGCCGATATATCCGGCACCGCCGGTCACCAATATGTTTTGTTTCGTCGCCATGGACAGCACATTAGCTCAGATCAGCGATAATCGCCTTAACGAAGTTGAAAACGGGTGAGTTTTTTACTGCTGAAACCAAAAAAGGGCGACGCATGCGCCGCCCTTTTCGATAATCCGAATGCCGTCGAATCAGGGGCTGGTTGGCGCGTCGTCGCCGCTGGCAATAACAACAATCGCGATCACCACAGCGGTCAGACCAAGCCCCCAGGCCGTCGAACCTTCGATTTTGCTTTCTTCCGACTTGGTTAACGCCAGACGCTTGGCCGAGCTGCTGTTCGCCGCTACCGGCGAGATGGCAATAGCGCCGAGCGCCGCTGCACCGATCAATTTTTTGATTCGCATGATTTACTCCCTTTCTGAAGGCCTATTTCCACAATTCCGAAGCGCTGGCAAGCTACGGGCTTGTACCGCGATGCGCCCCATAATCGCAGCGGATTAAAAAGTCACTAACCTTAATTCTGGCGGGCCGAGATTGGCTTGGCCGCGCTGCAGATACTGACAAACTGCCATAAAAAAGGCGGCCACAAGCCGCCTTTTTCACCGTCACCGGATTTCCAAATTCACGGGCTGTCCGAATCGTCGTCGGAAATCAGGACGAGAGCGACAATGACAGCAACTGCAGCGCCGATAGCAATAGCAGTGCCGCTACCGACTTTGCTCTCATTCTTCACCGGAGCGCCAGCGCGCTTCACCTGCAGGCTGAGCGGGTTGGCTTTGGGCTTGGCATTCGCCTGAGCCGCCTGTGCAACAGCGGGCGAAAATGCTAGCGCTAGCGCCGTTGTTGTAGCCAGAATTTCTTTACCGAAACGCATAATCTTACTCCTATGTGAACCAGGCAACTTGTTCCTATGCGACGCGACCAATTTTTTGGTTGACCAAGCGTTGCCACTTAACTGCCCGGATGGCAAGGTCTTTCCAACGAAATTAGCGAAAAAAAAGGCGGCTCGAGGCCGCCTTCTTTCAAATTCGCAAAACCAGCAATCAGGGGCTGGTTGGCGCGTCATCGTCATTGCCAGCGGCAACGATGATGCCAGCGATGATAGCACCTGCAGCAACGACGGCTACGATTACGCCGCTACCACCAGCCTGCTTGCTTTCCTTCTTCACAACCGCTGCGCGCTTAACCTTGGATACTCCAAGCTTAGAGGCGGGGGCTGCGCTGGCAACAACCGGGGTTGCAACCAACGACGCAGCCGCCATGGCAGCGAGCGATACTTTACCGAAACGCATTTTTTGCTCCTTTTTGATATTCAATCATCAACACACCATTGGTCTACTGGCACAGGCTTGCGCAGAACGCAAGTGCGGAATCATTGTTTTTGGCCGGAAAACCATTTGCTATTCAGATGTTGCGTCGCTGTGGCATGTCGGTAACAGCTATGCGTATCCTCACGACGAACAGTGCCTGTCTGTCGTTGAACGGAGGCAATTATGACAGTTGCAAGAATTGCACTGCACCAAATGTGCAGTGGTATCGATCCGCAAAGGAATGCCGCAGCTATGCTCGATGCGATTCGGCAAGCTGCACTGCACAATGCCGATTTCTATTTTGCGCCTGAAATGAGCCTATTGCTCGACCGTGACCGAAGGCGCGGCGTGGCCTCGATTCGGACAGAAGCGGAAAATCCCTGGCTTGTGCAGATTTGCCAGGCTGCAAAGGACGCTGGGCTCTGGGTGCATCTGGGCTCGTTTCCGGTGATCCATGCCGATGGCAGCGGCCGTTTTGCGAACAGGAGTGTGCTGATCGATAGTCAGGGCATTGTTCGGGCCCGCTATGACAAGATGCATTTGTTCGACGTCGATCTGGCAACAGGTGAAAGCTGGCGCGAATCATCTAGTTACCGTGGCGGCGACGGACCTGTCCTGGCAGAGACGCCGCTGGGGCCGATGGGGCTCACCATTTGTTACGACATGCGCTTCCCCGATCTTTACAGTCGGCTTGCGCAGGCGGGGGCAGGGGTTTTTGCCGTTCCTGCAGCATTCACGGTTCCCACCGGCAAAGCGCATTGGCACATTCTGCTCCGCGCCCGCGCCATCGAATCGGCGGCCTTTGTGATAGCAGCCGCGCAATCGGGGACGCATGCCGATGGTCGCGCGACCTATGGCCATTCGCTGGTGGTTGACCCCTGGGGTGAAGTGCTGCTCGATATGGGGGATGGGGAGGGGCTCGGCTTTGCCGATATCGACTTGGCGCGGGTTGACGACGTTCGCGCGCAAATACCGGTTCATATCAACCGGCGGGATATCCCGCCGCTTTAGCCTTTTGTCTTGCAAGATGCTGCTCGCGCCAGGCGATGATCAGGCCGGCACCGATAATCAACGGCGCGCCCTGAAGGACGCTGGTCGCGGGCACGTCTCCAAAAGCCAGAAAGCCGAGCAGTGCGCTCCATAGGAGCGAACTATAGTCGATGGTCATGATCGTCGCGACCGAGGCATAGCGCAGCGAAGCGGTCAGTAATATCTGGCCGACTGCTCCGGCCAGGCTCAAACCTGCGATAATTAGCCAGGTCTGCGCATCGTGCGCGCGTCCAAAGAAGATTTGCGCCAGCCCTAACGGCAGCAGCGACGTCAGGCTGAACCAGAAGACGATCGACCCTGGCGTTTCGGTCCGCGTCAGGCGGCGTAGCTGAATAACGGTGCATCCAGTGAGTAGCGCGCCGGTCAGCGCAACGGCTGCTCCTGTGGAATTGATGCCGCTCTGCCCCGGTTGCAGCGCGATCAAGATGCCAACGAAGCCCAGCACCACCGCCCCCCAGCGAAAGCGGCCGGTCGGCTCCGCAAGCAGCAGCGCGGCGAGGATAGTCGCAAAAATCTGCGTAGCAAAGCCCAGCGTCGTTGCATCCGCCATCGGCAACAGCACCATCGAGGTGAAGTTCAACCCCATTGCACCGATGCCCAGCACCATGCGTAAGGCGTGTGCACCAGGACGAGCGGTGCGGATCGAGCGCAGGTCGTTGTTCCACCACAGCCAGGCAATCGCTACCGGTAGGCCCGCCAACTGCCGCCAGAACAGGCTCTCGCTAACATGCACACCGCGATTGCCGGCCAGCTTCACCAGCAGGAACATGATGCCGATGACGATCACCGCACCGATCCGCAGCGATATGCCGAGCATTGGGCGCGCCGCCGGACGTTCGGGTCGAGGGACAACGGGTTGTTCGGCGGGGATCGGCATCGCCTGTGTCCCTTAGGCCAAAGAAATGCGGCGGCAAGTCTTGCGGTCTCGGTGGCAGGACGCCATCTGGCGGCGATGCTTCGCGACCTGCAACAGCTTTGGGATTTTCACATCTGGACGGTGGTGACCGCCATCGCCGCGCTTGTCGCTGCTGCCAGCATCTTTGCCGACCGCAGGCGCCAGCGGCGCAAGCTGCTCGAATCCGTTGGATTCATGCCTTGGACCGGGATCAGTGTGATGGCCATGCTGGTGACGGTCGTCTCGCTGGCATTGGCGATCAAGGCGGGTTAGGGCTGGTTGCAAAGGGAAACCGATTCCCGCGACCCAAAGGAGAGCCCGATGTCTGACATACCCGCCACCAACTTGACTATGCTGACCGAGATCAAGCCCGACGGGGTGCTGGAGCTTTATCTGGCAGCGCTACCGATGCCCACACCCAAGGCGCATGAAGTGCTGGTCAAGGTGCAGGCGACGCCGATCAATCCTTCGGACCTTGGTCTGATGGTGGGTGCCGCCGATGTTACCAGCGCACGCGCTATCACCCGCGACGGGCAGCCGGGGCTGGCGATGGATGTGTCCGAAGCAGGCATGCGTTTTATGGCGAGCCGGGTGGGGCAGGCGATGCCTATCGGCAATGAGGGCTGCGGCGTGGTCGTCGCGGCGGGCGACGATCCGGCGGCGCAGGCTTTGCTGGGCAAGACGGTCGCGCTGATCGGTGGCGAGATTTACGCCGAGTATCGCTGCCTTGCCGCGATGGCCTGCATGCCCTTGCCCGATGGCACAGCGCCCGAGGACGGCGCATCCTGCTTCGTCAACCCGCTGACGTCGCTGGGCTTTACCGAAACGATGAAGATGGAGGGCTATAAGGGCATCGTCCACGCTGCTGCTGCTTCCAACCTGGGGCAGATGCTGGTCAAAATCTGCAAGGCTGACGGCATTCCGCTGGTCAACATCGTGCGCAGTGCCGAACAGGTTGCGCTGCTGAAGGGCATCGGCGCGGAGATTGTGCTCAATTCGCAGGACGACGATTTTGCCGAGCAACTGACCGGCGCGATTGAGGCGACCGAGGCCTTTCTTGGCTTCGACCCCATTGGCGGTGGCAAGCTGGCGGGGCAGATATTGGGCGCGATGGAGGCAGCGGCGGTGCGGCGGATGACCGTCTATAGCCGCTATGGTTCGGACCAGATGAAGCAGGTCTATATTTACGGCGCGCTCGATGTCGGTCCGACCATTCTCAACCGCAATTTTGGCCTGACATGGGGCCTTGGCGGCTGGCTTCTGACTCCGTTCATGGCAAAGGCGGGCGCAGAGATTGTCGGCCGGATGCGTGCACGCGTTGCAGCTGAGCTGACCACAACTTTCAAGAGCCATTACAGCCATGAAATCAGCCTGCAGCAGGCGGTCGATGTGGCGACGATGCAGGCTTATAATAGCAAGCGGACGGGTGAGAAATACCTTATCAGGCCTTAAGCGCGAATTCGGCCTTGCAAACGATTGCAAAGATTCTATGGGCCGCGCTTATGCTCTCGCTCCAGACCGCCATGGCACACGCCGAACCCGCCGAAACGCCGCAATATCGACCCGCCTTTCATTTCAGCCCGGCAAAGGGCTGGATGAACGATCCAAATGGACTGGTTTATGATGACAGCGTTTATCACCTGTTTTTCCAGCATTACGCCGACGACACCGTCTGGGGGCCAATGCATTGGGGGCATGCGACCAGCCGGGACTTGCTGCATTGGGAGGAGCAGCCGATAGCATTGGCCCCCGATGCGCTGGGGATGATCTTTTCGGGCAGCATCTTGATTGACCGTGAGAACGCATCCGGGTTGGGCCGAAATGGCATCGCGCCGTGGATCGCGCTGTTCACCCATCATGATATGGCAGGCGAGAAAGCGGGCCGGTCCGATTATCAAGCGCAAAGCATCGCCTACAGCCTCGATAAGGGGCAAAGCTGGGTCAAATATGCAGGCAACCCTGTCATTCCCAATCCGGGGATGAAGCATTTCCGCGATCCCAAGGTGTTCTGGCACCCAGCAACGAAGCGATGGATCATGGTACTGGCAGGGGGTGACCGTATCCTGTTCTATTCCTCAACCAATCTGATCGAATGGCAGCGCGAAAGCGAGCTGGCGAGCTTTGAGGTCGAGCCTGGTAATGTGCTCGAATGCCCAGACTTGTTGCGTTTCGAGGTTGATGGCCGCGAACGCTGGGTTTTGCTGGTCAGCGTCTTCACGGGCGCGCCCAATGGCGGATCCGGGACGCGCTATATCGTTGGCGATTTCGACGGACAGCGCTTTGTGCCCGAGCATGAGGATGTGCGCTGGCTGGACTATGGGCCGGACAATTATGCAGGCGTTACCTTCCACAATGCACCGGGCAAACCGCTGTTGATCGGCTGGATGAGCAACTGGGTCTATGCGCAATCGGTGCCGACCGCACCCTGGCGCAGCGCCATGACCGTGCCGCGCGAGCTGGAGCTGGTCGAGGTGCAGGGCAGGGCGCTTTTAAGGCAGCAGGTTGCACCCGATGATGACGGGCTGGGCAAGATGACGATTAGCGCCGTCGATTTGGCGGGCTATGATCTGTTGCTTAGCAATGCGGAAGGCGACCTTCTGCGGATCGGCCATGACGCCGAGACAAACAGCTACTTCATAGACCGCAGCGAAGCGGGGCTAAGCGACTTCAGCGATCAATTCCCGATCCGCGCAATTGCTCTGGCAAAGGGCAAGCCAACGGCAATCGACCTTTACTTCGACAAAAGCTCGGTCGAGCTATTTGCCGACGGCGGGTTGACGGTGATGACCAGCCTGCTCTTCCCGCACGCGCCCTTCACAACAAGCGTGCTAGTTCCCAAGCGCCCTTAGCTTCGGTTCCGCCTCGTCGAGCGATTTGCGGATGATGCCGACCAATTCGTCGATCTGTTCTGGGCTGATGATCAGCGGCGGGCACATCACGATGCTGTCGCGGATGCCGCGGACCATCAGGCCGTTCCTGATGCAGATATCGCGCACCATTGGGCCAGCGGTGCCTTCTGCTCCACCAAAGCGCGCGCCGGTTGCTTTGTCAGCCATGACCTCGACCGCACCAAGCAGGCCAATGCTGCGCGCTTCGCCGACCAGCGGGTGATCGTTAAGCGGTGCCAGCGCCTTTGCCAGATACGGTCCGGTTTCATTGCGAACCTTGTCGACCAACCCCTCGCG
>CAZSJE010000072.1:0-10144 GCA_964606835.1 uncultured Sphingorhabdus sp.
TGACCACCACCGGTCTCCTCGGCGGTTCGTTCAACCCGGCACATGGCGGGCATCGGGACATCAGCCTGTTTGCAATAGAGGCGCTGGAGCTGGACGAGCTTTGGTGGCTGGTCTCGCCGGGCAATCCGCTGAAGTCCGGCAAGGACATGGCACCGCTGCCCGCGCGTCTCGGTTCAGCACAGGCCAAAGCCCGCCGCAGCCGCATCCGCGCTACTGCAATTGAACGCGAAATCGGCACGCGCTACACCGTCGACACACTCAAAAAACTCATCCGCCGCTACCCCAAGCGCCGCTTCATCTGGATCATGGGGGCGGATAATGTGACAAATTTCACACGCTGGCGGCGTTGGCGTGACATTGCCCGACTTATGCCGATTGCAGTCATTGCCCGTCCGGGTTATGATGCTGATGCTGTTGCGGGTCCCGCAATGGCCTGGCTCAGGCGGTTTGTCCGGCGTCCGGACCAGCGTTACCACTGGACAATGTGGAGCACGCCCGCGCTTGTTTTCTTGCGCTTTCGTCCCGATCCACGTTCGGCAACGGCGATCCGCCAGGCCGATCCCTTTTGGCACACACGCTATCAAGGACGCGTCATCCGGGACGGCGTTACCCACAAGCTATTGGTCTAAGGAGCAAATTTGATACAACTCGCCACTGCCCCGTCGGGTAAAGCCGCGACGAACAAAGGGCAAAATCTGAATGCCGATGCACTGCACCGGCTCATCCTCCAGTCGCTCGACGACGATCAGGCGCAAGAGGTCGTTTCCATCCCCCTCGAAGGCAAAAGCAGCATCGCCGACCATATGGTCGTCGCCAGCGGCCGTTCGAGCCGGCAGGTCGCGGCCATGGCGCAGAAGCTCGCTGAGCGGATCAAACAGGGCGGTCGTGCCGCGCGGATCGAAGGCTTGCCCAGCGCCGACTGGGTCCTGATCGATGCCGAGGATGTGGTGGTGCACATTTTCCGCCCGGAAGTGCGCAGCTTCTACAATCTGGAGCGGATGTGGTCCTTTGGCGATGCGCCGGAGGTTGTGAACGGCTGATTTTTCTTATTGGGGTCAGACCCCAATAAGAAACCAGGAGGGGACCGCGATGCGGCTGCATATCGTTGCGCGCGGCAAGATCGGTCGATCCCCCGAGGCTGAGCTGGTCGAGCGCTACCTGAAACGGATTAGCTGGCCAACCAAGGTTACCGAATTGCCTGATAAGGGCGGTGCCATGTCCCCGCCTGAGCGCAACAGCCGCACGGTGCTGCTCGACGAAAAGGGCGCGCAGCTTTCCTCTACCGAAATTGCCGAAATATTGGGCCGCTGGCGCGATGATGGCGTGTCTGAAGTGCGCTTTTGCCTGGGCGCTGCCGATGGCTTCGATGATGGCGAACGCGACGCCGCTGACAGGCTGATCGCCTTTGGCAAGGCGACATGGCCACACCTGCTGGCACGCGCAATGCTGGCGGAACAGCTTTACCGGGCAACATCGATCCTTGCCAACCACCCCTATCATCGGGAAGGATGACGCGATGCCGCGGATCGTGACATTTGCTGGGGTTTTGTTGGCGGCGGGTGCGCTTGCCGCGTCGCTGGCCGCGCAGACGAGCGATGTGCAGGCGCTGCGCAATGCCAAGGCGCGTGCTGCCGAGGCCGAGCGACGCAGCGAAGTCATGCGGCAGGAGGCGGCAAGTGCCGAGGGTGCTGCCGACCGCCTGCTGGCACAACGCGCAGCCCTTGCCGCCGAGATCGAGTCGGCCAATGCACAAATCGCCGCCGCCCGCGCGCGCATCGCCATCATTGCTGCCGAACAAAAGCGTCAGGCCGCTAAATTGGGCGAAGCAAGCGAACCGCTGCTGCGCCTGAACGCCATGCTTCAGAAAATGACGCAGCAGCCAACAGCACTGATGCTCACCCAGCCGGGCAGCAGGCGTGACTATGTCCATCTGCGCGCGACGATGGCAGCAATCGAACCTGCGATTCAGCGCCGCACCGCTGCCCTGCGCCGCCAGATCGCCGCACAGCGCGAATTGCGCGCGCAGGAACTGGTGGCCATCGGCTCGTTGGAAACTGCGCGCGAGGACCTCGCCCAACGGCGCACGGCGCTGGCGGCACTCGAAAATGAGAGTCGCGACAAGGCGGTCATGCTGGGCGCCGACGCCGCGCTCGAATATGAACGCGCCATCGGGCAGGGCGAGCGCGCGCGCGATCTGGTCGAAAGGATCGATGCCGTCCGTGACGCTACGCAAAACGCAGCGGCACTCGCCGAGCTGGATGTTCCTGCCCCGCGCGGACAGGGCGAAAGCACGGCAACCAAAAGCGGCGCCTACATCCTTCCCGCACGCGGACGGATCGTGTCGGGTTTCGGCGAGCTCAACCCCACCGGCTACCGAGAGCGCGGCATAAGGCTGGCGGTCGCCCCCTCAGCGCGCGTTGTTGCTCCCGCCGCGGGCAAGATCACCTATGCGGGGCGCTATCGCAGTTTCGGCAATATCATCATCATTGACCATGGCGGCGGCTGGACGACTTTAGTCACCAATATCGAGGAACTGGGAGCGGCGCGCGGTGCCAATATCGCGCAAGGCGCGCTCATCGGCAGGGCAGGCTCCGATGCGCCTGAAATCATGATCGAATTGCGCCGCTATGGCCGGACGATAGACCTGCTCGCGTTGATTTCCTGAACGCCTTTCATCGGCGCCAAACCCACTTTCGTGGTAAACATGCTTTCACCACATTCAGCTCCTGGATATATCGGGTCGACTAGGAGTCCCGTATGATGAAAAAGTCCTTCCTGTTTGCCACTGTCGCTGCGCTGACCGCGATTGTCTCCACCTCCGGCGCCACCGCGCAAAGTGCCTCCAGCCAAGACCCGCTGAAGGAAATGGACGAATTCATCGCGGTCTACAAACGGGTGAAGTCCAGCTATGTCGACAAGGTCGATGACAAGCAGCTGATGGAAGGCGCGATCCAGGGCATGCTGAACACGCTAGACCCGCACAGCGCCTTCCTCGACAAGAGCGATTTTCAAAGCCTGCAGACGCAAATCGACGGCGAATATGGCGGGCTTGGCCTGTCGGTGACGCTGGAGGATGAAACCGTCAAAGTGATCGCGCCGACGATCGATACGCCTGCGGACAAGGCAGGCATCAAATCAGGCGATTATATTACGCATCTCGATGGTGAGCTGATCGTAGGCGGTACGCTTGATGAGGCAGTCAACCGGATGCGCGGTGAGCCGGGGACCTCGATCAAGCTGACGATCTTTCGCCCCGGTCGCGACGCGCCGTTCGATGTGACAATCACCCGCGCCGTCATCGACCTGAAACCGGTGCGCTGGGAGGTGAAGGACAAGATCGGCGTCATCACCATCACCGGCTTTAGCGAGGAAACCGGTGAGGATGTCGTTGCCGCGATCAAGGGCATCGAGAAACAGATTGGCGGAAAGCCGCTGGGTTATATCGTCGACTTGCGCTCCAACCCCGGCGGCATATTGGATGAGGCGGTGAAGGTCTCCGATGCGTTCCTCGACAAGGGGGAGATTGTTTCCGAACGCGGCCGCAACAAGGTGGTCGTGCAGCGCTGGTTTGCCGAACGCGCGGTGCCGGGCGATGTCACGGGGGGCAAGCCGGTGATCGTGCTGGTCGATGCCGGCTCGGCTTCGGCCTCCGAAATCGTTGCCGGTGCCTTGCAGGATCAGCACCGCGCGCTGGTCATGGGCGAGCGCAGCTTTGGTAAGGGTTCGGTGCAGAATGTGCTGCCGCTGTCGCGCGATACCGGACTGCGGCTGACTGTCGCGCGCTATCATCTGCCTTCGGGCCGGTCGGTGCAGGAAGGCGGGATCAAGCCCGATATCGCAGTTCCGCAAATTTCCGACCCCGATTACAAAAAGCGCGTTTCACTGCGCGAATCCGATCTGCGTCGTCACCTGGTTAACGATCTGGCCGTGGAGGACAAGGAGCTTGAGGCCGACCTGATGGAAGACCCGCGCTTTGCGATGACCACTGAGCAGCTGAAGGCCAAGGGGATCGAGGACTTCCAGCTATATTATGCCATGGAAACGCTGGAGCGGCTGGGGTCGAAAACGATGAAGCTGGCCGAAAAGGATGCCAAGGCTGGCGCGCTGAATTGACCATTTTGAAAGCCGGGTTCCACTAAACCCGTTCGCCCTGAGGAGAGACTGAGCGAATGCGAAGGCTCGTCTCGAAGGGCAGCGCTCGGGTGCTTCGAGACGGGCCTTCACTTCGCTGCGCTTTGTTCTGTCCCTCCTCAGCACCAACGGATGTGGGTTTATCAAAACGCCAATTTTGTTTAGGACGCGCCGCATGACGAATTTCCAACGCGCGCAATGGCTGGCTTTGCTGATCCCTGCCGGACTGCTGGCCGGGGCCTACGGCTCGCAATATCTAGGCGGATTGCATCCGTGCGAGATGTGTTGGTGGCAGCGCTATCCGCATTTTGCCGCGGTACCGTTGGCATTGCTTGCCTTTGTGGTCGCGAACCCGATGGCAAAGCGTGTGCTTGTAGCACTCGCCGCACTGGCGATCCTGACCAGTGGCGGCATCGGTGGCTTCCATGCCGGGGTCGAATATGGCTGGTGGCCGGGACTTTCGACCTGTTCCACCGTTCCTACCGGTTCCGCCAAAGAGATTATGGACGCAATCCTGAACGCGCCTGTCATCCGCTGCGACGTCGCGCCTTGGACGCTGTTTGGGATTTCGCTTGCCGGGTATAATTTCCTCTTGTCGGTCGGCGGCGCGCTTGCCATTTTGGCGATGCTATGGCGCGACAAATCGGCATGACGACAGGCGACGCTGCGGCCCGGCGGGCAAGCATGGTGCGCGTCGACCAGGCAGGCGAATTTGGCGCAAAGCGGATTTATGCAGGCCAGCTGGCGATCATGGGCGATCGGCACCCGGCAGCACGCAGCATCGCGCATATGGCGGCGCAAGAACAACGCCATCTGGATGCTTTTGACCGGATGATGGCTGAGCGCGGAGTGCGTCCCACAGCGCTGCAGCCTGTGTGGAATGTCGCGGGCTTTGCTCTAGGCGCGGTCACCGCCGCAATCGGCCCCGAGGCAGCAATGGCCTGCACCGTTGCCATCGAGACCGAAATCGACCGCCATTATCAGGAGCAGCTCGACGAGCTGGGCGACAGCGATCCGGAGCTGTCCGCCATGATCGCCGATTTCCAGGCCGATGAGCTGGAGCATAAGGACACTGCCCTTGCCGAAGGGGCGGAGCGCGCGCCTGCTTATCCTTTGATGAGTGCCGCTATCCGCCTCGGTTGTCGTGCCGCGATTGCGGTTTCGAAACGAATTTGATGGTGGCGCGTTTCAGCGACCATTCAGCTTTTGTCGCGCTATGATTGCGCGCATTTTGGAGACACACCGATGATCCGTTCGACCGCTTTTGCATCGCTTTTGCTGTTGGGTGCCGCCGCGCAGGCGCAAGACGCAAGCAGCGCAACCGATCCGAAAATCAACACCGTCATCATCTTTGGCGAAGACCAGTGCCCGGAGAGCACCGACGAACAGATCAATGTCTGCGCGATCCTCGTAGAGGCTGACCGCTATCGCATCCCCGCAGTACTGCGCGACGACCCCAATAATCCCCGCAACGACGCATGGATGAACCGCGTGCTGGCCTATCAATATGTCGGGCGCGAGGGGACGTTGAGTTGCTCGCCCTCCGGCGCTGGCGGCTTTACGGGTTGCGGGATCAAGGCCATTGATGCAGCCTATGCTGAGAAGGAAAAAGACCCCGGCCTCGCCTTTGGTCGCATGATCGCGGCCGAGCGGCAGAAGCGGCTGGCAGGCATCGACGCCGAGGCCGAAGCCGTCGAAAAGCGCGTGGTGCAGTTTGAAAAGGAACGCGCCGAAAAGGAAGCGCGTGAGGCAGCGGCTGGTGGTGCCCCGCCCCCTCCGAAAGAGGAAGAGGCGCTGCCTGAGCCGGAATAGGGCCGCCAGACAAAGGATCGTCATGCTGAACTTGTTTCAGCATCCATCGCGCCATCAAGCCCATTCGCTTAATAGCCAAACGGACATCGCCGCTCGCCACCCCAAGCTATGCTACGGCGGAGAATTGGACCCTGAAACAAGTTCAGGGTGACGATGGCGAATTAGTCGGCGCTTTCAGCAAGCCTTTGCGAGCATCAGTCCCCCAGCAAATTCTTCTGCCAGAACAATAGCGACGTCCAGAACTGGTAATCGACATTCTCTTTCTTGGCGAAGCCGTGCCCTTCATTGGTGCCGACCAGGTGCCAGGCGGTGCCACCCTTGTCGCGGATCGCTTTCACGATCTGGTCGGCCTCCGACTGCGGCACGCGCGGGTCGTTGGCACCCGTCACCACCATCATCGGCTTTTCAATCTCGGCCACGCGGGTCAGCGGGGAAATGGCGATGAGCTTTTCGCGCTGCTTGGGATCGCGCTCATCGCCATATTCGACACGGCGCAGGTCGCGCCTGTAGCTTTGCGTGTTTTCCAGGAAAGTGACGAAGTTGGAAATCGCGACGATGCAATTGGTCGCGCGCAGCTTTGCCTTATACTGAACTGCCGCCGCATAGCACATATAGCCGCCATAGGAGCCGCCGGTGAGACCAAAGCGGCTGGCATCGAGGCTGGGGTCTTTGGCCAACGCGTCGAGGAACGCGCCCATATCCTTCACTGAGTCCTCGCGCTTGAACGGGCCATTGTCGAGACCAACGAATTTCTTGCCATAGCCTGTCGAGCCGCGGACATTGGGGTAGAAAATGGCAACGCCCTCTTCGTTCAACAGGTAATTGTTCCGCCCCATGAAACCGGGCCGGGACTGGCTTTCGGGGCCGCCATGGACGTTCATGATCATCGGCCGCTTGCCGGGGAATTTCGCCGGGTCGGGGCGATAGAGGAAGCCGGAAACCTCCAGTCCGTCGAAGCTTTTGATCTTGACCAGTTCGGGTTCGACATTGCGGCTGACGTCCAGTCCGCCCGTCTCGCTTTCGGTCCAGCGCGTGACTTTCAGCGTCTTGGGATCGACCGAATAGGCATCCGCCGCGCTCCTTGCCGAGGTAAAGGTCAGCCCGATTTCGCTCCATGGAGCAATTTCCAGCCCTCCGACGACCCCGGCAGGCAGGCTGTCAACCACGCGCACGGTGTCGGTCTTGAGGTCTAGCAGCTTGAGCTTCGCCATGCCTGCCTCGTTGGTCACATAGGCAATGAAGCTGCCATCGGGCGCGATATCGAACGTATTGACATCCCACTTCTCTGCAGGGCCGCGCGGGGTGAACTTGCCCGTCGCGGGATCGAGCGTGCCGAGCCGCTGGAAATCGGAGCCCTCGTCCGATGTCACCCACAGCTTGCCGTCAGGGGCAAATTCGGCGCCGCCATAAGCGATGTCCTTGGCATTGTCGCCAATCGGCGTCATCCCGCCCTTTTCCAGGTCGAGCACATACATGTCGACATTGGTGACCGAGACATAATTGCCAACGATTGCGCTCTTCTTGTCGGGGGCAAAGGCTTGGATACCCCAGCCGCCGCCCTTCACCTCAGCCACCATCCGCGCGGTCGATGGGTCGCGTGGGTTCATGATGTAGAGGTCGTTGTCCGCACCATTGCGTTTGGTTGAGCTATAGGCAATCAACTCGCCATCATCGCTCCACCCATTCCAGCTGTTGCGGCTCTTGCCGTCGGTCAGCATGGAGAGCTTGCCGTCCTTCAGCGTGTAGAGCTGGTAGAATTCATTGCCGCCAATATCCTTGCCGGTTACAAAGACATCGCCCTTTTTGGGTGCCCAGCCACCGCCGCCAATCGGTTCGGCCTCAAAGGTAATCTGCTTGCGCGCGCCCATCGGCATGGCGACGCGGTGCAGCTGTGCAGTGTTGCCAAAGCGCGTTGAGATGATCATCGACTTGTCGGTCGGGTGCCAGCCGACAAAACCGGCAGTGCGGAACTCCATATAGGGCCGCGTTTCGGCGGCGAGTTCGACAGGAACCTCTGGCACGCCATCGGCGATCAGCGCGGCGGGTTTGGGTACGCTGTCGGTTTTGGCGGCCTCCTGCGCAAAGGCGGGAACGGCGGGCAGCGAAAGGGCCGCGATCAGGGCAAGATAACGCATGTGAAACTCTCCTCTGTTGCCGCAATGCCTAATCCCGGGTGCCACGCGGGACAAGTCAGGGGTTCGACCAAATCCAACAGGTTTCGACGAATGCATGCCGGTTGGCACGGCGCGCGGTCCGTGCAAAGGGAAGCGGGCAAGGAGAGAATAGTGACCAACTACCACCCCCGCAAAGGCATGACTGCAGAGGAAATCGATACCACCGTCGATGCGATCCTCATAGAGGCAACACTTGCCGAAAAGGTCGGCATGCTGTCGGGGAAGGGCTTTTTCCAGGGCTTTGTCGAGGACGGTCGCATCTGGGCCGCGCGGCCCTATCGCGCCGGTGGCGGGATCGAACGGCTGGGCGTGCCTGCCCTGTGGTTCACCGATGGGCCGCGGGGGGTGGCGCGGGGCAATTCGACCTGCTTCCCATGCTCGATGGCGCGCGGGGCGAGTTTCGACCCCGATCTTGAACGGCGGATCGGCGAGGTGATGAGCATCGAAATCCGCGCGCAGGGGTGCAACCTGTCAGGCGCGGTCTGTTTCAACCTGCTGCGTCATCCGGCATGGGGCCGCGCGCAGGAAACCTATGGCGAGGACCCCCATCATCTGGGCGAGATGGGGACAGCGCTGGCGATGGGGCTGCAAGCGCATAATGTGATCGGGACGGTCAAGCATTTCGCCCTCAACAGCATGGAAAATGCCCGCTTCAAGGTCGATGTGCAGATCGACGAACGCGCTTTGCACGAAGTCTATTTGCCGCACTTCAAGCGCGCGATCGATGCGGGCTGTGCGAGCGTGATGAGTGCCTATAACAAGATGAACGGCATTTATTGCGGACAAAACCCAGAATTGCTGACGGGCATATTGCGCGACGAATGGGGTTTCGACGGCTTCGTCCATTCGGATTGGGTGAAGGGCGTCTATGACGTTTCGGCGGTAGAAGCAGGGCTCGACGTTGAAAATCCGGAGCCTCTGGTCTGGGGCGAAAAGCTGATCGCGGCTGTCGAAGCTGGCGAGGTTTCGATGGAAGCCATCGACCGTGCCGGGCGACGAATCTTGCGGACGCTCTACCGATTTGCCGCCGCCGAAGACCCGCTGCCTGCCTATCCCGAAACGCTGGTCGCCCGACCCGAGCACATCGCCGTGGCGCTGGAGGCAGCGGAGAAGTCGGCGGTGCTTTTGAAGAATGACGGCACCCTGCCGTTGCGCGAGGGGCTGGGCACACTGGCGGTGCTGGGCCGCCTCGCCACTATCGAGAATACCGGCGACAATGGCTCAAGCCGGGTGCGCCCGCCCTATGTCGTAACACCTTTGCAAGGCCTTGAGCACGCCGCGAACGCCTATGGCATCGGCCGGATCATAACGGGCGACGAGAGCGATCCGGAAGAAGCAGCCAACACCGCTGCCTCCGCTGACGCCATTGTCGTGGTTGCGGGTTACACCGCGCAGGAGGAGGGCGAGTATATCCCCGGCGACATCGCCCTGGGTCAGGACGTACCCGATGGCGCGCGAGAAGCGGCGCAGCGCGTTGCCATTGGCGGCGACCGCGACGATCTGGGCCTGCCCGCCGACCAGCTTGCGCTGATCGACGTCGCGATTGCCTCTGGCAAGCCGGTCGTGGTGGTTCTGGTCGCCGGGTCTGCGGTGATGGTCGAGGGTTGGGAGGCCCGCGCCGGAGCGATTCTCCAGACCTTTTACAGCGGCATGGAAGGCGGCACTGCGCTTGCCAGACTGCTGTTCGGGGAGGTTTCGCCGTCGGGTAAATTGCCCTTCACCGTGGCGCGCGATGCGGCCGACTATCCGTTTTTCGACAAGGATGCCGACGCGATTCACTATGATCTTTGGCACGGCTACAGCCTGTTCGACCGCGACGGTAGCGTGCCGCGCTATGCCTTTGGCCATGGGCTGAGCTATGCCGAATTTGCCTATCGCGACCTGTCAGCATCGCTTGGCAGCGACGCGCTCAACGTCAGCGTCACTGTCAAAAATACAGGGGCGATGCAGGCCGACGAAGTGGCGCAAATCTATGTCGGCACTCCCGGCCAAGCCGTCGAACGCCAGCCCAAATTGCTAAAGGCCTT
>CAZSJE010000073.1:0-10131 GCA_964606835.1 uncultured Sphingorhabdus sp.
CGCGCGCGCAGCAGCAATGCAGGCATCACCCTGACCGCCGGAGGCCGCCGCTTCCGCCTGACTCCCGATGGCAATGGCGGCTGGGCCAAGGACCGCACCATGGACCTCGCCATCGTCGCTGCCATCCGCGCCGCGCAGTCGCTGAGTGTGCAAAGCACGGGCGTGAATGGCGGCAATATTATCGATGCCTATGCGCTTAGGGGAGCGGCCAGCGCCATTGATGCGGCAGCGTTGGGGTGTGCTGCGAAGTAGCAGACTCGCTTTCCGCGCGCCTCGCCCCTATATGCGCGGCCACCATGCAAATCCCTGGTCATATCGATCCCGTAGTCACCCCACGCGCCATCACGCCGCGCATCGATGGCCGTATCGACTTGCTGGGGCTTAACCATCTGCAAATCCGGCAATTGTTCCTGGAAAGCCAATTGGACGAGAAAGCCGCCAAGCTCCGGTCGAAGCAGGTTTTCCACTGGATCTACCATCGCGGTGTCACCGATTTCGAAGCGATGACCGATATCGCCAAGCCGATGCGGCCGTGGCTGGCGCAACGCTATGTCATTGGCCGCCCGCAGGTGATCGAGGCACAGGTCAGCAGCGACGGCACGCGCAAATGGCTGCTGCGTTCGGACGACGGGCAGGATTATGAGATGGTCTTCATCCCCGATGCCGATAGGGGGACCTTGTGCGTGTCCAGCCAAGTGGGCTGCACGCTGAACTGTCGTTTCTGCCACACCGGCACAATGCGGCTGGTGCGCAACCTGACGCCGGGGGAGATTGTCGGGCAGGTGATGCTCGCGCGCGATGCGCTGGGTGAATGGCCCAAGGGCAGCATGGCGGGCGGCAATGACGATGAGGATGATGACGCGGGGCATTACACCGCTGATGGCCGCATGCTGACCAATATCGTGATGATGGGGATGGGCGAGCCGCTCTATAATTTTGACAATGTCCGCGATGCGTTGCGCATCGTGATGCATGGCGATGGGCTGGCTTTGTCTAAACGCCGGATCACGCTGTCGACCAGCGGCGTGGTGCCGATGATGGCTCGTGCGGGCGAGGAGATCGGCGTCAACCTAGCAGTCTCGCTCCATGCAGTGTCGAAGGACATTCGCGACGAAATCGTGCCGCTCAATCGCAAATATGGCATTGAGGAACTGCTGCAGGCCTGCGCCGATTATCCGGGTGCCAACAATGCGCGACGGATCACCTTTGAATATGTGATGCTTAGCGGAAAGAACGACAGCGATGAGGATGCCCGCGAACTGGTCCGCCTGATCAAGGCGTACAAGCTCCCCGCCAAGGTCAACCTGATCCCCTTCAACCCCTGGCCCGGGGCGATCTACGAATGTTCATCGCCCGAACGCGTCCGCGCGTTCAGTAATATCATCTTCGAAGCAGGCATCAGCGCGCCCGTCCGAACGCCAAGGGGCCGCGACATCATGGCCGCTTGTGGGCAGTTGAAATCGGATAGCGAGAAAAAGAGTCGCGCCGAGCTCGACCGGCTGGCGGAGGAAAAGCAGGCAGCTTTGGGCTAAACAAACAGCGCCACCGACTGCATGCCCGTCATCATCGGCTGCCCAGCGCTGTTCCATACCGTCATATACTGGCTGCTCGCGCCATGAACCGCATGGTGGGTTTCGGACTCAAGGAACCACCAGCCATTGTCGGTGGCGGGCGCGTCGGTCAGCAGGTTGAACTGCCAGTTGATCGAACTGATCATGCCCTCTTTGTGCATCAGCCCCATGGCCGATGGCGGAAGCGCGTCGCCCATGCAGATCAGGTCGGCGACCGGATCCAGCCCCTCTCGTGCCTTCAGCCGGTGCCAGTTGGCGAGCCGTGCCCTGTCCTGCCCCAGCACCAACCGCTTTTCGGGATAATCCATATTGTGCGTGAAGAATTCCGGCGGGCCGCTGCGCGTGGCGCCATCGGCTGGGATCGGAGGGAAATCGGGGCGGGCCAACCCCTCATATTCGACATGGCTTTCGCGCCGCGCCATGAAAACGAAGGTGCAACTGATGCCGATTTCGTCGCCGATTGCGATCTCGCTTTTGATGAAAGCGCTGTTGCGGCCGCGGCGCAATATTGCGGTGCGGATTTCGACGTCACCTGCGAGCGGCCCGGAAAAGGCGACCTGCCCGCTCAACAGCGGCGGCAAATCATCGGCAGCTTGGACAGCGGCATGATAGGCAAGGACCGCACTTAAACCGCCATAGGCAGTGCGACCCTGATGCCATGTGCTTGGGATCGTGACGCGGTGCACGCTGTCGCCCGCGCGCATTTGCGAAAATATATCGGGCAGGTTCATGGCCTTGCGCTTAACCGGCACCCGCTAACCAAGCAAGCAATTGCCGCTTGCGTGTTGCGGTCTGGCATGGTTGCATGGGGCAAAATACGGGGAGCAAGACCATCCAGCATTGGGCCACAGATTTGCTGCCGCGCATCGGCGCGCTGGAACCGGATACGGTCAGCGCCAATTTCGTCGACCGCATCCTGCGCGGCGCGGTGAATATGGGCGCAAGTCGCCCGCGCCTGTTGTCGGCGATCCATATGAGCGATGCGCCGCTGCGCAACCCCATCGGTCGGGCGTCGCGGGCAGTGCTGGTCAATCTGTTTGCGGCCATCGAGAGGGAATTTGGCGATCCCGCTATGCCGATGCGCATGGCCGCGAATGCGCGACCGCGTTGCTTTTCCGATCTGGGCTATATCGCTTTGTTCGCTGCCAATGTCGGGGAAATATTGCAGGCAACCGTCGATATTCAGGGATTTCGCCAGAATGTCTGGCATACACGGCTCGAACGCGCGACCAACCCAGCAAAGCTGGTCTGGGTGCTGCCGGACGACGCGCAGGGGCATCTCGATGCGGCCATCGAATTTTCCGCCGCGAGCTATGCCCATCTGTATCGCCATGCCTTCCCAACCCATATCGCGCCAACTGAACTGCGTTTCGCCCACCGTCCGCGTTTCGATGAGGCGCGGTACGCCGAACTGGTCGGCTGTCCGGTCCGTTTCGGTGCCGCCGAAACCGCTTTGCTGTTCGACCGGAACCAGCTCGGCCTGCCGTCGCCGCAAAACGACCCGGCATTGCAAAAAGAGCTGCTGGCGGTGTACCAGCAGCCCATGGCGTGGCTGGCGGAGGGAAAGAAGCATGCAGCCTTTGCCTATCTTTATCTGGCAAGCGAGCTGAACAAATCGCCGTTAAAGCTGGAGCGGCTGGCTGCATCCTTCGGCATGACCGAGCGGTCGTTGCGGCGCAAACTCGTCGAGGAAGGACATCCATTCCGCATCTTGCTCGAAAAGGTCCGGCGCGACCTGTGCGATCTCTACCGGCAAGAGGCGAGGCGTTCGATGGGCGAAGTTGCCGAACTGCTGGGCTATGCCGAACTCAGCGCCTTCTCGCGCGCTCACCGCCACTGGTATGGCGCGTCGCCCAGCGAATATTGGCGATAAGGGAGAAAATGGTGGGCGTAGCAAGGATTGAACTTGCGACCCCTGCGATGTCAACACAGTGCTCTACCACTGAGCTATACGCCCACGCTGCGCGGCCCTTAGCCGTGCAAATGATTCCCTTCAAGCCCGAATTAAATCTGGCCGGTCGCAGCTTCCTTGTTGAATAGCCGCTCAACCTCAAGCACAAGATCCTTCAGGTGAAAGGGCTTGGACAGGATTTTCGCCTGCGGCACCGATTCGCCCGCGCGCAGGGCAACACCCGAAAAGCCGGTGATGAACATGACTTCTGTTGTCGGCGAAACCCGCGCGCTGTGGCGGGCGAGTTCGATCCCGTCCATTTCCGGCATGACGATATCGGTCAGCAGCAGGTCGAAATGCTCGGCTTCGAGCAGCGGCGCGGCGTCGGTTCCGCGATCCACGGCGACCACGTCATAACCGGATTTTTCGAGCGCGCGCGTCAGATATTCGCGCATTGCTTGCTCATCCTCGGCCAGCAGAATTCGGGTCATGGGCAGTCTCTTCACCTTGGGTCGCCTTTTGCAGCTTGGGCTTACAATGCGACCTTTAATATTTTGCTCTCGATAAGTAAAATTTGCGCTATCAGGCGGAAATGCCGGTGATCGATGCGACCGATAGCCTCAGCCTCTATAATAGCAATGCACCTTTGGTGCCGCTGTTGCTATCGGTACCGCATGCCGGACGCGACTATCCAGCGGAGCTTTACGCCAATTTGCGCGTGTCACCCACCGAACTGCTGCGACTGGAGGATCGCTACGCCGACCGGTTGGTTCAGTCGGCAGTCGCAGCCGGTTTCCCGACCATCGTTGCGCACCGTGCACGCGCCTGGATCGATCTGAACCGGGCGGAAAGCGATTATGATGCGACCATGATCGAAAGCGCCGATCCGGCGCGGCGATGCATGCCAAGTGCCAAGACCCGCGGTGGGCTGGGGCTGGTGCCGCGGCGGCTGGCTGGATGCGGCGAGCTGTGGCGAAGGCCGCTGGCACAGGCCGATATCGATGCGCGGATCGCAGCCTGCCACCGTCCCTTTCACAGCGCCGTCGCGGCGACCTTGGCAGCGCTTCGGGACCGCTTTGGTGTCGCAATCCTGCTTGATGTGCACAGTATGCCGCCGCTGGGGCCGCGTTCGGCATCGGGCTTAGACGCTGCAAATCCGCCAAAAGTCGTGCTGGGCGATCGCTTTGGGCGCAGCGCAGCTTCGGTCTATGCCGAAATCGTGCTGGCACGATTGCAGGCGACTGGACTCGGCGTGGCGCTTAACAATCCCTATCCTGGCGATTTCATCCTGGAAACCCACGGGCAGCCGCATCGCGGCATCCATGCGCTGCAACTGGAGGTTGATCGCAGCCTTTACCTCGACTCGGCCATGCGCGAACCGAGTGCTGGGCTGGCATTTACCACTGCGCTGGTGCTGGAGATCGCGCAACTGCTTGCCGATCAGGCAAAAGGGTCGCAATTCGCGGAAGCTGCTGAATAATAGCGCTTTTCAACCAAGAAAAAACCACCCCGGAATAAATCCGGGGTGGCCAAGGTTCAGGGAGGTGGCGCTGTCTGACAGCGCCGGAGGACGGACAAGGGAGGGGAGATGTCTGTCCTGATACTAAGTTGGGCGCTTGTTGCGCCGAAATCAAGTGGGGACGGGTAACAATATGTCGCAGCGCGGCAAAATGCCCGATAGTTGCGGGAAAATGTGCCCCAACTATCCTGCACCTATTTGATTTTTAAACGGTTATGTTGGGCCGCTTGGCCGCAACGGTCAAGGGAACATTCGTTGGATAAATGGCACCCGGTCAGCGAACTGGTGTTTCAACGCTGCCAATATGTGAAGGATGATCAGGATCGCCAGCGGCTTGGTCAGCACGACATGCGCGCTGTGCGCGCCGCCTGCCACGGCTTCGCTTTTCCCAAATGGCAGTGTTATGTCGAACAGGCCCAAAAAGCTGACGCCTGGCGATTGGGGATGCATTGACGACATGATCCAGCCTGACAGCGGCACTGCAATGATCAGGAAATAGAAAATGGCGTGGACTGTTTTGCCCGCCCGTGCCTGCCAGCCGGGGATCCCCTCCGGCAGCGGCGGCGGCTTGTGGCCGATCCGCCAATAGAGCCGGAACAGGCTGAGCAACAGGATGCTGATGCCGATCGCTTTGTGCGGGTTCATATACTCGCCGCGCAATTCGCGCGGCAACCCTTCTGCAATGCTCGCCAGCACGAAATTGCTGATGACCAGCGCCGCCAGTGCCCAGTGCAGCGCAGCGGCGACTTTGCCATATTTCGAAATCATTTTCCCCTCCTCTCCGGCGTGACGCCATTGGGGAGGGCAGATGTCCTCACGCCGTGGGCAGTTCGACCGTTTGCTGCGGAACCTTACCCTGCTCGACCTGCGATGCAAATAGTTCGCGCATCAGCTGCAGCGAGAAGAGATGCGCATGGATCAGCGGCAACATGCCGTTCTGGTTCATCTTGCGCAATTCGTCGCCGCGCAGTTCGCGCAGCTTGTCTTCATCGACCATCTTGAAGCCCCTATAGACATAGGGGTTCTCTTTGCCCTCCTGCTGGATGGCGACTTCGCCTTCCATCAGCAGGCCCAATTTGGTCAGTTCTTCGACGAAGGCATGCGTGCGCGCCCCGGCCTGCTCGAAATCTTCGCAGAATTTCAAGATATTCTGCGTGTTTTCGGTCGGGGTTTCACCGTCGAAAAGGGCTTCGCCTTCTTTCTTGAATTCCCCCACTGCGTCCGAGGTCGGGTCGAAGCAAAGCGACAATTCGTCGCTGTCGGGGCGCAGCTTTGCCAGCATGAAGGGATAGCGGCGGATATAGGCAGGCAGATAGACCGGGGTCGTGAACTTGCCCTTGTCATCCATGAAGACATTGACGCCTTCGTTCATTCCCATCAGCGCCAGCGGCACCGGCTGGTCGCCGGCCGAAAAAATGATAGGGAAATGGCGCGAGGCCATGACGAATTCCTCGACGGTCAGCGGGACAGCATGGTGGCCCTCCATGAAAGTGGCGCTGTCGATAGGGCGGGTCTTGTATTTCGCATGTTCCTTGCTGTTCAGCGGAACAAGGTCCTTGTAGAAAATCGGCAGTCCTGCCGCGCTGGGCGCTGTGGCCATTTAAGCTCTCCGGATGTCTGGAATCGTTAATGTTGGCGGGCGCTTTAGGCGGCGAAGCCGCTTCACGCAAGAGGCACGAGCTTACCCGGATTCATGATATTATGAGGGTCGAATGCGGTCTTGATTGCGCGCAACGCGGCAAGCCGCGCGGGGTCGGCGAGCCGGGCAAATTCGCCCAGTTTCGCCATGCCAATGCCATGCTCGGCAGACAGCGAACCTTTATAGGCCTCGACCCGGTCATAGACATGTGCGCTGATCGGCCCAGCGAGCTCTCCATACCAGCGGGCGGCCTCCATGCCCCGGGGTGCCTTGACATGAAAATGGATATTGCCGTCGCCCAAATGGCCGAATGCGACGATTTCGGTGCCGGGAAAGCGGGCCTCGATATCGGGCGATTCGCTCTCGATAAATTGCGCCATCGCGGCTACGGGGACGCTAATGTCGTGTTGCAGGGCCGGTCCTTCGGCGCGTTCAGCCTCGGCAATGCTGTCGCGGATTTTCCAGAAGGACTCGGCCTGTGCCTCGTTGGCGGAAAGTGCCGCGTCCTGGACCAGCCCCGTTTCCATCGCGTCCGCCATCAGCCGTTCGGCAAGCGCGGCAGGGGTCGGCTGGGTAAGGTCGTCCTGCACAAGCTCGATCAGCGCATGCCAAGGATGCGACTCTGCCAGCGGCCCCCGTGTGCCAGGGATGTGGCGCAGCACTGCTTCGAGTGCGCTTTGCGGCAGGATTTCAAAGCCCTCCAGCGCGGTCACTGCATGACGCGTCATATATTGCAGCAATTGATAGGCGGCAGACGGCGTCTCCAGCCCGACCCAGATCACACAGCGGTCGATCAGCGCAGGGACAGTGCGCACCGCAACCTTTGTGACGATGCCAATCGTACCTTCCGCCCCGATCAGCAACTGCTTCAGGTCATAGCCGCGATTGTCTTTTTTCAGCGAAGCCAGCCCGTCGAAGATCGAGCCATCGGGCATTACCGCTTCGATACCCGTCACCAGCCCGCGCATCGTGCCATGGCGCAGCACCTGCGTGCCCCCGGCATTGGTCGACACCAGCCCGCCCATGGTCGCCGATCCTTTGCCGCCGAGCGTCAGCGGGAAACGGCGGCCGTGCTTGGCAACCTCGTCATGGAGATTTTGCAGGATCATGCCTGCCTCGACCACTGCCTCGCCGCTGCCTTCATCAAAGCTTATCAGACGGTTCATCCGGCGCAGCGAGAGCAGCAGCGAATCGCCCGATTTGTCCGGCGTAGCCCCGGCGACCATCCCGCTGTTGCCGCCCTGCGGCACTAGCGATATCCGCTTCCGCGCGGCAATGCGGACGATTTCGGCCACTTCGGCGGTGCTCGCAGGCGAAAGCAGCGCGCTTGCCTTGCCGGTGTAACGCCCGCGCCAATCGGTCAGCCAGGGGGCGAGATCGTCGGGGTCGTCGCGGTATCCCGCTGGGCCCAGCAGGGTACGGAAAGCATCAAGGCGGACAGTTTCGATCATCACAAACCCGCTCTTGCCAGATTCCACGGCTTTGCAATAGGGGGCGGATTAATGCCCTGTTCAACCCAATCCTGTATGCGGTCGGCGGGGCAAGAGGGGACATCATGGCCGGAGCCGCATGCTGCGCAAGGTGAAATTGGCGATTGGGGCGGCGGCCCTGATATTGGCAGGCGCAGCTGCTACCGGTGAGGCCGGTATCTCGGCGATTCCCGGTTTCGCCGGTACGCTGCACATCCAGTTTGGCGACAATTGGCAGCAAGTCCGTTCCGACCAGCGTGTCATCATCCGCATTCCGCCCAAATCGGTGCCGTCAAGCGGCAAACGGTCGGGGCCGGTCGAATATAAGGAAGAGAAGATCGGCAAATGCCTGCTGATGGACCGGCTGGTCGGCTCGCGTCCCGGGCCCAAGGAAAGCCTGGAAATCCTGACCCGCGACGGCAATCTGATTCGTGCCTATCTGGGCGATGGCTGTCTGGCGCGCGAATTTTATGCCGGCGCCTATGTAGAGCGGTCGGCCGACGGCAAGCTATGCATCGACCGCGACCTGCTGCACGCGCGCACGGGCGCGCAGTGCGAAATCGACAAATTCCGGCTGCTCGTGCCGAAATGAAGTGACACGGGGCGTCATCGCACTGTCAACAGACTGTCATTAAAGCCGCAAAAAACCGTCACACCCCGGCGCTAAGCCGGATCCCGATAAATCAAAATGACGGGGTAAAATCGTGACCAATCTGAACTGCCGGAACCGCCCAGCGCGGCTCCTTCGCATTGCTTTGCTTGGCGGCGTTGCGCTTTCGGCCAGTATCCAGCCTGCCTTTGCCGAGGAAATCGCCGAAGGCGGCGAGGAAGAGCAGGGAATAGTCGTTACCGGTTCGCGCCCGATCGCCGAATCGGAGGCAGCAGCGCTGCAGGTACAGAAAAATTCCGACTCGCTTGTCAGTGTACTCTCGGCAGACTCGGCCGGACGCCTTCCCGACCAGAATATCGCGCAGGCGACTGGACGCTTGCCGGGTGTCGCCGTCGAACGCGATCAGGGACAGGCACGCTACCTGTCGTTGCGCGGTGCGCCCAATTACTGGACCACATTGTCGTTCGACGGAATCAACATCGTCAGCCCAGAAGGCCGCGACGCCCGCTTTGACTCGATCCCCTCGGCGCTTGCCTCGCAGATCGTCGTGTCAAAGGCCGTGACGCCCGACATGCCGGGCGAGACGATCTCGGGCAATGTCAATATCATCACCCGCTCGCCGCTCGACTATAATGGCTTCCGCATTTCCGGAAAATTGGGCGCAGGCAAGGTGGAGCTGGGCAACCGCGAGGAGTATGAAGGCTCGCTTACCATCTCTGACGTCTTCGACACCAATGTCGGGGAGATAGGCGTGCTGCTATCGGGCAGCTATTATGAGCGCAACATGATCACCGACAATTTCGAGACGGATTGGGAAATCCCGTCGCGCAGCGGAGTCTTGCCGACGCTGGCTGCGGATCGCGATATCCGTCTTGCCGGAACGCCGGTCGATTTCCGTCCTGGTTATCTCAACCGTTTCTGGGCGCGCGAAACCGAGAACAAGCTGTATCGCCTGACCCGCAAGAACTGGTCGATTTCGGGCCGCGTCGATTTCCGCCCCGATGCGGACAACACCATATCGCTGCGCTCGCTCTACACCATCTTCACCGATGACGAGGCGCGCGACAATTATATCTTCGATCTCGACGACCGGCAGAATGATCTGGTTACGAGCGCCGCTGCCTGTCCGACAGGGCCGACCTCGACGCCGACCACCAGCGCCTATGCCGACATCTGCAACACCACTCCGTTCGCCGGGACGGTTTATGGCATCGATATCAACCAGCGTTCGACGCTGCGTGCCTTCCGCCAATCGGTGTTCACCAATACGATCGAGGGCAAGCATCGTTTCGGTGACGATTGGGGCCTGAAATGGATCGCCAACTACACGAAATCGGTCGATGACCGCTCGGTGGTCGGCGAAGCGCGGTGGGACAGCCCCGGCACCCGCACGCTGCGCCCTAGCGTGGCCTATGACTTCAACGATCCCAAT
>CAZSJE010000074.1:0-10013 GCA_964606835.1 uncultured Sphingorhabdus sp.
AAAGCCCTTGTCGACGGCGAGCTTGGCGGCATGGGCCAGAAAGCGGTCGGATGAAGCTCCGCGCCATTGCGGGTCGCTGGGCGGGAAATGGTCGCCGATATCGCCCAGTGCTGCGGCGCCGAGGACGGCATCGGTCAGCGCGTGGAGTGCGACGTCGGCGTCGCTATGGCCGGACAGGCCCTTGTCATGCTCGATCTTGATCCCGCACAGCCACAATTCCTCGCCGCTGGCCAGGCGGTGGACGTCATAGCCCATTCCGGTCCGATATTCTGCCATAGGCGCGGATTGGCGGCCTTCGCTGTGAAAGTCACTGGCAAAAGTATATTTGGCGAGCCGTTCGTCGCCCGGGACGAGCGCCACATCATAGCCCGCAGCCATTGCCATGCGTGCATCATCTGTGGCCTCATTGGCGGGGTCCCATTGCCTGTGCGCGTTCAGGATGGCGTCAAGACGGAAGGCCTGCGGCGTCTGGATACGCCATAATCCATCACGGTTCTCGCTGGCCGATAGTGTCTCGCCATCGTGACTGCGAGCCAGACTGTCGATCACCGGCAGGGCAGGGACCGCACCGTCATGCTGGTCGAGGGCAGCGACCAGATCGGAAATCACCTTTTGCGACAGGAAGGGCCGCGCCGCATCATGAATCAGGATAGAACCATACTCAACAGCATGTTGCAGGCCATTATTGACACTGTCCCTGCGCGTTGGTCCGCCCGTTACCAGTTGGACCTCCAAGCCATCCAGCGCCGCGAGCGCATCGCTTTCCTGTCCTTCGCCAATCACGATGATGATGTTGCTGATTGCTTCATGCACTGCAAAGGCTTCCACACTATGCCGCAGCATCGCCTTGCCCTGGACCTGCCGATATTGCTTGGGCGGCCCGTCGCCAGCGCGACTGCCGCTGCCTGCCGCCACTATGATCGCCGCAATGCTCATTGATGCGGCACTAGAGCGCCAGCCCTTGCGCGCCAAGCCGAATAAAGCTAGGGGCCTGCCTAAATTTTAGGCACATCCAAGACATGAAACTGAAACCGATCAACATCGGTCCCCTGACCATCGATTGCCCCGTCATCCTTGCGCCGATGACCGGGGTGACCGACATGCCCTTCCGCACGCTGGTGCGCCGTTTCGGCTCAGGGCTGAATGTTACCGAGATGATTGCCAGCCAGGCAATGATCCGCGAAACCCGCCAGTCGTTGCAAAAGGCGGCGTGGCATTTGTCCGAAGAGCCGGTTTCGATGCAGCTCGCCGGCTGCACCCCCTATGAAATGGGTGAGGCGGCGAAGCTGAACGAAGAGCGCGGCGCGGCGATCATCGACATCAATATGGGCTGCCCGGTCAAAAAAGTGGTCAATGGCGATGCCGGCTCCGCGTTGATGCGCGACCTGCCGCTCGCCGCCAGCCTGATCGAGGCGACGGTGAAGGCGGTTTCGGTGCCGGTGACGGTCAAGATGCGCATGGGCTGGGACCATGGCAGCCTGAACGCCCCCGAACTGGCACATATTGCCGAGGATCTGGGGGCGAAGCTGGTCACCGTCCACGGTCGCACACGCAACCAGATGTATAAGGGCAATGCCGACTGGGCCTTTGTCCGCAAAGTAAAGGACTCGGTGTCGATCCCCGTCATCGTCAACGGCGACATTTGCACGCTGGAGGACGCCGATACCGCGCTGGCGCAAAGCGGTGCTGACGGGGTGATGATCGGCCGTGGGGCCTATGGCAAACCCTGGCTGCTGGGGCAGGTGATGCACTGGCTTCAGACGGGTGAGCGCCGCGCCGACCCCTCAATCGACGCCCAATATCATCTGATGGTCGAACATTATCGCGGCATGCTAGAGCATTATGGCACTGATGTCGGCGTCCGCTGCGCGCGCAAGCATCTGGGCTGGTATGTGCGCGGGCTGCCCGGGTCGGCGGAATTTCGAAACATGATCAACCGCATCGACGATGCCGACCAGGTAATTGGCGAGCTGACCCGCTTTTACGAGCCCTATCTAGCCCGTCATGCCGCCTGAGGCCAAGTTGATGGAGGAGGCGCGGCCGCAGGAAGCGCTTTTGCTCGCTGCTATACCCTTCCCCATGCTGCTGGTCGATCAGGAGAACGCCATCGTCTTTGCCAATGAAGCTGCAGAAGCGTTTTTTGGGCGGGGCAAAAGGCGGATTGTTGGCGAGGAAATAGGAAAGCTGCTGCAATTTGCCAGCGACCGGCTGACTGGCGCGGTGCGGGCAGGGGAGAGCGATATCTCTGCACAAAATATGCGGCTGCTAACCCCAGGCGCACAGGCCAATTATGTAGATGTGTCGATCTGCACTTTGCTTGGTCGAACCGACCAAAGGCTGATGCTGCTGGTTCCGCGGCAGTCCGACCGCGACCAGATCGGTGAGCAAACCGATAGCGGGCGCGAGCAGGCCATGGGGGCGCCTGCCATACTTGGCCATGAGATCAAGAACCCACTATCAGGTATCAAAGGTGCTGCACAGCTTCTGGCCAAAAGGCTGGAGCCTCCACAAACCGCGCTCACCGACCTGATTGTTACTGAAGTCGACCGCATCGCGCGGTTGCTCGACCAGATGCAGAATCTCGGTCGCGTGATGCCGGGCGAATTGCGCGCGGAAAATATTCACGAACTGATCGAACGCGCCATTCGCTCGATCCGCGCAGCGAATCCGGTAATCCCGGCGATTGATATCAATTACGACCCTTCACTGCCCGATGTAAAAATCGAACCCGACGCCATGGTGCAGGTGCTAATCAACCTGATCCAGAACGCCATCGACGCGCTGAAGGGCTTGGAAAGCCCACAAATCGGCATCACCACCCGCTATGTCATGGGCGCTGCGCTGCGCGGGGGCGCGCCTGATGCGGGTGAGACGAAGGCGATTCGGTTGCCGGTGGAAGTCAGCGTTGCCGACAACGGGCCCGGTATCGCCAAGCATATCGAGCGGGAGCTGTTCGCGCCCTTCGTCACGACCAAACGCGAAGGGCAGGGGCTGGGCCTGGCTATCGTCCGCAAATATCTCTCGCAGATGAACGGGCGAATCACAGTCGAGCGAGACGCCGATGCTGGGCAGACGATTTTCCGCATATTCCTGCCGGTAGCAGGCAAAGAGGACCAACTATGAGCAATGAATGCGTCTTGATTGTCGAGGATGACAGCTCGATCGGCATGGTCGTACGCGCCGCGCTCGAGGCAGAAGGCATTGACGTAGAGATTTGCGAATCCGCCAATGAGCGCGATGCGGCGTTGGCAGCAGGGCACTATGACCTGATGCTGACCGACGTGGTGCTAAAGGACTGCGACGGGATTTCCAGCCTGGATAGCGTCATCGACCAATGGCCGGACATGCCGATTATCGTGATGTCGGCGCAGAACACGCTCGATACCGCAGTTCGTGCGAGCGAGATGAACGCGTTCGAATATTTCCCCAAGCCGTTCGATCTCAACGAACTGGTGGTCGCGGTAAGGCAGGGGATTGCCAAACGGCGCAGCGACGCTTTGCCGGGCAACGAGACGCTGCTCGAAGCCAGTATGCCGATGGTCGGACGCAGTGCTGCGATGCAGGATGTCTATCGCATGGTCGCGCGGTTGCTGCGCAACGACCTTACCGCGCTGATCCTGGGTGAGTCTGGCACCGGCAAGGAATTGGTGGCAGAAGCGATCCATTCGCTTGGCCATCGCAAGACTGGACCGTTTGTGGCGGTCAATATGGCTGCAATCCCCGCCGAGCTGATCGAGGCCGAACTGTTCGGGCACGAAAAGGGCGCATTTACCGGCGCGGTTGGGCAAGGCATTGGCCGCTTTGAGCAGGCGCAGGGCGGGACATTGTTCCTCGACGAAATTGGCGACATGCCGCATCATGCGCAAACCAGGCTGTTGCGCGCGCTGCAAAGCGGGACGATCAGTCGCATCGGTGGCAAGGCCTCGATCAGGCTCGACGTGCGCATTATCGCCGCGACCAATCAGGACCTTGAGGCGTTGATCTCGGAAGGCAAGTTTCGTGAGGACCTCTATTACCGGTTGAATGTGGTCCCCGTGCACATGCCGCCATTGCGCGCGCGTCCTGAAGATATCGGCTTGCTGACCCGCCACTTTCTCAACCTGGCTTCGCGCGAGGGCTTGCCGTCGAAGCAGATCGACGAGGAAGCGATCGGTCTGCTTACCGCGATGCCGTGGCGCGGCAATGTCCGCGAACTCAAAAATTTTGTCTACCGGCTTGTGCTTACCACGCGCGAGGACCGGATTTCCGAAAGCACCATCGCACAACTGCCCGCCAGCGGGGCAGAACTGGCGGAAATGCCCGCCAATGGTTGCACGTTCGATGCAGCAGTCGCGCAATTCATGGTCGAGCAGCGGCAAAAGGGCATTGGTCGCGAACGGATTTATGCGCGTGCCTTGGCGGCTTTTGAAAAGCCTCTGTTGCAGACAGTGATGTCGCAGGCGCGCGGCAACCAATTGCAGGCAGCGGCGATGCTGGGGATCAATCGTAATACCCTGCGAAAGAAATTGTCGGACTATGGCCTGGTCGGCGGAAAGCAGCGCTAGAAACCCGCGACCTTCCAAGTTTGTGCTTTTCCGGCAACGCTTTTGCTGGCAAGAGTTGCCAAATGGCAACAATCCCCGCCGATCCAATCCAGCCCGACAGTCGCAACGCGTTGCGTCGCTGGGGCTCGGCGATGATCGAGTGGCTTGGCCATTCGAACCTGATCTGGTTGCTGGAGCTCGGCAGCGTCGTCGCTTTGGCGCTGATGGCTATCATCACCGCTGTGGTCCTGATCGGCCAGCCGCCGCAATCGGAACCGCTTTCGCCAACGGCTGCCGCTGCGTTGCTGGTGGCCAATTTGTTACCGGCGACCACGTTGATCATGCTGCTGGGCCGCCGTTTGGCACTGCGCCGAACCCCAATCGTTACGACCGAAGGCGGCGGACAGCTCCACATTCGCTTGGTGGCAATCTTCTCATTATTGGCAGCGGTTCCGGCGCTGTTGCTCGCGGTATTTGCGTCCTTGCTGTTCCAGAGTGGCGTCCAGTTCTGGTCGTCCGATTCCGCACGGAGCATGCTGGAAAATGCAGGAGCCTTGGCAAAAGGCTATTATGAGGAAAAGTTGCGCGATGTCAGCGATGAAACGGTGACCATGGCAGGCGATTTGCGTTTTTCGTTGAGCCAGACAGCGGCGCAAGATCCCAAATTCATGCAATCCTATTTGGATCAGGTTGTCCTGCGCAAGCTTAGCGAATCCGCCATCGTTACAATCGCGCCAGACGGCCAGCAAATCACGGAAGCCGTGATCTCGCCCGACGATAGCCGCCGCAGCGTCTGGATCGACGCGGCAAACCTGAAACGGCTGCTTGGTGGCGAAAATCTTGTGGTGTCTGCGGCACCTGATCGGATTGAAGCGGTCACCCGATTGGGCGATCGCGGTAACACTTATCTCTATGCCAGCCGCGCGATCACCGTGCCATCGTTCATGCTCGGGGAAAAGGCGCAGTCGGTGCTCGACGACTATCGCGCGATGGTGGCACGATCGCGCAATTTGCAGTTTCAATATAACGCGCTGCTCTATTTCACCTCGCTGATCATCATCGGGCTGGCAACCTGGATAGCGCTGGTTGTGGCCGACCGGCTTGTCCGCCCCGTCAACAATCTGGTGCAGGCAGCGCAGCGCATTTCAGAGGGCGACCTTAGCGCGCGCGTCGCCGACCATGATTTGCAGAATGACGAAGTCGGCTTCCTTGCTCAATCCTTTAACCGTATGACCGAGCGGCTCGAAAGCCAGACTGGGAACCTGCTGTCGGCCAACCGTCAGCTGGAAGATCGCCGCGTCTTCATCGAAACCATCCTTGAATCAGTCTCTGCAGCGGTGCTGAGCACCGACCAGGAAGGCAAAATCCGGCTCGCCAATGCTACAGCGGAACAGCATCTGAACCGACACAAAGGAGCGCTGGCAGGGGCAACACTGACGGAAGTTGCCCCTTTTCTTGCCGATCTGGTCAAACAGGGGCGGCGCCAGGCCATCGTCCAGGTTGGCGATGGCACCGAGCCGCAAACCTATGCAGTGAAGATTGCCGGGCGCGAGACAGGCTATGTCATAACCTTCGAAGACATCACCCAACAGCTGACCGACCAGAGACAGGCTGCATGGGCCGATGTCGCCCGCCGGATCGCGCACGAGATCAAGAACCCGCTAACGCCGATCCAGCTCGCGGCCGAGCGGCTCCAGCGCCGTTTTGGCAAACAGATCGAAAATGGCAGCGATGTGTTCAGCCAGCTGACCGGCACGATCGTCCGCCAGGTCGGCGATTTGCGAAACATTGTCGACGAATTTTCCTCCTTTGCCCGGATGCCAAAACCGGTGTTCCGTGATGAGAGCCTGACCGATATCGTGGGCCATTCGGTGTTTCTGTTTGAGGTTGCGCACAGCAACATCGCTTTCCGATTCCGCGCGCCCGAGGATTCGCCTGCCTTGCTGTGCGACCGCAGGCAGTTGGGGCAAGCCATCACCAATCTCCTCAAAAATGCAGCGGAGGCGATAGAGGCCCGCCGCGACCGCGATGGCGATACGTTGGAAGGTTCGGTCGAAGTGGCCATCGCGAATCAAGCCGGCCATCTTGACGTCATCGTCAGCGACAATGGCATTGGCCTTCCCGAAGGCAAAGAACGTCTCGTCGAACCCTATGTCACCACCCGCGCCAGCGGCTCCGGCCTCGGCCTCGCCATTGTCAAAAAGATTGTCGAGGAACATCAGGGCGAGATCCTGTTCGAGGACAACGCCCGCGGCGGTGCGACCGTGACCCTGCGCTTTTATCCCGAAAGGCTGGTTGTAGCATCCGGTCTGGCAACCACCTCCGACACTGAAACAAAATGAAAGCGCGCCTATGGCCCTCGACATATTGATCGTCGACGATGAAGAAGACATTCGCGAACTGGTGGCCGGCGTGCTGTCAGATGACGGCTATGAAACGCGGACTGCCGCAACCGCAGACGACGCGCTGAAGGCATATGACGAACGGCGTCCATCGCTGATCCTGCTCGATGTCTGGCTACGCGGATCATCGATGGATGGGCTGGAATTGCTGAAGGTTTTGAAGGGCAGGGACGCCAATATCCCGGTCATTGTCTTTTCGGGCCATGGCAATATCGACACGGCCGTTGCCGCCATTTCGCAAGGGGCAGTCGATTTCATCGAAAAGCCTTTCGAGGCGGAGAAGTTGCTCCACCTGGTCGCACGCGGTACCGAAACAGAGCGGCTTCGCGCCGAAAATGCCTCGTTGCGCGCGATTGTCGGGCAAGCGGAGGAACTGACCGGTTCCTCGGCAGCGATCAACAATGTCCGGGCGACGCTGAAGAAAGTCGCTGCAACGGGCAGCCGCCTGCTGATCACTGGCCCGGCAGGCGTGGGGAAGGAGGTGGCTGCGCGCCTGCTGCATGGTTGGAGCCCACGCGCCGATGCGCCGTTCATTTCGGTCAGCGCCGCGCGCCTCGGCCCCGACCGGTTTGAGGAGGAACTGTTCGGCGTCGAAGAGAATGGACAGCTCGTCCATGCCGGTATGCTCGAACGCGCGCATGGTGGAACCTTGTTTCTCGATGAAGTCGCTGACATGCCCTATCCGACGCAGGGCAAGATTTTGCGCGTGCTGACCGAGCAAAGCTTCACCCGCGTGGGCGGCAGCCGGCCAGTGCGCGTCGATGTCCGCTTTGTCTCGGCGACGGCACGCGACCTGACGACCGAAATCATCGCCAACCGGTTCAGGGAAGACCTGTTCTACCGGCTGAATGTCGTGCCGGTCGCCATCCCGCCTCTGTCGGAGCGGCGCGAGGATATTCCACTGCTTGCCAATCAATATGCCGCGCGCTTTGCAACCGAACATCGCATCCCACCGCCGCAATTTTCAGCGGATGCCATTGCGGCGCTCCAGGCCTGCGAATGGCCGGGAAATGTCCGGCAATTGCGCAACATCATCGAACGAACGATCATCCTGGCACCGTCGGACAAGATACAGTTGATCGAGGCGGACATGCTGCCGGCAGAGGTGGCGAACAGCTATTCGACCCCCCCCGGCGCGGTAAATGCGCTGATGGGCGCGCCGCTTCGCGAGGCGCGCGAAGCTTTTGAGCGCGAATATTTGCAGGTCCAGATTCGCCGCTTTTCCGGGAATATCTCAAAAACGGCGGCCTTTGTCGGCATGGAACGCTCGGCCTTGCACCGGAAAATGAAGTTGCTGGGTATCACCGTGCGCAAGGGGGCGGACGACATCGACGATCAGGTCGGCTGAGAGCCGGCCATATTTTCGTTATTTTGTGTGCGTCAGCACTGTGTAATGTGCTATATACCGTTAAGGATGACGTAATTTTATTGCGCTGTCCCGCTTCTCCCAAACACCCAACAGCAATAAAAACGGAAAAAATAATGACTGAAAAATCCAATGGCCTCCAGGACCTGTTCCTGAATTCGCTCCGCAAATCGAAAACGCCAGTCACAATGTTCCTTGTCAAGGGCGTGAAGCTGCAGGGCGTGGTTACCTGGTTCGACAATTTCTCGGTGTTGCTTCGCCGCGATGGCCAGTCACAGCTGGTCTACAAGCACAGCATTTCGACCGTCATGCCTTCACACAGCCCCGACCGCAAACCGTTCGAGGACATGATGGCGCAGGCCAAGCTGAAACCCGGCATGCTGCAGGACGTGTTTCTGTTTGCCATGTGCGACAAGCGGGAACCGGTGACAACCTTCCTGGTTAACGGGGTGATGCTGCAAGGATCGATTGCTGCTTATGACCTGTTCTCGCTATTGCTGGAACGCGACGGGACGATGCAGCTGGTTTACAAACATGCCGTGTCGACCATTCAGCCAGCCCATCCGGTGAACCTTGCCGAATATAACAAGGATGCCGACGGGGAGGCCGATTGAGCGTTTTCAACCGCGACAGCGCCGACGAATTCGCCCGCGGCGCCCGCACCCTGATCGTTTATCCCGAATTGCCGGGGACCAGTGCAGTTAGCGCAGCGGCGCGGCTTGAAGAAGCCGAAGGACTGGCACAGGCAATCGGACTTAACGTGCTTGAAAAGAAGGATTATCGTGTGCGCAGCCCGCGCGCTGCGACGCTGCTGGGGGGAGGGCAGGTTGAGGCGATAGCAGAGCGGATCGAACAGCTGGAAGCCGATTTGCTGATCGTTGATGGCGCGCTTAGCGCGATCCAGCAGCGCAATCTGGAGGAAAAGACCGGGGTCAAGGTCATCGACCGGACTGGGCTGATTCTCGAAATCTTTGGCGAGCGCGCAGCCACTGCCGAAGGGCGATTGCAGGTTGAGCTGGCGCATCTGGACTATCAGGCCGGCCGTCTGGTGCGCAGCTGGACCCACCTGGAGCGGCAGCGCGGTGGCTTTGGCTTTCTGGGCGGTCCCGGTGAAACGCAGATCGAGGCCGACCGTCGGATGATCCGCGACCGGATGGCCCGGCTGCGCCGCGAGTTGGCTCAGGTGCAGCGCACGCGCGGGCTGCACCGGGCGCGTCGAAAGCGCGCGCCCTGGCCGACCATTGCGCTTGTGGGCTATACCAATGCCGGCAAGTCGACGCTGTTCAATCGCCTGACCCGCGCGGAAGTGCTCGCCGAGGACATGCTGTTTGCGACGCTAGATCCGACCTTGCGTGAGGTTAGCTTGCCGGGCGTGGAGAAGGCTATCCTGTCCGATACAGTGGGCTTTGTATCCGATCTGCCCACCCAATTGGTTGCGGCATTCCGGGCGACACTGGAGGAAGTGACCAGCGCAGACATCATTGTCCATGTCCGCGACATCGCGCATCCAGCAAGCAAGGCGCAGCGCGACGATGTGCTGCGGATCTTGGGCGAATTGGGGATCGATGTCCAAGCGAGCGGGCAGATCGTCGAGCTTTGGAACAAAGTCGACCTGCTTGACACGGACAAGCGCGACGAACTTGAAAATATCGCGGCAAAGCAGGATGATATTTTCTTGATTTCAGCCGAAACCGGGGAAGGAATCGATGCGTTTAAGTCCCA
>CAZSJE010000075.1:0-2604 GCA_964606835.1 uncultured Sphingorhabdus sp.
GGCGTCAACAGCGCTCGCTCGGAAAAATCCGGCGGTGGTGCTGCCAGAAATGCGCCCGATGCACTGGTCAGCGGCTGGACCGCAGGGCCGCCATAGGTCTCCACCCAAAAGGCCGCCGAACGGCCGGTCGAATGATAGCCGGGCTGGCTCTCCGCCTCCAGCAACAGCACCGAGCGTTCACGCCCGATTTCCGCTGCAAGGCTGGCGCCTGCAATCCCCGCCCCGATTATGGCGATATCGAAATCGCTCATGCCTTTGGCGCGTGCTTGTCAAAAAAGCTGCGGATCGCCGCCATGCAGCGGTCACGCACGGCATCGACTTCGCGTAGCAGCTCGTGTGCCGCTTCCTTGCCGAACAACAGCAACTCCGCATACGGCAGGCGCTTGGCGTCGCGCACGATGCGCTTGGTATCGACAAGTTTATCCGCCGTCGTCGCCATCAGCAACGTGGGCGTTTTGACCGCCTCCATCACCCCCGGCTCCGCCAACATCCGCGTCGAGGTAATTGCGCGTTCGACCCAGTGCCAGCTCGGCGGACCCAGCCGGATTTCGGGCCGCGCATGCCACCAGTAGAGCTCGTCGGCGTAGCGATCGTCATCGTGCGTCAGGATATGGTGCCGGACATTAAGCGGCGACATCGGCTTTTCGCCCTCCTTCCAGGCAGCGCGATTGGGGTCGCCGAGGCCCATCATGAAGCGTGCGATGGCATGGTGGACACCGTAAGGCAGCCCCATTGTCTGTATGCCAAGCATCGGTGCCGACAGCGCCAAGGCAACCGGATCGATGCCCTTTTCCACTAGCGCGCGCATCGCCAGATGCCCACCCATGCTGTGCGCCAACACAACATGCGGTCCTGGCGAGGTCGCTTTCCAATCCGCCCAGAAATCCTTCAAGTCAGCAATCCAGGTCGAAAAATCGTCGATATGGCCAATATGCGTGTCTGCAAGCAGCCGGCCCGAACCGCCCTGCCCGCGCCAGTCGATTGCCGTTACGCGCCAGCCGTCACGCGCCAATTCGTCGAGCGTCTCAAGATATTTCTCATAATGATCGCCGCGACCCGGCAGGAACAGCAACGACCCGCGCGGCGTGTTGCTCCGCGCCCAATCGATGCGGCGGATTGGCCAGCCATCGGCGGCGCTCCAGACCGTTTCGGTCGCCACTGCCGGGATAGCGCGGCGGTCGAACAGCATTTGCGAAGCGGCCATGGTTACCTTTTGCTAAGCTTTGATGGTTAACGCGGCCCGAATGGACACGCAATTCCTCATCTACGTCTTGCTGGGCGGCTTGGCAATCGGGCTGCTTGTTTCGGTATATACCGACATACGTTACCGTTTGATTCTGAACAGTGTAACCGCGCCAATCGCGCTGGCGGCGCCGCTCTACTGGTATGCCGTCGGCGACTTCAATCTGGTTTCGATCGGTTTCCACCTCGCCATCGCCGTCATCGTCTTCATATTTTTCGCGCTGATGTTCCGTTTCGGTGCGATGGGAGGCGGGGATGTGAAGCTTTTCAGTGCTTTGGCGCTCTGGTTCGACTGGATTTGGGTCATGCGCATGCTGCTTATCGCATCGCTGCTTGGTGCGCTGGTAACCATCATTTTCTGGGGGATTCACAAGGCTCGCCGCGAAAGCGGTCCTGTGCGGGTCCCCTATGGCGTGGCGATAGCCGTTGCTGGCCTTTGTGTGGCCGGTGAACAGATTTTTAACCATTTTGGATGAATAGCAGGTTCCACATAGGGGACCTTTCAGGAGCTTAGTTCGTCATGGATAGGAAAAAACTCATCTTGCTGGTGGCTGCGCTGGTGATTGCCGTGCTTGCTGCCTTCATGGCGCGAACGATGTTCGGTGGAGGCGATCCTGCCCCTGTCGCGGCGGCCAAACCGCCTGAGCCGACCGGACCGCAAGTCCTGGTCGCGACCCGCGCGCTTCCCGTGGGCACAATCATCACAGCCGATGCGTTCCGCTATCAGCCATGGCCCAAGGAGCTCGTTGAGGCCGCCTATTTCATGAAGCCCGAAGGTCAGGGCGAAAGCCCAGAAGGCGATCAGGTTACCAAGGAGCTGATTGGCACTGTGGTTCGTAACCCGATCACTGCTGGCCAGCCACTCACCAAGGGCTCGCTTGTTTCGCCCGGCGACCGTGGCTTCCTGGCTGCTGCGCTCGGCCCCGGCATGCGTGCCGTTACCGTTCCCGTTTCCGCACTCACGGGCGTTGCAGGCTTCGTCTTCCCCGGCGACCGTGTCGACCTGGTGCTGACGCAAAATGTCGCAGGTCAGGGCACTGGCGATGTGCTGAAGGTTTCCGAAACGATCATCCGCAACCTGCGCGTACTTGCCACCGACCAGCGGTCGCAACCCGCGAAGGACGAAAACGGTAATACCATCGTTTCCGAATATAAGCTGGTAACGCTAGAGGTCACACCGCGCATCGCAGAAAAAATCTCGGTCGCGCAGACCATCGGGACGCTCAGCCTCGCGCTGCGGGCACTGGCCGACAATGCTGCCGAACTGGAACAGGCGCTTGCCTCCGGCTCGGTCAACCTCCCCAAGGGCGCGTCGCCCGAAGAGGAAGAGCGCATCCTGAGCCAGATCAGCAAGCAGCCGAC
>CAZSJE010000075.1:2704-4939 GCA_964606835.1 uncultured Sphingorhabdus sp.
GCATGGCAATGCCCGATGCCGACATCCGGGTTACCCCGATCTCCGGCGGCGTGCTGCTGACAGGTACTGTGGACAGTCCGCAGGACATTGTGACGGCCGAAGAACTGGCGAAATTCTACCTTAACAATGCATCGATGGGCTCTGCTGGCGGTGAGGTTAAAGTCATCAGTCGTATCCGCACCGCAACGCCTTTTCAGGTGAATTTGCAGGTGCGTATTGCCGAGGTCAACAGGTCGCTGGCGAAGGAAATTTCGAGCAACTTTACCACGCGCGATGCCAATGGCGGGGGGTTCGTATTCGGGATTGGGCGCGGTCGCCAGGCCACGATCACCAACAACGCCAACCCGTTGAACCTTCCCGTTATCAATGCCTGCACGGCTTATGGCCTGCCGAACGATTGCGGGCTGCAACTGCCGTTCAACCCTCAGACCGGCCAGTTTCTGAATAACATCGCTTCGACGCAGTTCAAGTTCAACAACGCAAGCGGAGCGAACATCCTCAACATAGCGGGCAAATTGTTCGGCCTCGATGTCGCAGCTGCCTTCGACCTTGCGGAGCGTGCCGGTTTGTCGTCGACGCTGGCCAATCCCAACCTGACAGCCCTGTCCGGTGAAACCGGCGAGTTCCTGGCGGGTGGGTCCTTCCCCATTCCGGTGGCCGACAGCTTTGGCGCGATTTCGGTGCAACAGCAAAGCTATGGCGTAAACCTGCGTTACACCCCGCAGGTTCTGTCCGACGGTCGGATCCGCCTGCAGCTACGAACCGAAGTGTCCGACATTTCGACGCAGGGGGCTGTACGCATCAACGGCACGGAAATTCCCGCGTTGCTGACGCGTATGGCCGATACCACTGTGGAACTGGGATCGGGGCAGAGTTTCATGATTGCCGGGCTGATGTCGAATCAGGCCGCGAGCTCAGTCGACAAATATCCGGGGCTCGGCGATGTCCCGGTCGTTGGCAGCCTGTTCCGCTCGAACGGATGGCGGCGCAACCAGACCGAACTGGTCATTGTCGTGACGCCCTATTTGGTCAAGCCGGTCTCTGAATCGGAGATATCCTTGCCCACCGACGGTTACAATACGCCGAGCGACCTGGAACGCGTCCTTTTGAACAAGGACGCAACCAATGTGAGCGGGCAGCCGCAGCGGCCCGGCCCGACGGTAGCGCCCGATGCGCCGCAAGGCCCGACGATGGGATCGATCACCGATGACGCACCTGCGCTGGCTGAAAAGCCCAAAAAGGGTGCCACCAAAACCGCTGCCAAGGCCGACGGCCCGGGCTTCAGCTTCGAATAAGCAACTTCAAGGAGAACGACCATGAAAGCGAACATCATTGCGACTGCAGCTTTGGCCTTCTGCCTTGCGGGATGCGGAGCGATGGGTGCAACCGGCGCCAACACGTCGATGTATTCGACCAACCAGCCGGTGGTCGAGCGCACCAACTATGCAATTGACGTCAACATCGATGGATATGCCGGTATCAGCGACAGCGAACGCAACCGTGTTTCCGGCTGGTTCGACGCCCTTGACCTCGGTTTCGGCGACCGTATCTCGATCGACTATGGCGACGGCATGGCGAATAGCGCCACGCGCGATCAGATCGCCCTGATGGCTGCCGATCACGGCATGCTTTTGGCGGAAACAGCGCCCGTTACGAACGGACGCATCGCTCCGGGAACGGCACGGATCGTGGTCACCCGCTCAACGGCCAGCGTGCCGAATTGTCCCAATTGGACAAAGACAACCGACGCCAATTTCAACACCAGCAACCATCCCAACTATGGCTGCGCCACCAACAGCAACATGGCGGCAATGGTATCCGACCCCGAAGATCTGGTGCGCGGGCGCAAGTCGCGCCTCCGCAACGATCATGCGGCCGGTCGTCCCCCGAAGTCCGGCAATTGAGCAGGAGAGCATAAATGAACGCGCCATGGAAATCCGGAGCGACCGGCAACCGCGATCCCTTCAGTGCCTATATCTGCGACGACCTGACGCTCGATGTCGTGCGCACGGTTTGCGACGATATGGGCTGGGCCCAGGAAAAGGCCAATAAGGGCGGGCTGCGTAATGCGGTCCAGTCGTTATCGGTTGCTGCAAGCCCGCAAATCCTGCTGGTCGATCTTTCCGAATCGGGTGACCCGATCAACGATATCAACAGCCTGGCCGAGGTTTGCGAGCCCGGCACGATGGTGATTGCGATGGGTCAGGTGAACGATGTTCGCCTGTACCGCGATTT
>CAZSJE010000075.1:5039-9939 GCA_964606835.1 uncultured Sphingorhabdus sp.
CTCGATCTCGAACCCGGTCGCGGCCTTTCCGATGCGATCGACAATCCGGGCCGCATCGATGGCCTTTTCATTGAACGTGCCATGATCAAGGGCAATGAAAAGCTCTCGATCCTCTCGGCAGAGGCGCCCATCGGCAGCCCGATTTTGAGCGATGGTTCAGCGTTCTACCAGTTGCAGGAAGAGTTCAAGGCGGCGTTCGAAAACAGCGTGATCGACCTGCCGCGCGGGATGCTGATTGCCTATCCGCACTTGCTGCAAGAGGTGAACATGATTGTAATCGTGTGCGAGCTGACGCTTGCGTCCGCACGCGATGCGATCCGCCTGCTCGCCTGGTTCCGTTCTAACGCACCGCAATGTCAGGTGCTGGTCGTGGCCAACAAGGTGCAAAACACGGCAAGCGAAGTGACGCGCAAGGATTTTGAAACCTCGATCGAACGCACGCTCGATCTGGTGCTGCCATTCGATAGCAAAGCAACAATCCAGGCCTCAAAAGCGGGCAAGCCGGTGGTCGAGGGTGCCAAGTCGAGCAAGGTCGGCACCGGCATCGCGTCGCTGGTCGACCTGATCAAGGAAGCCCTGCCGGTCGAAGGCGCTCCCGAAGGCGAGGCCAAGGACGGCAAGAAGAAAAAAGGCTCCATGCTCGGCGGCTTCACGTCGATGCTGAGCAAAAAGAAATGATCGGTCGGTCGCTCCGTCATGGGGCGACCGGGGTTTTTCCGTAGGACAGGCGGCTGATGACGCAATTTGCACTAATCCTTGTTGGAGTGGTCCTGGTCCTCGGACTGCTCGGCTACCTGTTTTTCAGCACGGGCGGAAATTCGACCACCAAGCGGTTGAACGGCTTTCGCGCTCGCTATTCGGACAGCGCAGCCGCACAAGTCGAACAGCAGATGCGCAAGGCGATTGCTTCGCGCCGACCGATCAACCTGACCGTTGGCGACAAGCTTTCCTTCTCCGACCGCGTCCGCCTGCGCTTGCAGCAAACGGGCAAGAACTGGACGATCAAGCAATATACCAATGTGTCATTAGGGCTGTTTGGCCTGGTGTTCCTGTTCTTCTTTATCAAAGGCGCACCGATTTATCTGGCGGTGGGCTTTGGCGCTGCGGCGGGCGCATGGATTCCGCATTTGGTTGTAAAGATGGCCATAAACCGGCGGATCAAAAATTTCACCGCCCGCTTTCCCGATGCCATCGAGCTGCTGGTCCGAGGCCTGAAATCTGGCCTGCCGGTCAGCGAAACGCTAGGCGTAGTGGCAAAGGAAATTCCCGGACCTGTCGGCGAAGAGTTCCGGGTCGTGACCGAAAAGATCAAGATCGGCAAAACCATGGAGGAATCGCTCCAGGAAACTGCCGACCGACTGGGAACGCCCGAGTTCCAGTTTTTCGTGATCACGCTGGCAATCCAGCGCGAAACGGGGGGCAACCTGGCAGAGACGCTCAGCAACCTGTCCGACGTGCTGCGCAAGCGTGCGCAGATGAAGCTGAAAATCCGGGCTATGTCGTCCGAATCCAAAGCTTCGGCCTATATCGTCGGATCACTGCCCTTTTTCGTCTTTGCGATGGTCTGGTACGTGAACCCCGAATATCTTGCGGGATTCTTTTACGAGCCGCGCCTGATTATCGCTGGCGTTGGCGGCGCGATCTGGATGTCCATTGGCGCATTCATCATGGCCAAAATGGTCAGTTTCGAAATTTAGCGGGGGCGCATAGTCATGATTTTTGCAGCATTGGCTCCCACAGCCCCCACCTTCATGGGCTACGACGTCTACACCGCAGCCACGGTGCTGTTGGCGATTGCCACCGCAACGGCCATTCTGGCCTTTTACGGCGCGATCAAGATGAAGGATCCGATGGCCAAGCGCGTCAAATCGCTGGTCGAGCGGCGTGAACAGTTAAAGGCCGGTATCACTGCTTCGACATCGAAGAAGCGCGCTAAGCTTGTCCGCAACACGAGCACCACCGACCAGATGCGGCAATGGCTGGGATCGATGAAGGTCCTGCAAGACGAACAGATTAAGGAAGTCCAGCAGAAACTGGCGCAGGCCGGGATCCGCCGCAAGGAACTGGCCGTCATCATCATTTTCGGTCGTCTGATCGGCCCCATCCTATTGGGTGGTGGGCTGGGTATCTGGATTTACGCAATGGGCGGGCTTGCCGACTATACCCCGTTCAAAAAGTTCATGATCTTCGCCGGGGGCACGATTTTTGGATATAAAGCCGGCGATATCTATCTGCAGAATTTGATCACCAAACGCACCGATTCTATCCGCAAGGGCCTGCCCGATGCGCTCGATTTGTTGGTGATCTGTGCAGAGGCAGGTTTGACGGTCGACGCTGCTTTCAACCGCGTGGCCAAGGAACTGGGCCGGGGCTATCCCGAACTGGGCGACGAGTTCGCGCTGACGGCAATCGAACTCGGCTTCCTGACCGAGCGTCGAATGGCGTTCGAAAACCTCGCCTATCGGGTTAATCTGGATGCGGTCAAAGGTGTGGTCACAACCATGATCCAAACCGAAAAATACGGTACGCCGCTTGCCTCTGCGCTGCGCGTATTGTCGGCCGAATTCCGCAACGAACGCATGATGCGTGCCGAGGAAAAGGCTGCAAGGCTACCTGCGATCATGACGGTGCCGCTAATCCTTTTCATCCTGCCGGTGCTGTTCATCGTAATTTTGGGCCCGGCGGCCTGTTCGATCGCCGACGCCTTCTCTCTCTAGGCTTTGAGTGGCCGCCGATTCAGGCGGCCACCACTTCCTGCTCGATCACGCCAAAGATCGGATGATGACGCGCGTCCTCCATCCAGATGCGAACGGTGTCGCCCGACTTCATGAACGGCGTTTCGGGTTTGCCGTGCAGGATGGTCTCCACCGTGCGCACTTCGGCAAGGCAGCTAAAGCCCAGCCCGCCTTCACTGATCGGCTTGCCCGGCCCGCCATCGGCATCGCGATTGGAAACAGTGCCCGAACCGATAATCGTTCCCGCGCCAAGATTCCGCGTCTTGGCAGCGTGGGCGATCAGCTGGCCGAAATCGAAAGTCATGTCGGTCCCGGCGTCAGCCCTTCCCAGCGGCGCGCCGTTCAGATCGACGCACAAGGCACCGTGCATCTTGCCACCATCCCATCGCTCTCCGAGCGCTTCGGGCGTGACGAACACTGGTGAGAAAGCGCTGGCAGGTTTCGACTGGAAAAAGCCGAAACCCTTGGCCAATTCATCGGGGATCAGGCCGCGCAAAGACACGTCGTTGGTCAGACCGACCAGCAAAATATGCTCCCGCGCCTCCTCCGCGCTAACGCCCATCGGCACATCGCTGGTCACGACTACGACCTCAGCCTCCATGTCGCAGCCAAATGCAACGTCGCGCAGAGGTATCGGGTCGCGCGGCCCCAGAAATCCATCCGATCCGCCCTGATACATCAGCGGATCATGCCAGAAACTCTCGGGCATCTCCGCTCCGCGCGCCCGCCGCACAAGTGCCACATGGTTCACATAGGCTGAACCGTCGGCCCACTGATAGGCGCGTGGCAGTGGCGACGCCGCATCATGCTCGTGAAACCGCTGCTTCGGGATAACATCATGCTCCAGATCGGTCGCCAGCGCCTCCAGACGCGGGGCGATCCGCTGCCAGTCGTCGAGCGCTGCTTGCAGGGTCGCGGCAATATGTCCGGCATCGGCGTACCAGGCCAGATCGTTGGACACGACGACCAGCTTGCCATCGCGGCCCGATTTCAAAGAGGCAAGTTTCATATTGATCCTTTCGGTTGCAGCCACGTCATGACGCGATTATCCCGGTCGGGCAACAGCGGGAGAGGGTCGTGGTGAAAATGCGCACGGGAAAAATCATGTCGGCGCTGGCGCTTTCGCTGTTTCTGGCGACGGCCTCGTCGGCCCAAATCAATGAAGGCATGGCGATCAGCGGCTGGTCAATGGAGCAGAACCGCAGCGCTGGCTGGCAATTGGCGCAGCACGACCGGCTGACCAAGGCATTGGCCAAGATCGCCCCGCAACGAAAAGGCACAGTCGATGCCTATGTCGTTGTCATCGGGCTCGATTCCGATCCCGTGTTCCAGAAAGAATCGGCGGAAACGCTCAACGTCCTTGAACGGCGATTTGGCGCTTCCACCCGCTCGTTGCGGCTTGCCGCGGGGGCCAGTGATGCGCCGCAAGGTTCGCCTGCCAACCTTGCCGCCGCACTCGCATCGATAGCCGCGAAGATGGATGTGAAAGAGGACGTGCTTGTCCTCTACACCACCTCGCATGGCGACAAGAAACTGGGGATCGTCTATCGCGACGGCAATAACGGGCTTGGCATGATTGCGCCAAAGAGGATGAAAGCGATGCTCGACGAATTGGGGATCAAGCGGCGCGTGCTGTTGATTTCCGCCTGCTATTCGGGCGTGTTCGTATCCGAACTGGCCGACAGCGACAGCATCATCGTCACTGCAGCTTCTTCGAGCCGCCCATCCTTTGGTTGCACGTCCGGCAACGATTGGACCTTTTTCGGCGACGCTTTGATCAACAATGCGCTGCGCAAACCCCAGCCGCTGGCCAAGGCTGCGGAGGAGGCGACCAGCCTGATCGACAAATGGGAAGATGGCTTGAAGCTCGATGCTTCGAACCCGCAAGTCTCGATTGGGGACGAAACAGGCAAATGGCTGAGCGCACTGGAGACGCAAATGCCCAAGACCGAAACGGCCAAGGTCGGGCGTCCCGCGCTGGAAACCACATTTCAGTAAGTCGTTCACTCCGACGCCGCCACCGGCTCCTTGTGCAACCAGTCGGCATGTCTGGGTGCGGTCTTCGTCTGGCTCCATTCCTCCAGCATCACCGGCGCGACACGCTTCAACTCGGCATATTGCTCTTCGGTGCCGATGTCACAGGCCAGTTCCAGCCGGTGGCCATT
>CAZSJE010000076.1:0-9841 GCA_964606835.1 uncultured Sphingorhabdus sp.
CAGTGGGAAGCAGAGTCGCAATATAAAGGGGGCCATGGAGAATCAGCATGGCAGGAACTTTCCGCGAGGGTCACAACAAACGCCCGCCGCGCAACAACGGGCCCATCCAGTTCGGGCCGCCGCCCAGTCCCTGGCGCAAACGCGCGCCGCTCATTGCCGTGGCCGGTCTTGCGCTTGCTATCGCGGCAGGCTGGGCGTTGCAGGCTGACGCACATCCGGGCCGCGCCGATCATGTTCACATCCTGAAGGCACCGTTGGCAGGGGTACGCAACAATTACTGGTACGACTATCGCTCTGACATTGAAGAGGCCGAGAACGAACTGCGCAAGGACCTTCGCCGGGCCAAATCGCAGCAGGACAAGCGCGAGGCCTGGGCAGAATATAATCAGGAGCTGCGCGATGCCCGCAAAGACTATACCAAGGAGATGGTCGAACGCGGCTACATCGTTCGCCCGCGCGGCGAAGTGATCGTCGGCGGTTAATCGAACACCCGGTCCGCCTGCGCGACTGCTTCGGAGGCGCGCAGGGCGGACAGGATGCGCATCAGATGGTGCAAGTCGTGCACCTCGATATCCACCTCGAAGGTGTGAAATGATGAATCGCGCGTGGTCATGCGCAGGTTGACGATATTCGCCTTATGAAAGCCGAAAATTCCTGCCATTTCCGCAAGCGTACCGGGACGGTTGTGGAGAATTACGCGCAGCCGCGCCGAGCCGCCATCGCTTTCCTGCCCCCAGCTCAGGTCGATCCAGTCGGCGTCTTCAATATTGTCGAGTTGCTGGCAGTGGATGGTATGGACCTCGACCGGGCGGTCGACGCGGCGAATGCCGACGATGCGGTCGCCGGGGACGGGGTGGCAGCACTCGCCCAGTTCGAATGATACACCGGGGGTCAGGCCGCGGATCGAAATCGCCCGTTCCTGCGACAGCCATTCGATGTCGGAGTCGTCTGCGTCGAAACCGGGAACCAATGCCTCCATCAGCTCGCGGTGGCTTAGCTTGCCCGATCCGACGGCATGCATCAGGTCGTCAGTGGTCTTCAGATCCAGCCGGGTGACCGCTGCATTCAACGCCTTCTGCCCTAGCTTTCCGGGCATGCGCTCGACCACCTCTTCATAAAGTTTCTTGCCGATCAGGATCAACTCGTCGCGTTCGCGGTGGCGGACATGGCGGCGGATTGCGGCGCGTGCCTTGCCGGTGGCAACGAAGTTCAGCCAATTGGGCTGCGGCTCATGCGCCTTTGACTGCAAAATTTCGACCATGTCGCCATTGTTGAGCATTGTGCGCAGGGGTACATGGCGGCCGTTGACCTTCGCGCCGACCGCCCGGTCACCCAGATCGGTGTGCACGGCATAGGCGAAATCGACCGGTGTTGAACCTTTGGGCAGCTGGTGCAGCGCGCCCTTTGGAGAGAAGGCGAAGATGCGGTCCTGATACATTGCCATCCGCGTGTTTTCGAGCAGCTCCTCTGGATCCTGGCTGGTTTCGAGTATCTCGATCAGGTCGCGCAGCCAGCCTGCTTGCCCATCGGGCGCGTCATCCTGTTTATAGGCCCAGTGCGCGGCGAGGCCGTATTCGGCGGCGCGGTGCATATCGGCATTCCGGATCTGCACCTCGACCCGCTTGTTTTGCGCGAACATGACAGTCGTGTGGATCGATCGGTAGCCGTTACGCTTGGGCGTCGAGACGAAATCCTTGAACCGTCCGGGCACCATTTGCCAACGGCGATGCAACGCGCCGAGCGCGCGGTAGCAGGCATCGACATCGTCGACGATGACGCGAAAGGCGTTAATATCAGTGACCTGTTCAAATGCGACGTGCCGCTCCTGCATTTTCTTCCAGATCGAGTAAGGGTGCTTCTCACGACCTGACACCCGCGCCTTGATCCCCGCCTTTTCCATGACTGCGGCAATCGACTGGCTGATTTCCTCGATCCTGACATCGCCATCCTTGCGGATCTGGTCCAGCCGCTGGGTAATCGTCGCATAGGCCTCAGGCTCCAGCTGCTCGAACGCGAGCAGCTGCATCTCGTGCATATATTCATACATGCCGATGCGTTCCGCGAGTGGCGCATAGATATCCATCGTCTCCTTGGCAATGCGGCGGCGCTTTTCCGGGCTTTTGATGAAATGCAGCGTGCGCATATTGTGCAGCCGGTCGGCAAGCTTCACCAGCAGTACCCGGATATCGTCCGAAATGGCGAGCAGGAATTTGCGAAGATTTTCCGCTGCACGCTCATCCTCGGTCTGCGCCTCGATCTTCGACAGTTTGGTGACGCCATCGACCAGCCGCGCGACTTCCGGCCCGAATTTGCTCTCGACATCCTCGATACTGGTCAGCGTGTCCTCGACCGTATCATGAAGCAGCGCCGTGATGATGGTATCCTCATCCATCTTCAGGTCGGTCATCAGCCCGGCAACTTCGACCGGGTGGCTGAAATAGGGATCGCCCGATGCGCGCTTCTGCGAGCCGTGCATCTTGACGGTGAAGACATAGGCCTTGTTCAGCCGATCCTCATCGACGTCCGGGTCATAGGCACGGACCCGCTCAACCAGTTCATATTGCCGCATCATTGCCCACCCAAGATGTGGGAATTACGCTGCGATGCAACAGGAAAATCATTTTGGCATGAAAAAGCGCCGAAGGGCAGGGTGCCCCTCGGCGCGTTCAGTTTCCGGCTCCGGCCCGTTGTAGCTTTACTACGACGGATTGGGGTTAGAGAGGAGAGCCGAAAGTCGTGGTTGGATTTAGTCCTTTGCGATGTTTACCTTGGTCTTCGCATTGCAGGTGGCAAGGTCGGACGCGTCGAGCACGCGGTCACCTGCCTTAAAGCTGGCAACAGCACCAAATTCCTTGGCAACGCTTACGCAGACATTGCGCGGAGCGGAGCCCGTGATCGGCGCGCGGCAGCTGGTGCCTTCGCACTTGAACATCACGCCGCGAACGATGGCTTCTTTCGCAGCAGCCGGCTGGGCCAGCTCAACCGTATAATAGCGCGTGCCGGCGGCTTGGACTGGGGTGGCGGGGATTGCCATCACGCCTGCGGTAGCGGCCAAAGCACCAATGAACACGCCGAGGCGCGAGAAAGACTGGGAGAGGGTCATTTCAAAATCCTTTTGTCCTGAACGCCGAACCGGGAAATGCCGTGCCCTTTGGGGCGTTAAGTGCAGAGCCGCTCCGACAACCTTGTTTGCCAACCGAAAATTTCAGTTGCGAATCACCACCTATTATATTAGGTTTTAAGTTGCAACTAAAAACTGATTGCCCCTTTGATTTTTTTGCAGATGCGGTTAGGACTTGCTCCGGAGATGGGAAAATTACGCGAACCTTTGAGCGAAATCGCCCAGTGCGGCCTGCCCGGCGCGCTGGAAGTGATCGGCGAACGTTGGTCGTTCATGATTGTCCGCGCAGCCTTTAATGGCGTCCGCCATTTTGAGGAATTCCTGACCGAAATTGGAATTGCGCGAAACATCCTTGCCAACCGCCTGACCCGCCTCACCGAAAGCGGTATCCTGCAACGCGCGGCATGTGCCGATGATCGACGGAAAGTGGAATACAGGTTAACTGCTAAAGGTCTCGATTTCCTGCCTGCAATGATTGCCATGCGGCAATGGGGGGAAAAATGGGAAACGGGCGTGCCGTCCAACCCTGTGTTGTGCGATGAGCGTGACCGAAAGCCGATTGGTATCATCACCCTGCGCAGCCATGATGACCGGGCGTTGGCGCACATGGATCTTTGCTGGATCGATGCGTCGGAACTGGCGCAGCAGGATGGCGAAGACCGGTCCAATATCCGCAAAATCGGTTCCGCCTGACACCAAAAGATAGGCTTTGGGGCATTCCGCAATGCAACATTGTAATTTTGTTGCGAATCTGTTATAAACTTTTCGACAAGGGCAAATGGCCCTCCTGAAACTCCCTTTGGAGCTAGAAAAATTTAATGCGGGACTAGGCGCACCGGTCGATCAATCGGAAAACGATTGCCAGAAACTGGCCCCCGGCGCGGCCACCAAAAACAATCAGAAAGGGTCCAAGTTATGACGTCCACTGCGGTGTCGTTCGAAGTCGGCGATTATGTTGTTTACCCCAAGCATGGGGTCGGTCGCGTGATCGAACTGCAAAATTCGGAAATCGCCGGCATGCAGCTCGAGCTTTATGTGTTGCGCTTCGAAAAAGAGAAAATGACCCTTCGCGTGCCTTTCAACAAGGCTGAAGGTGTTGGCATGCGCAAGCTTTCCAGCGACAAGACGCTGAAGGAAGCCATGGAAACCCTGAAAGGCAAGCCCAAGGTAAAGCGCACCATGTGGTCCAGGCGAGCTCAGGAATATGAGGCAAAGATCAATTCGGGCGACCTGGTGTCGATCGCCGAAGTGACCCGCGACCTCTTCCGCCCCGACGACCAGCCGGAGCAGAGCTACTCGGAGCGCCAGATTTTCGAAGCTGCGTCGAGCCGTTTGGCGCGCGAACTGGCAGCGATGGAAAAGACCGACGAGAAGGCTGCGCTGGGGAAGATTTTGGACGTGCTGAAGGTCAACGCGCCACAATATTATGTGACAGCTGAGTAAGGCTGCCAAACCCGATCAAGGAAGGGCGCCCGCTTGGCGCCCTTTTTTGTGCTTGTTGCAGTGGTCGATTAGTGTATTATCTGTGCAATACACACAGGAGTCCACGCCATGAAAATCCCATCCTTTCTCATCCTCCCGCTCGCGGCCCTCACTCTCGCCGCCTGCAACTTCTCCGCCAATGCTGAGGACAAAAGGCTGACCTCCGACGGCAAGCCAATCACCGTCTCCGCCACGACCACCGGCACCTTTACCGCAATCGAGGGTGTAGGGCCGGACAATATTGTGTTTGTCACCGGCGACACATTTACAATTCGCGCTGAAGGCGATGCAGAGCAGATCAAGAAGCTGCGTTACGCCATGGACAATGGCACGATCATCATCGGTCGCGAAAAGGGGCAATGGTGGGGCAAGGATAGCAAGGGCATCACCATCACCGTTACCGCGCCAACGCTTGCCGCCGCTTCGCTCGCTGGGTCAGGCGATTTTACCGCTGACAAAATGGCAGGTGACAAGGTTTCGGTCGAACTCGCAGGCTCCGGTAGTGCTAAGATCGGCGATGTCACAGGCAAGAACTTTAAGGGCGAAATTGCCGGGTCAGGCAGCGTCAGCGTTGCAGGCAAAGTGGAAAGCGCTGGTTTTGATGTTGCCGGTTCGGGGAATGTCGATGCGGTCAATCTGTCTAGCGTCAACGCCGATGTCGATATTGCTGGTTCGGGAGATGTCCGCCTGACCGCCAGCGGTGCCGTGAAAGTCGACATCGCAGGCAGCGGCAATGTCAGTGTCAGTGGCGGAGCGAAATGCACGCAATCGATCATGGGTTCGGGAAAGGTGAATTGCAGCTAACCACGCTTGTTGTTTGACCGTCACCGCCCCAAACGCCATAAGCGCTTGCATTGCGTATTTGGTTGGGGACTGAGCGATGACTTTTCGGCTGGCTTTGGCGTCACTCGCGCTAACGCTTTCGGCCTCCGCGCAGGCGGCCGAGCAGCGTTTTTCGCTCGGCAGTTTCGAGGAACTGATTGTCGAGGGCGACCTGACCGTCAATCTGGAAACCGGCAAGGCCCCGTCGGCACGGGCGGAGGGGCCACGCAACAAGCTGGGGGCGCTACGCGTTGACCGGCAGGGCAAGGTCGTGCGCATCCGCACCGTCGGCTTTCCGTCGAACCGCAACGACAGCGGGCCGATGACGATTTTCGTCACCGGCCGGGACATCCGTAAGGTCGCGCTGATCGGCACCGGCAAGGTCACGGCCAATGCGCTCGCTGCCGATACCATGCGCATCGAATTACGCGGTGCCGGGGCGATCGATGTCGGCAGCCTGAATGCATCCAAACTGGTGGCAATGCTCGTCGGTAATGGCTCGCTCACCATCGCCAAGGGTACAGCGCTGACCAGCGAAGTGGCCATTGATGGCGGCGCGCAGTTCATTTCCGGCGGAATGGTTTCGCAGAACCTGCAACTGGTGCAAAGCGGACCTGCGTCGACGCTGCTGACGGTCAACAACATCGCCGAGATCAACAATAGCGGGTCGGGCAGCATCACTATCGAGGGCAATGGCACTTGCCTGATCCGCAAGGCGGGCAGTGCGCGGATCAACTGCAAGAGGACCGGGCAATGACGTTTCGCACTTTCCTGCTGCCGATACTGCTGGGGCTGTCGGCGTGCGCGGTGGCATCGGGCGGGGCGCAACAGCCGGGCTGCCAGCCGGGCGAAGCGCAGGGGACGAGCGAAGCGGGGCTGGTCCAGATCGAGCTTTGCATTGTCTCCAACGGCCAGACGCGCACTTTCACGGTCGAAGTCGCCGAAACCTCGCCGCAGCAAGCGCGAGGGCTGATGTTTCGTACCGAACTCGCTGACGATCGCGGCATGCTCTTTCCCTTCCGCAAACCCCGCATGGCGAGTTTCTGGATGAAGAACACGGTCATCCCGCTCGACATTATTTTTGTCCGCGCCGATGGCAGTATTGAAAATATTGCGGAAAATACGATTCCCTACTCCACCGATCCGGTCGAATCGACTGCGCCGGTCGCTGCCGTCCTGGAGCTGCGTGGTGGGCTGACAAGCGAGCTGGGGATCGCGGCAGGCGACAAGGTTAGCTGGAAATAGACCGCAATTCCCCCCCCTTGTGGGGAGGGATCAAGGGTGGGGGCGGCGCACGTCTGTGCGCCAATATTTCTTCCGAGCATGCGGCGTCCTCTGAGTCATTTGTTGCGCAGACGCGCCGCGCCCCCACCCCAACCCCTCCCGACAAGGGGGAAGGAGGTTTGGCCGCCCTTTTTCATTGCACCCCACGCTCCTTCCCCCTAATCGCGGACGCCATGGGAATCTTGGCTAAAATCTTTACCTGGTGGGATGGCGCGACCATCGGGACGCAGCTTTACAGCCGCCGAAACGGCAGTGCGGTGGGCGAAGATGAGCAGGGCAATCGCTATTTTCAGTCGAAAGACGGCAAAAAGCGCTGGGTAATCTACAATGGCGCAAACGATGCCGCGCGGGTCTCGCCCGAATGGCATGGCTGGCTGCACCATACATTTGACGGCGAGCCCGAAAGCTATTTGCCGCCTGTGCGTGCATGGGAGCAGGATCAGCCGGGCAACCCGACAGGGACCGATGGGGCCTATCGGCCCAGCGGCGCAATCGAAGCAGGCGGAAGGCGCGCAGCCTCGACCGGCGATTATCAGGCGTGGAGCCCCGACGCCGCATGAACAAGGCCATGCTGATCGGGGTGGCAGGTGCCGCATTGCTGCTGTCCGCTTGCGGGCAGCAGGGCACGCAGCAAGCCGACAAAACAGCCAAAGCCGCCAAGGGCAAAAATGCCAATGCAGCGAACATTCCGCCTGCCGTCGGTGAGCAGCTGGGTACGCCAATGGCGGAGCGGGTTGCAGTCATCAGCCTGCTCAACAAACGCAATGGCCAGACCCGTGATTTCGAACTGCGACCCGGAGAATCAGTCCGGCTGGGCAAGGTTGCGCTGTTCGTCCGCGCCTGCGAGCGCACCGCGCCGTGGGAAACTTATGCCGACCAGGGGGCCTTTGTCCGCATGGCTGTACGTGAACGCCCGCCAGGTACCAATGACAGCGAGCGTTGGCGCTGGGTGTTTTCAGGCTGGTTGTTCAAGGAAAATCCGGCAGCCAATATATTGGAGCATCCGGTCTACGACGTCTGGGTCAAGGCCTGCAAGATGAGCTTTCCCGGCGAAGAACCGGCACCGGGCGAACTGGTCGAGCCGTCGGATGAAGCCGACAGCAACGAGTCCAACGCACCCCAGTCTCCGTCGCGACCCAAGGCCGAGGCGGCGCCTGCGCCGGCACCCGCCCCAGAGGTCGATGAGCCCGCCGAAAGCGAAGGCGAGGCGACCGTCGAGACCTGATCGAGCGCAGCGTGCAGGCGCGCCAGATAATCGGCCTGGCTGATCTCGACTGCCCCCAATGAAGCCAAATGCTCAGTCATGAACTGGCAATCGAGCAGCACGAACCCGCCGATCCGCATCCGCGCCACCAACCAGGCTAGCGCCACTTTCGACGCGTCGGTCGCGCGCGAAAACATGCTTTCGCCAAAAAAGGCGCGGCCCATCGTCAGGCCGTAAAGTCCGCCGACCAATTGCCCGTCGGCCCAGCATTCGACGCTGTGCGTGCGGCCTGAAGCATGAAGTTCCACAAACGCTTCTTCGATCGAGGAATTGATCCATGTCTCATGACGGTCGGCGGTTGCCTCGGCGCAGGTGCGGATAACGCGGGCAAATGCCGTATCGCAGGTGACCCGAAACCGGTCCTGCCGGATCACCTTTGCCAGTGATTGCGACACATGAAAGCCATCCAGCGGCAATATCGCTCGCCGTTTAGGCTCGACCCAATAGGCGTTGGGATCGTCGCGCGCGTCGGCCATCGGGAAAATGCCATTGGCATAGGCGCGGAGCAGCAGGTCTATATCTATTTGCAAAGGGACTCGCTTGGTTACCGCGACACCATTTGCGCGTTTTGCGCGCTTTGGCTATAGGGGGTTAAACCCCGGCGGTTACGGGCCGCCGGGGTCCTTTAGTTTTACGACAGAACGGATCGCCCGATGACTCGCCGCCGCAAAATCTATGAAGGCAAGGCCAAGATTCTTTATGAAGGCCCAGAACCCGGCACGCTGATCCAATATTTCAAGGACGACGCGACCGCGTTCAACGCGCAAAAAAAGGGCACGATTTCGGGGAAGGGCGTGGTCAACAACCGCGTGTCCGAGCATGTATTCACCCGGCTGGCGCATATCGGCATCCCCACCCACTTCATCCGCCGCTTGAACATGCGCGAGCAGTTGATCCGCCAGGTTGAGATTGTGCCGCTGGAGGTCATCGTCCGCAATGTCGCCGCCGGCACCTTGTCGAAACGGCTGGGGCTGGAGGAAGGCACGCCGCTGCCGCATACCCTGCTCGAATATTGCTACAAGGATGACAGCCTGGGCGACCCGCTGGTCGCTGAGGAGCATATCGCTTGCTTCGGCTGGGCCAGCCAGGAAGAGATGCAGGACATCAGCTCGATGGCGATCCGCATCAACGATTTCATGTGCGGGATGTTTGCCGCGATCGGCATCCGCCTGATTGATTTCAAGCTGGAGTTCGGGCGGCTGTATGACGGCGATTTTAGCCGGATCATCCTGGCCGACGAAATCAGCCCCGATGGCTGCCGCCTGTGGGACATAGAAACCGGTGAGAAACTGGACAAGGACCGCTTCCGTCGCGATCTGGGCGGAGAGGCCGAAGCCTATCAGGAAGTCGCCCGACGGCTTGGCCTGATGCCGGAGGAAGGCGAGGGGGCCGTGCTCGACCTTGTCAGCCACCGCCTGCGAAAGGGGAAGTAAACTCGACCAGCGGCCATTGAACGCTTCGGCTTTTCAGGCATAAGGGCCTGATGGGGAAGCTTTCCAGACTGGGTATTGTCGCGCTATCCTTGTTGGCCGTCGCGACGCCGATCAACGCCAATCCGCATCCTAAACCGCCCCCCGGCGTCGAACGCACGGCAGCGTGGAACAGCGAAACCACCGATCTGCCGGCTGATTCCAGCATAATCTACGGTCGTCTGTCCAATGGCTTGCGCTATGCGATCCGGCCGAACAACCGTCCGCAGAACCAGGTGCTGGTGCGGATGGCGTTCGATTTCGGCTCGGCGGCCGAGGCGGAGGACGAGCAGGGGCTGGCGCATTTTATCGAGCATATGGCGTTCAATGGCAGCACCAACGTCCCCGAAGGCGAAATGGTGAAGATGCTCGAACGGCTGGGGCTGGCCTTTGGCGCGG
>CAZSJE010000077.1:0-5277 GCA_964606835.1 uncultured Sphingorhabdus sp.
CAAAATGGCCGCGCTTCTTCAGGGTGAAGTAAAGCAAGGCGACGTTGACGGTGGCGGCAACAGCAGTGGCAAGCGGCGGGCCGATATGGCCGATGGTGGGGATCAACGCGAGGTTCAGCGCGAGGTTGACTGCCATTGAGATCAGCGCGAAACGCACCGGCGTCTTCGTGTCGTGGCGCGCATAATAGCCGGGGGTCAGCACCTTGATCAGCACATAAGCGGGCAGCCCGATCGAGAATGCGGCGAGTGCGTAGGAGGTGGCGGTCACATCTTCGGCGGTGAAACGGCCATAACCGAACAGCGCCGAGGTGATCGGCTCACCGCAAACGATCAGCGCGACGGTGGCTGGGAGCGTAAGCAGCAGCGCCAGTTCCATCCCGCGGTTCTGCGTGGTGGACGCCTGTTTCTCCTCACCCGCGCCCAGTTGCCGCGAGATGGTGGGGAGCAAGACAGTGCCCAGCCCGATACCAATCAGCCCCAAGGGCAGCTGGTTCAGCCGGTCGGCCATATAGATATAAGTCACTGCGCCGTGCGGCAGTAACGCAGCTGAGAGCGCAGTGGAGACCACAAGGTTGATCTGCACCGCGCCAGCCCCTGCGGCTGCGGGCCAAACCAGCGAAAGCAGTTTCTTTACATCGGCGTTGAACACAGGCTTGCGCCATTTCAGGCTGACCCCGCTCTGCCTGCACGCCCAGGCGAGCCAGATGAGCTGGAACAAGCCCGCCACGCTGACCGCAATCGCCTGGTAGCGCGCGGTGACCAGCGGGTCATCGCCCTGAAACAGCAGCAACGCGGAAATCAGGGTCAGGTTGAGCAGGATCGGGGCTGCCGCGTTCACCCAGAATTTGCCTAGCGAATTGAGGATCCCGCCGAACAGCGACACCAAGCTGATAAACATCAGATAGGGGATGGTCCAGCGCGCCAGTTCGACTGCATAGGAAAATTGCGCGTCGCCAACACCGTTAAAGCCACCCGACAGTAGCAGCGTGACATACCATGCCCCGGCTTGCAGGACGATGGTCATCACCAGCAGCACGGGGAGCAGCACGGCAAGCGCCTGCTCGGCAAAGCTGATGCCGGCTTTCAGCCCGTCCTCGCCGCCCTCCGCGACCTTCTTGTTGAACATCGGGATGAAGGCGGAGGAAAAAGCGCCCTCGGCAAAGAGCGCGCGGAACATGTTGGGCAGCTTGAAGGCGATCAGGAAAGCGTCGGAGGCAAAGCTCGCGCCGACGAAGCGCGCAAACAGATTGTCGCGGAGAAGGCCAAGGATGCGGCTGACGAGCGTCAGCCCGCCAACCGTTCCCAATGCCTTCGTTAGGTTCACTGTGGCTTAGGCCTCGCCCGCCGGTTGCGCTTCCGCAGTTGCCTGTGCCTGCGCCAGCTGGTGGAGGTAAAGCGAGTTGAAATCGATCGGTTCAAGCACCAGCGGCGGATAGCCCGCGTCGCGGACCGCGTCGGCGATCACGCGGCGCGCGAAGGGGAACATCAGGCGGGGTGCCTCACCGTAAAGGAACTGGTGCGCCTGTTCGGGCTCGACATTGCGCACGCCGAACAGCGTCGCATATTCCAGCTCGACGTTGAAGCGCACGCCTTCCTCACCCGATGCCTTGGTCGACAGCGACAGCGTGACCTCGTGCACTTCCTCGTTCACCGGATTGACCTGGATGTTGACCTGCACGTCGATCTGCGGTGTCGATTCCCAGGCATAGCTTTGCGGCGCGCTCGGATTTTCAACCGACAAATCCTTGATATACTGGCTGAGCATGCCAACCGCCGGTGCGGTATCCTCGCCATTGGCTTTCAGGGTTTCAGAAACGATATTGCCTTCTTCTTCGGCCATTTTTTGTGCTTTCATGGTTAGCCGGGGTTTTCCACCCCCAAATTGGCGACGCGCCTAGCAGCGACCCTGACAAAGGGCAATGGTGCGTTGCGGGATTTGCCCCGATTGACGCTTGCGATTTTTTGGCGCAATCCTCTTTATATCGGGCGCGCACACTCCTATGTTAACCAATGGGAGCCGGATGATCAGCGTTCAACGCGCGTTAACCGGGAATTTGGTTGTCTCTGCTATCGGCGGGTGCCGATGGGAAATGGATAAGGTCGAATGCTGGTGACATTTGAGATCGTCTTGCTCGCCATGGTCGCTGCCTTTCTGGGGCTGCGTCTATATTCTGTGCTCGGCAAACGCACGGGGCATGAGCAGGAGCCTTTGGCCCGCCCGCTGGCCGATGAGCGCCAGCCTGCGGTCATTCGCCAGCCAATTGGCCAGGGCGAATCGCCCGCCTCCAGCGTCGCTGTTGAGGCACAGCATGCCGATATTGCCGCCGCCAGCGGCCTGCGCGCCATCGCCAATGCCGATCGCCAGTTCGATGCCGTGCTGTTCCTCGAAGGCGCAAAGGGTGCCTATGACCTTATCCTGAGCGCCTATTGGGAGGGGAATAAGGAATCGCTGCGCTATCTGTGCGACGACGATGTCTATGACAGCTTCGCCGCCGAAATCGACGCGCGTGAAGAACGTGGCGAAGTGCTTGCTAACCGCTTGGTGCGGATCGAGGAGGCACGGATCATCGATGCCAGCTATGACCACCCGGTCGCGCGGATCACGGTGCGCTTCGACGCCGATATCGCGGCACTGGTCAAGAATAAAGAAGGCGCCATCATTGGCGGGTCGATGACGGACGCAGTCGAGACGCACGATGTCTGGACCTTCTTCCGCGACACCAAGTCGGGCGACCGCAACTGGAAGCTTGACGAGACCGACGAGGTCTGATTCACGCGGGGGATGAACCGTCCCCTGCTTCTGATCGCCGCGACCCTCTCGCTTTCCGCCTGTTCCAGCGGGATCATCCCCAATGCCGGACCGACAACGGCAGGTGATACCGTTTCGACGCAGCATGGCGACAGCGCGGCGAAGCCCATTCCCTCGATCCCCGTCGAACGCCTGCCGCCTCCGGTTGCAAGCGGCGATGGCAGCAACGCTGCATCTTTGGGCGTGGTTCGTGGGTCGTTGATCGGCGAACTGCAGATCGCCCGTGCCGATGGCGATGCTGCAATGGCCGCGTTCCGCACCAGCTGCCCCGGCCTGCTGCGGCGAGAGGACCTGTCGGGCCTGACGCAAAGCGGCGACTGGCAGGCGGCATGCGACGCCGTGAAGACCTGGACCGGTGATGGCGTGTCCTTCTTTGCGGCGCATATGGAAGCAGTGCAGGTCGGCGATGGAAAGGCTTTTGCCACGGGCTATTATGAACCCGAAATCCTCGCCTCGCGCACGCGCGGCAATGGTTATGAAACCCCGATTTACAAACGGCCGCCCGAACTCGTCGAGGTCGATTTGGGCAGCTTTGCGAGCGACCTGAAGGGCCGCAAAATTCGCGGTGAGGTAAAGGGCGGAAACCTCGTTATGTATGCCGACCGGACGGGAATAGAGGAGGGCAAGCTGACGGGGCGCGGCCTCGAAATCGCCTATGCCAAGGACCCGGTCGAGATTTTCTTCCTGCAAATCCAGGGATCGGGGCGGCTGCGCTTCCCCGACGGCTCGGTCGCGCGGATCGGCTATGACAGCCAAAACGGTCACCCCTATACCGGCATCGGCAAGCTGATGAAGGATCGGGGCCTTGTGACCGACGGCTCGATGCAGGGCCTTGCCCGCTACCTCCGCGCCAACCCCGAAGAGGGAAAGAAGATCATGCGTGAGAACAAGAGCTTCGTCTTCTTCCGCGAGGCTCCCAATGGGCCGCAGGGGGCAATGGGCTACACCGTGATTGCTGAGTCGAGCGTTGCCGCTGATCCGAAATTCATCCCGCTTGGCGCCCCTGTCTGGCTGTCGATGGACCGCGCCGAGCCCAATGGGCTGTGGATTGCGCAGGATACCGGCGGCGCGATCAGGGGTGCGAACCGGGTCGATACTTTCTGGGGCGCAGGCGACCGGGCAGTGGCGATAGCGGGCGGCATGGCGGCCCGTGGAAGCGCGCTGCTGTTCCTGCCAAAGGCTTCGGTCGCGCGGCTGATTCCAGCGCCCTGATGGGCCGCAAGCTCGCCCCGGAAGAACGCGCGCTTTGGGGCCGGGTGATGGCGACGGTGAAGCCGTTGCATCCTGTTTCTCCCCTCCCCTTTAGTGGAGGGGTCGGGGGTGGGGCTGCGGTTCCAACACCGGCTAGCCGACAGCCCCACCCCAACCCCTCCACTAAAGGGGAGGGGCTAAAGAAAGCGAAAATCGGCCTGAAGACTGATCAAAACACCCTCGACTCCACCTGGGATCGCCGCATTCACAAAGGCGCAATCATCCCCGACATCAGCGTCGATCTGCACGGACAGGGCCTCGCCACTGCCTATGCCCGCCTTGACCGCGCGCTGGAACAGGCAATCCATCAGAAATTGCGTGTCATCCTTCTGGTCACTGGCCATGCCCGTTCGCATGACCGCGCAAGTGGGGAGGGCAGGGGCGCTATTGCCGCCGTTGTGCGCGATTGGCTGGCGGCGTCGCGCCATGCTTCGCATATTTCGGCGGTGCGCACTGCGCATCCCCGGCATGGCGGGGCGGGGGCGTTATATATCGTTTTGAAGCGATAATCCTCCCCGTTCCGGGGAGGATCACAAAACCCGCAAGACCACTCGCCGGTAAATCTCGCTCAACATCTCCAGGTCGGCCACCGCAACCGCTTCGTCCAGCTTGTGCATCGTCGCATTGCACAGGCCGAATTCCACCACCGGACAGATCTTCGACAGAAAGCGTGCATCCGAGGTCCCACCGGTGGTGGACGCTTCCGGGGTAATGCCGGTTACTTCGGCCACCACCGTCGAAACTGCTCTGCTCAACTCGCCCGGCGGGGTCAGGAATGCCTCTCCCGAAATCATCGCTCGCAAGGACCCGCGCGGTTCGACGATGGCTCGGATGCGCTCGACCAAAGCTTCACCACTGTGCAGGTCGTTGAAGCGGATCGAAAGCCGCGCCTCGGCCTTGGCCGGGATCACATTGGTTGCCGGGTTGCCGACATCGATGGTGGTGACTTCGATATTGCTTGGCTGGAAAAATTCGGTGCCTCCATCCAGCACGATTGCATCGATTTCGGCTAAAATCGCGACCAGCTTCGGGATCGGATTGTCTGCCAGATGCGGGTAAGCGACATGGCCCTGTGCGCCTTCAACCGTGATCCACATATTCACCGAGCCGCGCCGCCCGACCTTCATCATGTCGCCCAGCCGGTTGACGCTGGTGGGCTCGCCGACGAGACAGAGGTCAGGGACGCTGCCGCGCGCCTGCATATGCGTGATCAGCGC
>CAZSJE010000077.1:5377-7409 GCA_964606835.1 uncultured Sphingorhabdus sp.
GCCTCCAGCGCATCGAACACAATGCCGCGCGCGGGCGTCACGCTTTGGCAGGCGATCAGGCGTTGAGCATGGGCGAGGGCGCTTTGGGACATGGTGCCCGCATGGCAATGTCGCTATGCTTTGTCCATATTTTCCAAAGGACCGCAGCCATGCCCAAAATCGACATCGACGCTATTCCGCAATCGAACGCCACTGGCTATCCGCCGCCGTTCGACAAGGAGGTCGAGGGTCGTTGGTGGCGGCGGCTGGCCCCTGCGGGCGGGCTGACGATGATGGGCGCCAGCCATGTCGTTCTGAAACCCGGTGCATGGTCGTCGCAGCGGCACTGGCATGATCATGAGGATGAGATGGTGATCATGCTGTCGGGTGAGGCGGTATTGATCGAGGATGAGGGTGAGACGGTGATGCGCGCGGGCGATGTCGCAGCATGGGCGGCGGGGTTGCAAAACGGCCATCATCTGGTCAACCGCAGCGACGCCGACTGTACCTTCATCGCGATTAGCGCGGGCGACAAGGATGGCGCAGGGGCCTATTCGGACATCGACATGAAATTCGATGCAGTGGGGTATTATCACAAGGACGGCACGCCTTATCCGACGAAGCGGATGAAGTGAGCTGGACGGACCTGTCAAAACCAATCTCGTCACCCCGTGCATGACATGGGGTTTGGCTTTTTTCTGACCGTCCCGCAGAAAAGCCAAGCCCCGCATCAAGTGCGGGGCGACGAACAAAAAATGGTTGCGAAAGCGAAGCTATTTCCCCGCCTCGGCCTCGAACTTCTCGATCACCCATTGTTCGTTAGTAGCCCCGGCATACCACTCCTGCATCCAAGGGTGCGCCATCATGGCCTCGGCATAGGCGCTGGCAAAGCCGGGGAGGGTGAAGCCATAGGTCACAAAGCGCGTCACCACCGGCGCGAACATCACATCGGCGGCGCTGAAGGTGCCGAACAGATAGGGGCCTTCCTTGCCGAACCGCGCCCGCGCCTCTGCCCACAGGCTCAATATGCGCAGCGCATCGTTGCGCGTCTCGTCGCTGATCGTCACACCTTCAAAGGCCTTGCGCAAATTCATCGGGCATTCGCGGCGCAGCGACAAATAGCTGCAATGCATTTCCGCCACCATCGATCGCGCCATCCCGCGCGCAGCATCATCCTTTGGCCAATAGCGTTCGCGGCCCACCTTGTCGGCGAGATATTCGAGGATGGCGATACTGTCCCAGATCACCGCATCGCCGTCCCACAGGATCGGTACCTTGCCTGCGGAAGGAGCAATATCCTCTTCGCGGCGACGCTCGTCCCAGTCCTCGTCGTACAACGGAACGGTCATTTCCTCGAACGGCAGCCCCGACTGCTTGACCGCCAGCCAGCCGCGCAGCGACCAGCTTGAATAGGCCTTATTTCCGATGATCAGTTTCATGGTCATGAGACTATGGCCTCTAGTACCGCGTCGCGCAAATCATCAATCCCGCCACGCTTTTCCGCCGAGGTTGCGCTGATTAGCGGGAAGGCGGCACTATGCTTGCGCAATTCCTCCAGCGTCGCGGCCTCCACCGCTGCCAGCTCGCTCGCCTTGATCTTGTCGGTTTTGGTCAGGACGATGCGATAGCTGACTGCCGCTCCGTCGAGCATCTTCATGATCTCGCGGTCGACTTCCTTGATGCCGTGGCGGCTGTCGATAAGCAGGAAGGTGCGTTTCAGCACCTGCCGCCCACGCAGATAATCATTCACCAAATAACGCCATTTCTGCACTGTCTTCAGCGGTGCCTTGGCATAGCCATAGCCGGGCATATCGCAGATGCGAAACAGCAGCGGATCGCCAACGTCAAAGAAATTCAGCTCCTGCGTCCGCCCCGGCGTGTTCGACGCGCGAGCGAGGCCGTTGCGATTGACCAGCGCATTGATCAGGCTCGACTTGCCGACGTTTGAGCGACCGGCAAAGGCGACCTCCGGCACGGAAGGTTCGGGCAGATATTGCAGGTCCGGCGCGGATTTCAGAAAGGCGACGGGGCCGGAAAAGATTTTTGCATCCAT
>CAZSJE010000077.1:7509-9834 GCA_964606835.1 uncultured Sphingorhabdus sp.
AAGCCTTCGCCTCGGCCTCTTTCGCTGCCTGCTGTTTCAGGATCGGATGCCGCGAATAGAGCCATTTCTGCTGCGCGATCGAGATCAGGTTCGACACCACCCAGTAAAGCTGCAGCCCAGCCGCGAAAGGAGCCATGATGAACATCAGGAACCAGGGCATCACAGCAAATACCTGTTTCTGCACCTCATCCATCGGCGCGGGGTTCAGGCGCTGCATCAGCCACATGGTGATGCCCAGCAGGATCGGCAGCACGCCGATCGCAAGGAACACTGGCGGGGTGAAGGGCAGGAGGCCAAACAGGTTAACCGGAGTCAGCGGGTCGGGCGCGGACAGATCCTTCAGCCACAGCACAAAGGGCTGGTGCCGCATTTCGACCGACAACATCAGGTTCTTGTAAAGCGCGAAGAAGATCGGGATTTGTAGCAGGATCGGCAGGCATCCGGCCAGCGGATTGACCTTTTCCTCCTGATACAGCTTCATCATTTCCTGCTGCAGCTTTGGCTTGTCGTCCTTATACTTCTCCTGCAGCTTCTGCATTTTCGGCTGCACCGCGCGCATTTGCGCCATGGAGGCGAACTGGCGCTGCGCGACCGGGAACATGAACAGGCGCACGATCACAGTTAGTCCGATGATCGCCAGCCCGAAATTGCCGAACATCTTGAACAGCCAGAGCAGCAGCTGGTGAAAGGGAATGGCAATGAACCAGAACCAGCCCCAGTCGATCGAATAGTCGAGATAGGGAATGCCGAGATTCTTGGTGTAGTTCTGCAGCTCGACATATTCCTTCGCGCCCGCGAACAGCCGCGAGGTCTGGCTTTTTGTCTGGCCCGGCTGGACCACGGTCAGGCGCGTGTTCTGGATCGTCGCCCAGTTGTAGCCGTCGCGCGAGATAAACTCGGCATTCACCGGCACCTTTTGATCGGGGATTAGAGCCGCGAGCCAGAATTTGTCGTTCAGCCCGGTCCAGCCGCCCGTGGTGTCGAAGGACACTTTATGGTCGGGTTCTGCCTCTACCTGGTCATAGCCCCAGCTGTAATTAGGCTTGTTGTCGAAAACCCCCGTCGGGCCGATGTGGATTTGTGTGAAAATCGAACCGCCCTTGGTCGCATCCTTCGGCGTTCCCCTGCGCGTGATCAGGCTGCGCGGGGCGATATTGGCGGCGGGCAGGTCAGCGGCGTTGGCAAAGCGCTGCTCGGCGCTGATCATATAGTGCGCATCGATGGACAGCTTGATTTCGAACAGCTGGCCTTCGGGGTTCGTCCAGCTGAGCGTAACGGGTGTGGTCGGCGTCAGCTTGGCGGCGCTCGGCGTCCAGACGGTCTTGTCGGTCGGCAGTTTCGCGCCGGTGCCCGTCCAGCCAAAGCGCGCGAAATAGGCGTCCTTCGTCCCCGATGGCGAGAACAGACGAACGGCAGGGCTGTCCTTGGCCAGCTCCTCACGGTGCGCGAGCATCACCAGATCGTCGATCCGCGCGCCTTCCAGATTGATCGAGCCTTTAAGCTTGGGCGTTTCGATGGCCACACGCGGATTGGCCGATAGCGCTGCGGTCAGGGAGACGGTTTTTGCCGATGCTGCCGTTCCGACATCGGTGCTGGCCGGGCTGACGGCAACGGTCTTGTCGGTCACAGTCGCAGTCTTGGTCGGCGGCGGGGCAGGGTAGAAATAATTGGCAATATAGGGCCAGCCGAACAGGATCAGCCCTGTCAGGACAACTGCCAAAATGATGTTACGCCGGTCTTCCACGTAAAAAATTCCCCGTTAAATCAGTATCTGGATTGGCTATGGCACCGGATCATGCCCGTGCCCGCCCCAAGGTTGGCAGCGCATTAGCCGTTTCGTTGCCAGCCAGCCACCCTTAATCGCGCCATATTTCTGGAGCGCCGTGATAGCGTAAGCGGAGCAGCTCGGCGTGTAACGGCAGGTCGGCGGCAGGACGCGCGACGGCCCGATCTGCCAGCCGCGCGCGATGAGGATGAGGAGTTTGGCGATCATGCCGAGAGTTTCCCCAACGCCTTCGTCATCTCTTCGCGCAGTAGCCCAAAATCGCGCTCGATCCCGCCGTCACGTCCGATCAGGATATGGTCCGCACCGGCCTTGCCACGTTCTGCCAACAATTCGCGCGCAAGCTCGCGAAAACGCCGCCGCATGCGGTTCCTGACCACTGCATTGCCGACCTTTTTGGTGATGGTAATGCCCAGCCGCTTGGCCGGATCGTCATCGCGCCGGTCGTGGACAAGCAAAACAAAACCGGGGGTGGCATATCGCTTCCCCCGGTTGGCGGCCAGAAAATCCGACCGTTTTTTGATCACGCTGTAACCGCGCAT
>CAZSJE010000078.1:0-9751 GCA_964606835.1 uncultured Sphingorhabdus sp.
ACGTCAGGTGGCTTTGCGCCAAGCGTCGGTGCGCCGATTGCCATGGGTTATGTTGCCGCCGCGCATAATGCCGTTGGAACCCCGCTGGAGGCAGAGGTACGCGGCAAGCGCGTTGCCCTGACCGTCGCGGCCATGCCCTTTGTCCCCCACAATTATCATCGCAGAGGAGCGAGCAAATGACCCGTTATTTCACCGACGAGCATGAATGGATCGACGTCGAAGGCAACAGCGCAACCGTAGGCATCACATCCTATGCACAGGAGCAGCTTGGCGACATCGTCTTTGCCGAGGTGCCCGCTGTCGGCGCGAAGCTGAGCAAGGGTGGCGACGCGGCGGTGGTCGAATCGGTCAAGGCCGCGTCGGACGTCTATGCGCCCGTTTCCGGCACGGTGACCGAAGGCAATGAAGCGCTGGCCGACGATCCGTCACTGGTGAACAGCGATCCGGAGGGTGCAGGCTGGTTTTTCAAGCTCGATTTGGACGACCTGTCGGAGCTGGACGGGCTGATGGATGCCAATGCTTATCAGGCATTTGTGGACGGACTTTAGATTAAATCCTCCCCGCTTGCGGGGAGGGGGACCACCGAAGGTGGTGGTGGGGGCTGTCCGTCCAGCACGGTGCCAAACGGAGAGCCCCCTCCGTCAGTCCTTCGGACTGCCACCTCCCCGCAAGCGGGGAGGATTTTGGAGAAGAAAATGCGTTACCTACCCCTGACTCAACCCGACCGCCAAGCGATGCTTGGCGTCATCGGCGCGAAAACCATCGATGACTTGTTCGTCGATGTGCCCGAAGAAGCGCGGCTCGATGGTCCGATCCACGGCCTTCCCATGCACGCCAGCGAAATGGCGGTGGAACGGCATTTTTCGGCGCTGGCGCGCAAGAATATGGCGGCGTCGGACCATCCGTTTTTCCTCGGCGCAGGCGCGTACAAGCACCATATTCCGGCGAGTGTCGATCATCTGATCCAGCGCGGCGAGTTTTTGACCGCCTACACGCCCTATCAGCCCGAAATCGCGCAGGGCACGCTGCAGATGCTGTTCGAATTCCAGACGCAGGTTGCGCGGCTATTTGGTTGCGATGTCGCCAATGCGTCGATGTATGATGGCTCGACTGCCTGCTGGGAGGCGATCGGCATGGCCGGGCGCGTGACCAAGCGGTCGAAGGCGTTGCTCTCCTCCGGGCTGCACCCGCATTATGTCAGCGTTGCCAAGACAATGGCGCGCTTTACTGGCGACACACTCGATACCGCGCTTCCCGGCTTTGCTGGCACCGATAGCGCACGGCTGCTCGATAGCATCGACGGCGAAACCAGTTGCGTGGTCGTGCAATATCCCGACATTTTGGGCCGGATCGAGGATATGTCGGCGCTTGCCACGCGTTGCCATGAACATGGCGCGCTGCTGATCGCAGTTGTCACTGAGCCGGTCGCGCTGGGCGCGATTCGCTCGCCCGGTGAGATGGGCGCGGATATTGTGGTGGGCGAGGGGCAGTCGATTGGAGTCGGCCTGCAATTTGGCGGACCTTATGTCGGGCTGTTCGCCTGTAAGGAAAAGTTCGTGCGGCAGATGCCGGGGCGGCTCTGCGGAGAGACGGTCGATGCCGAGGGTAAGCGCGGTTTCGTGCTGACGCTCTCCACGCGCGAGCAGCATATCCGCCGCGAGAAAGCGACGAGCAATATCTGCACCAATTCAGGGCTTTGTGCGCTTGCTTTCAGTATTCATATGAGCTTGCTGGGAGAGCGCGGCTTGCGCGACTTGGCGGCGCTCAACCATGCGCGCGCGGTTCAGGCGGCGGAACGGCTGGCGACGGTGCATGGAGTCAGCCTGATCAACAGCAGCTTTTTCAACGAATTCACGTTGAAACTGCCCGTTAACGCCCGTGACGTCGTGCACAAGCTGGCGGCCAAAGGCGTGCTGGGTGGGGTCTCGCTCGGGCGGCTCTATCCGGACAACGGCGAGCTGGAACACGGCCTGCTGGTCGCGGTGACCGAAGTGGTCAGCGAGGAGGATATCGAGACCTTTGTGGTCGCATTGCAGGAGGTGCTGGCATGAGCGAACTGAACAAGGGCGGCTGGCGCCCCGAAATGACCGAAGAGCGCCGTCATGACGTCACGACCTACACCGGAAACCGGGCGCTAATGCTGGAAGAAGCGTTGATATTTGAAATCGGCGATACGCACACAACCGGCGTCGATGTCGAAGCAGCACCGCCGGTGGCTTCGCGGTTTGGCGGATTGGAACGCAATCGCGAGATTGGGTTGGCCGGACTTTCCGAGCCCGAAACTGTCCGGCATTACACTCGCCTCAGCCGTCAGAACTATGCCATCGACCTGGGGCTGTTCCCGCTGGGCAGCTGCACGATGAAGCATAACCCGCGGCTGAATGAAAAAGTCGCGCGGATGAAGGGTTTTGCCGACGTCCACCCCCTGCAACCCAAGGAAACTGTCCAGGGTGCCTTGCAGGTTATCAACGAGCTTGCCTTTTGGCTGATCGACCTGACGGGCATGCACAGCGTCGCAATGTCGCCCAAGGCAGGTGCGCATGGCGAACTTTGCGGCATCCTTTGCATCAAGGCTGCACTCGATGAGCGCGGCGAAAACCGCCCGGTGATCCTTGTGCCCGAATCCGCGCATGGCACCAATCCAGCGACGGCTGCCTTTGCCGGATTCCGTGTCGAGAATATCCCGGCCACCCCCGAAGGCCGCGTCGATGTCGCGGCTTTGAAGGCACGGCTCGGCCCCGATGTTGCTGGGGTAATGATTACAAATCCCAATACCTGCGGCCTTTTCGAGCGCGATCTTAAGATGCTTTCTGACATGGTGCATGCAGCGGGCGGCTATGTCTATTGCGACGGTGCAAACTTCAACGCGATCGTCGGCCGCGTGCGCCCTGGCGATCTGGGCATCGATGCGATGCACATCAACCTGCATAAGACTTTCAGCACACCGCATGGCGGCGGCGGACCGGGTTCGGGGCCGGTCGTGTTATCGGAGGCGCTCGCCCGCTTTGCGCCGCTGCCGTACACATCGCGCACCAAGGACGGTTTCGTCCATTTGATCGAGGAAGCCGATGCCGACGCGTTCGAACGCGAACATTTTGGCGGTCCGCTGGCCAGCTTCGGTCGCATGACCGCATTCCATGGCCAAATTGGCATGTTCACCCGCGCATTGAGCTATATTCTGAGCCACGGTGCCGATGGTCTCAAGCAGGTGGCCGAGGATGCGGTGCTCAACGCCAACTATGTCCTGCGCAGCCTGGAGGATGTGCTTGATGCGCCCTTTGGCGCTTCCGGCCCTTGCATGCACGAGGCGCTGTTCACCGACGATAATCTGGCCGAGGGCTTTTCGACGCTCGACGTGGCAAAGGGCCTGATCGACGAAGGCTATCACCCGATGACGGTCTATTTTCCGCTGGTCGTCCACGGCGCGATGCTGGTCGAGCCGACCGAGACCGAGAGCAAGGCGGCGCTCGACCAGTTCATCGGTGCGCTGCGCAGCGTGGCTGAGCGGGCAAAGGCAGGCGATGCGTCGCTTAAATCCGCCCCGCATTTCGCCCCGCGCCGCAGGCTCGACGAAACGCTCGCAGCGCGCAAGCCAATGCTCGTCTGGAAAGAGGAAGCGCTGGCCGTGGCGGCGGAGTGAGCGGGGAACCAAAACCCTTCGTCTTCGATGACAACGGCGAGGCAAAGCGCTTCGCCCCGGCGACGCAGCGGAACCGCGATGCCATCGTCGCGGTGCTGCGCGACGTCCTGCCGACAAGCGGCACCGTGCTGGAAATCGCCAGCGGCACGGGCGAGCATATCGTCCATTTCGCGGCTGTCTTTCCGCATCTCCATTGGCAACCCAGCGACTATGATCCCGCAGGGATGGCATCGATTGCGGCATGGAGCGCGGAAAGCGGCCTTTCCAATATAGCGTCGCCGCTGCAGATCGACACGACTGCCGCCAATTGGCCGATTGACCGCGCCGACGCCGTGCTGTGCATCAATATGATCCATATCGCGCCCTGGGCAGCGACCGAGGGCCTGTTTGCGGGGTCGGCCCGGCTGCTGGAGCGCAAAAGGCACCTCTTTCTCTATGGACCCTACCGCGAGGCGGATCGCCCTACTGCCGAGAGCAATGAGGCCTTCGACCGGTCGCTTAAGGAGCGGAACCCCGATTGGGGCTTGAGGCATCTTAACGATGTCGAAGCCGTCGCCAACGCAAATGGCTTTGCTCTTGCGCATCGCGTGTCGATGCCGGCCAACAATCTCTCGCTGGAATTCCGCCGCTTTTAGCAATAAACTGTGTGCCTTAGTTCAAATGCACATAGGAGGAAAAGCCATGAACCCACGCGCGATGATCCAGACGATGATCTCGCTTGCATCCGCCTCGCTCGGCCTTGTCGCCGCGCTTGCCTGGAACGAGGCGATCAAGGCCTTGCTGGCGACGATGAACCTGGGCGACAGCCTGGCCGGACTGTTCACCTATGCGATTATTGCCACGGTTATCGCCGTGCTGGTGCTCGTCTGGCTCGGCAAGCTGGCCTCGCGCATCGGCGGCGAAGCGACGTTCGAGCGCGAAGCCGAGGGCTAACCCTCGGCCTTCGCTGGCGGAGCGACAAAGGGCTGGTCGTAATTTTCCGGGGTGATGTCGATGCGTTCGATCCGCGCGACGGGAGAGCGCTGGCGGATGCGTGTTCCCGTGACTTCGTCCAGGTAGCGCGAGGTCAGCGAATAGCGTTCGACCATGTAAAAGCCAGGGGCTGCTGCATCCTCGCTGCTTTTCAAAGGCGCGTAGATGCGCGACTTGACCGAGTCCGTCACCAGCTTTGCCCAATTGGTGTTGCCCGAAGAACGCAGGATTTCGACGTCGCTGGGCAGGCCATTGGCATTGACCCAGAAACCGACATCGATCCAGCGGTCCTCCAATATACCCTGACCGATCGAAAGCACATTGCCGCTCTGTTGCACCATGCCGTCGGTGTCGGGCATTTTTATCGGTTCGGATGAAAGCAGGATCGGCCGTTTCGCCCCGCCCATATCGGCATAGCGTTTGACGATGGCAGCGGTCGAATCCTTCTTTCCCGCCTTGCGGTCGATGCGGGCGAGCGTGACAGCGGCGACCATGCCAAAATCCTCTGCGCCAGGCCGCGGCTTTTCGGCCATGACGCGCAGTTCGTCGGTCACCTTGTCCATATCGGCCTGATATTTGCTGTCGGCGGCAAGGGCATAGCCGACCAGCAAACGACGAAGGTCGGCATAGGTGGCGACACGGTTATGCCCGGCTTTCAACGCTTTGGCCGCGACATCCTTGTAAATGCGCTGCGCTTCCTCAGGGTAGCCAAGCTTGGCACGGCTGTCGCCGACCTCGATCTGCGCGACCATCACGCGCGCATCGTCGGCGGGCAGATTATCGCGCAGCGTATCGCGCATGTCGAGCACCGACAGGCGGAAAGCATCGCCTTCACCCAGATGCTCGGCCACACGGCTGGAGGCGCGGAACAGGTCGGATACCTCGATCGGATATTTGGCGCCATGCTTGCGGTTGCGCCCCACCGTCTTCACCAATGTGGAGCGGGCATCGCGATAGTCGCCGGTGATAAACTGGTTTTCCGCATGCGCAAGCGCAGCCTTGATTTCTTCATCGGGCGGGCAACCGCGCGATATGCAATCCTGCCACGCTTTCTCGGTGTCTTTGAGCGACTGGCCAATGACCACTATCTCGCGCTTATCTTCATCGGCGGCGAGTGCTGGTACGGAACTGGCTGCCATCAGGATCGTCAGCAGGGCAGAAGCGGGCTTGATCATATATTCCTCCAGTTGGCGCAGCAGTCGCGCTTAACTTCGCTATGCGCATGCAAATTGACAGAAACAATCTTTGTGTCGACAAAGCACTATGTCCCATCTGCCAATAACATAGGCGGAGGGACGCGAGGAGAGCCGCCATGCGACCAAAGCTTAGAGACGTCGCCGATTTGCTGACATTTGAGGAATTTATCACCCATTGGGCCGAGGATCGCCCCGACCGCCCCGCGCTGCGCGAGGAAGACCGCGCCTATAGCTATGGCGAGCTGGAACAATGGACCGCGCAAGTGGCGAGCTATCTGATGGCCCAGGGTTTGAAAAAGGGCGACCGGGTCGCCTGGATCGGCAAGAATAGCGATCTCTACTTCACGCTATTTTACGGTGCCGCGCGGTTGGGGGTGGTGATGGTGCCGGTCGGCTGGCGGCTGGCGCCTGCCGAATGGGCGTTCATTGTCAACGATACCAAGGCTCGGCTGCTGTTCACCGGCCCCGGCTTCGACGATGTTGTCGCGGCGTTGGAAGGCCAGTTGCAGAATGTCGAACGTGTCATCACCGCTGCAGAAGCGCGCGCCGAAATTGCAGCAACTGCCCGCCAGCAGTTCGAACCGGCAGGGAAGGACGACGCGGTTTTGCAACTCTACACCAGCGGCACCACCGGCAATCCCAAGGGCGCGGTCCTTTCCAACGCCAATCTGTTCGGGCTAAGGCGCAAGACCAACGAAGCGCAGCTTGCCTATACCAAATGGGACGATGACGAAGTGGTGCTGGTCGCCATGCCCTGTGCGCATATCGGCGGCACGGGGCTGGGGATCATGGCGATAGGATCGGGCTTGCCTGGCCTGATTCTGTCCGAGTTTACCCCTGACGGCTTTTTCGATGCGGTTGAACAGGGCGGCGTGACGCGGTTGTTCATTGTGCCTGCAGCGCTCCATATCCTGCTCCAGCACCCGCGTTGTTCCTCGGTCGATTTCAGCAGACTCAAATATATTCTCTACGGTGCGGCTCCTATCCCATTGGAATTGCTGCGTCAGTGTATCCAGATGTTCAAATGCGAATTCATCCAGGCCTATGGCATGACCGAGACCACAGGCACGATCTGCATGCTGCCGCCGGAGGATCATGACCCGGCTGGTAACAAGCGGATGCGGAGCGCCGGACGGCCACTGCCAGGGGTGGAATTGCGCATTGTCGATGCCGCCGGAAACGACCTGCCCACAGGCGAAGTCGGCGAAGTATGGACGCGCTCGACCGCCAATATGATCGGCTATTGGAACCTGCCCGATGCGACCGAGCGGACGATGGCAGAGGGCGGCTGGGTGAAGACCGGCGATGCAGGTTATCTCGATGAGGATGGCTATCTCTTTATTCACGACCGGGTGAAGGACATGATCATTTCGGGTGGCGAAAATGTTTATCCGGCTGAGGTGGAAAGCGCGATTTTCGGCCATCCCGATGTGCTGGAGGTTGCGGTGATTGGGGTGCCCGACGAAAAATGGGGCGAAGCGGTGAAGGCCGTTTGCGTGCCGAAACCGGGCACCGACATAGACCCCGACAGCATCATCGGCTGGGCGCGCGAGCGGATCGCCGGGTTCAAGGTGCCGCGATCGATCGATGTCATCCCGGCACTGCCCCGCAACGCCTCCGGCAAGATCCTGCGCAAGGATCTGCGCGCGCCCTATTGGGAGGGTTACGACCGCCAGGTCAATTGATCCTTTTCCGCGCGCTTTGGCCGTGTTACATCATGTGAAAATATAAATGGTCGCCTGAAAACTCTGTCGAGGGGAGCAGGCATGTCGAGCGGCGTTCCGGACGAAGCCAAAGACAATATCAAGAAGCGCCGAAAGCGCCTGTCGGCTTTGGTCAATGTCGACAATAGCAATCGCGACTTTATCGAAAGCGACGATCCCGAACCCATCGGCATGGCATTCTCAGGCGGCGGTATCCGCAGTGCGACGATTTCGTTGGGGGTAACGCAATTGCTGGTGCGGCGGAACCGCTTCTCCGCCTTCGACTATGTCTCGACGGCATCTGGCGGCGGCTATTTCGGCAGCTTTCTGCGCAGCCTGTTCCTGCCGCAATCGGCCAAGGGTCGGCAAAGCAACCCGGATGAGCATATCACCGACCATGAAATCGGTGAGCAGTTTTTCTTTGCGCATAGCGTGTTGGGGGCAGGGCCCAAAAAGGGCGATGTGCCAGGCAGCCTGCCGTCCGACTGCGATGTGGGCGTTGGAAAGGAGCCGCCCAAGGGCGAGCGCAATCCGATCTGGTGGTTGCGCGAAAATGGCCGCTATTTGGCCCCCAATGGCGCTACCGACTATCTGATGGCGCTGTCCTATATCGCGCGCAACTGGACCGCGACGCTGTACGTCATTGCGCTGGCGATGGTCGGCGCCTTCACCGTCTTGCAGGCAGTGCTCTACGGCTATTTCAACACCTATGATTTGTGGCAACGCTATGCCGATCTGGGCGCGAGCAGTGCGCTCAGCCCATTGCTCATCGTGCCGGTCGTCTTCGGATTGCTCAGCATGGGGATCGGCGTCGGCTACTGGATGACCGAGGGAATGCGCTACGATCCGACAAGCGATTCCAGAGCGCGCCAGGATTTTTGGCGCACATGGATCGTGGTGCTGTTTGCGTTCTGGACCTCGATCTATTTCCTCTGGACGCCGGATATGGCCGAGGTGAAATGGCTTTACGGCTGGCTAAAGCCCTATTTCCCTTTCCTGCCCGATGCCCAATCGCAATTCGGCCCGATATCCGACATGCCCGATATCGCGGAATTCCTGTTCCGCGCAGGAGCGGCGATTTTGGGAATGGCCGTCGGCTCGTCCTTTGTTGCCTTCTTGCTCGACGGACGAAAGGACAATCCGACCTCGCCGGTCCGGCGGCGGCTGACGCGCTGGTCCACTGGGCTGAACCATGCCGCACTCTGGTGCCTGGCCATTGCCGCGATCGACACGATCGCGCTGAAGTTGCGCGATGGCCAACTTGGCTGGTCGCCGACCGATGGCCTTGGCGGGTTGTGGACGCTTGCCATTTACCCTGCGATTGCCTTCCTGATCAAAAGGCTGCCCGAATGGTTTTCAGGCGGAGGCGGCGGCATTTCCGGCTGGATCGGCAAGCATGCGCGCTCGGTGGCCGTGCTGGGCGGGTGCCTGCTTTATGCTTCGCTGGCGGTGTTCGCGGACCTGGCGGTGCATATGGCTTTGTGGACCGGCGACGCCTGGAGTGCCGCGAAAGCAGCCGACGGTGCGACTTTCATTCTGTTTGCGGCAATTGTTTTTGCGCTCGTCCTCATGACCGGGGTGTCGAGTGGCTTTGCCAACCTGTCGTCGTTGCACGCGCTTTACACTTCGCGGCTGACACGCGCCTATCTGGGGGCCAGCAATCGCGACCGGATGCGCTCGACTATTGAGATTTCGGATGGGCATCCCAAAGATTTCATTGATGCGCAGCTTTATTCGGAGGCCGATCTGCCTGCGCCAATGCACCTGATCAACTTGACGCTCAACCAGACGCGCGGGGCAAACCAGCTGGTGCGGCGCGACCGCAAGGGGCAGCGGTTCACCGTTGGACCGGATGGCATTTGCGTCGATGGTGGCCCCAACCAATGGGAAGCGCTGAATGCGGCGGGTGCAGAGCGGTTCAGCGTCGGCCAGCTTGCGGCGATTTCGGGCGCTGCGGCGTCATCGGCCATGGGGCGACAGACCAGCCTGGGTGCCGCACTCGGACTGACCTTTGCCAATGTCCGCTTGGGCTATTGGTGGGATCGCGGGCAGAAACGGCTGGTGACCGGCGACAATGACACCAGCCCGAAGCCGCCGGGGCCCTGGTACCGACCAGTCGAAACCTTCATCTATCTGTTCAACGAGATGACCTCGCGATATTCGCTCGACTATCGGCATTATTACCTGTCCGATGGCGGCCATTCGGAGAATAGCGGTGCGCTGGAGCTGTTGCGGCGGCG
>CAZSJE010000079.1:0-6975 GCA_964606835.1 uncultured Sphingorhabdus sp.
GCCCTGATGGCATGCGCCAACACCGCCGATGCGCCCAAGACGGCATCATCCGCGGGGGGTGGGGCGGAACCGGCGGCGGAGAAGCCTGCGAAGGTCGACAAGAACCCGTATCCTTCGACCTACAAAGCCTATCCGGGCGTCCCGACCGCGATCCGTAACGTCACCATCTTCGACGGCGAAGGTGGGAAGATCGACAATGGCGTGGTGTTCTTTTCGGGCGGCAAGATCAGCGCGGTTGGTGGACCGGAAACCCCGATTCCGGCCGATATTGCGGTGCTGGACGGCACGGGCAAGTTCGTGACCCCCGGCATCATCGACATCCACTCGCACCTGGGCGACTATCCGACCCCCTCGGTCGAGGCGCATAGCGACGGAAACGAAGCGACCAGCCCGACCACGCCCGAAGTCTGGGCCGAACATAGCGTCTGGCCGCAGGACCCGGGCTTCAGCCGCGCGCTGGCCAATGGCGGGATAACCTCGCTGCAAATTCTGCCAGGTTCGGCGAACCTGATGGGCGGGCGTTCCGTGGTGCTGAAAAATGTCTATGCGCGCACCGTACAGGGCATGAAATTCCCGGGTGCGCCCTATGGCCTGAAAATGGCCTGCGGTGAAAATCCGAAGCGGGTTTATGGCAGCAAGGGGCGGATGCCCTCCACCCGCATGGGCAACCTTGCGGTCAACAGGCAGACCTGGATCAAGGCACAGGATTACAAGAAGAAGCGCGACAGCGGCAAGGAATATTCCCGCGACGTCGGCATGGATACGCTGGCAGGTGTGCTCGATGGCGACATCACCATCCAGAACCACTGCTATCGCGCCGACGAAATGGCCATCGTGCTCGATATGGCCAAGGAGTTCGGCTACAAGGTCTCGACATTCCACCACGCGGTCGAAAGCTACAAGATCGCCGACCTGCTGCGCGACAATGGCGTCTGTTCGGCGGTCTGGGCTGATTGGTGGGGTTTCAAGATGGAGGCTTACGATGCGATCCCCGAAAATGCCGGGATATTGCAGAATGCCGGGGCGTGCGTGATCATCCATTCGGACGACGAAAACCAGATCCAGCGGCTAAACCAGGAAGCGGCCAAGGCGCTGTCGAACGGGCGGCGAATGGGTTTCCAGATTTCGGATGCCACGGCGATTTCGTGGCTGACCCATAACCCGGCCAAGGCGCTGGGCATCGACAAGATGACCGGTAGCCTGAAAGCAGGCAAGATGGCCGACGTCGTGCTGTGGAACGGCAATCCTTTGAGCGTGTATTCGCGGCCCGACAAGGTCTGGGTAGACGGCGCGCTGCTGTTCGATGCAAGCGATCCGAAACGCAGGCCCGTGAGCGATTTCGAGCTGGGCCAGCCGGGTGAAGGAGATGTGAAATGAAGCATCTCCTTTTCGCAGCAGTGGCCCTGGTCGCACTCACCGCACCCGCAAATGCCGAAACGGTCGCCATTACCGGTGGCAAGCTGATCATCGGTGACGGCTCTGCCCCAATCGAGGGCGGTACTGTCGTTATCCGCGACGGCACAGTGGTTGCCGCCGGAGCCAATGTTGCCGTTCCAGCAGGCGCGCGGACCATTGACGCACGCGGGAAATGGGTGACGCCCGGTATCTTTGCGGGATTCAGCCGCATCGGTCTCGCCGAGGTTGATGCGGTCAACGGCACCAATGACAAGAGCGGCGGCAAGAGTGGCTTTTCCGCGGCAATAGACATCGCCCCGGCTATCGATCCGTTCCGTTCGCCCGTTGCAGTGAACCGTTCGGCGGGGGTGACCCGCGCTGTCGTCGCGCCCGAAGGCAATGAGACGATCTTCGCCGGACAGGGCGCAATCGCTGATCTCGGCGCCGACAGCGATCCGGTGACCAAGGCAAAGGCGTTCCAGTTTGCCGAATTTGGTGAAGCTGGAGCGGCCAATGCGGGCGGCAGCCGCGCAGGCACGCATCTCCACTTCCGCGCAATGCTGCGCGAGGCGCAGGAGCAGGCGACGACCAACGACGCTTTCGATGACGATTTGCTAAAAAAAGAAGACGCGCGTGCGCTGCAATCGGTGCTGCGCGGCGAGACCCGGCTGCTGATCCATGTCGAAGCGGCGAACGACATGCTCCGCCTGCTGGAGTTGAAGCGCGATTATCCTGCGATCAAGATGGTCTTTGTCGGCGTGAGCGAAGGCTGGCGCGTGGCCGATAAACTCGCAGCGGCGGGTGTCCCCGTGATTGCCTCTGCGCTCAATGACCTGCCCGCGACCTTTGAAATGCTGGGCGCGACGCAATCGAACATCGGGCGGATGAAGGACGCAGGGGTCAAGGTTGCCATCGGCATGATCGACGACCGCGATTCGCACCAGCTTCGCTATACCCCGCAATATGCGGGCAATCTGGTTTCCTTGCAGAAAGTGCCGGGCGCGACTGGCCTCAGCTGGGATGAGGCCTTTGCCGCGATCAGCTCCGCTCCGGCCGAGATCATGGGAGTGGGCGACCGCTATGGTAGCCTGAAAGCGGGCCGTGCGGGCGATGTCGTGATCTGGGACGGCGACCCGCTCGAACTGTACGCTGCTGCAACGACGGTATTTATCGATGGCGTAGAGCAGCCGCTGGGCAACCGGCAGGATCGCCTGCGCGATCGTTATCGCAATCCGGTCGAAGGGGCATTGCCTAAAGCCTACGACCGCTGAGCAGAGGGGAGGACATCATGGATGGCTATGCGTCGCTGGTAACGGCCTGTGCGTTGTTTGTCGGTACACATTTTCTGATGTCGCATCCCTTGCGGGCACGAATGGTTTCCGCGCTTGGACCCGGCGGGTTCATGGGCGCCTACTCGCTCGTCTCGCTCGTGACTTTTGGCTGGATGGTCTGGACGTTCCAGCAAGCGCCCACCGGCGTTTCGCATTGGGCACCATCCGATGCCATCTGGATCGTTGCCAGCCTGCTGACGCTGATCGCTTCTGTGCTGTTTCTAGGCTCGTTGATCGGCAATCCGGCCTTGCCCAATCCCGATAGCAATGCAGTAGACGCCCTGGCGGCCAAGGTGCCGACCGGGCTGTTTCGTGTCACTCGGCACCCGATGATGTGGGGCTTTGCGCTATGGGGCGTAGCCCACATCTTGGTCGCGCCGCGCATGGAGAATTTCATTTTTGTCGGCAGCATCATCTTCCTCGCGTTGGCTGGGGCCGCCGGGCAGGATCGGAAGAAAAGTGGGTTAATGGGCAGCGCCTGGCAACGCTGGCAAAGCCAGACCAGTTACTGGCCGCGCCTGTCGCAATTGCCCAAGGCCGGGGTCAGGCTGTGGCTGGCCGGTTTCGTGCTGTGGCTGGTGGCCAGCTGGGCGCATTCGCCGCTTGGCGCGCCGGTCGCCGGGATTTACCGCTGGCTATAATCTGACCATTGCCATTCCGCGTTCACTGTAGCGGGGCCCAGCCGTTCCGCCGCGCGGGGCTGCTTCGGCGATTTTGGCCAGATCGGTGTCGTCCAGATAGACATCGGGCGCACTGGCGCTATCCTCCATCGTCGCGCGCCGTTTGCTCCCAGGTATCGGCACAATGTCCGAGCCTTGTGCCAGCAACCAGGCGAGCGCGACCTGCGCCGGGCTTGCGCTATGTTTGTCGGCAATATCTTTGACCACATCGACCACGGCCATATTGGCGGCAAAATTTTCCTCCGAATAGCGCGGGTCCTGTTTGCGCCAGTCTTTCTCGCCCAAGTCGTCGCGCGATTTGATTTGCCCGGTCAGGAAACCGCGACCAAGCGGTGAATAGGGAACAAAGCCAATGCCATGCTCGCGGCAAGTGGGCAGGATGTCATCCTCCACATCACGTTCCCAGATCGAATATTCGCTTTGCAGCGCGGTGATGGGCGCGGTTGCAGCGGCGCGACGAAGCGTTTCCGGCCCGGCCTCAGACAGGCCGATGTGGCGGATTTTGCCTTCCTTCACCAGATCGGCCATGCCGCCCACCGTCTCTTCGATGGGCACGCTTGGATCGACACGATGCTGGTAGAACAGGTCGATGCAATCAATGTTCAGCCGCTTGAGCGAAGCCTCTGCCACGCGCCGGGCGTTGGCAGGAGAACCGTCAACGCCAGTGATGCCGGTATCACCGATTTTGAACCCGAACTTGGTGGCGATCACCAGCCCTTCGCGCTTGCCCGATATTGCGCGACCGACCAGCTCCTCGTTGATGAACGGCCCATAGATTTCTGCCGTGTCGAAAAAGGTTACCCCTAGCTCGATGGCGCGGTGGATGGTCTTCACCGCCTCATCATCGTCGGAAGCCCCGCCATAGGCAATGTGATTGCCAGCCCCCATCGTCATGCAGCCGATGCCGATGGCGGAGACCTTTAGGTCGTTACCCAGCGTTCGATACTTCATGGGCTTTCTCCTTCTCTGGTGCTTCGATGACGGTGGCAAGCGCAACGTCCATCTGCACATTGCCGGTGGTGCGGAAAATATCGGGCAGCGTCTCGACCGCGATCAGCAGCGCCAGCGGCTCGACTGGGATGCCGAGCGCAAGGCATATCGGCGCGATTGAGGTGACGAAGCTGACCGTTCCCGGCAGGCTGACCGCGCCCATTGAGGTCAGCGCGGCAATGAAGATGGCAAAGGCATAGTCAAAGCCGTCCAGCTCGATCCCGAACCAGTTGGCGACATAAAGTGCGACCGCCAGGTTCATCGCCGGTCCAGTGACGCGCAACAGAGCAACCGCCATAGGCAGCACCAGTCCTGCGGTCTGTTCGCGCACGCCCAGCGCCTCGGCTTTCTTAAGCATCAAGGGAAGGCAGGCGAGCGATGATTGTGTCGACACCGCCAGCGCCTGCACCGGTGCGACCTGACGCGCATAATCGGACAGCCGCACTCTGCCCGCCAACACCGCCACCGGATAGGCAAATGCGCCCACCGCGATCCCGACCATCGAAACGGTCACGATATAGTGCGCGACGGCCCCCAGCGCGGCAAAGCCGGAACGGGCTCCAACGACGAAGGCCAAGGCAAAAACGCCAATTGGCGCGAGCTTCAGCACCCATTCGATGACAATGACCATTGCATCGGCCAGTGCCTCGAAAAAGCCGGACATCTGCGCGCGTGGTTCTGGTGAAAGCCGTGTCACGGCGAAGGCAAACACCATCGTGAAGATGATCAGCGGCAGGATGGAATCGTTGACTGCGGCGGCAATCGGATTGGTTGGGACCAAGGCAACGATGAAATCGCGGAGCGCCGGTTGATCGGCGACTGCCGGTGCTGTGGTGAGCGCAGACCGCAATGCTTCCGCGCTTTCCGCAGGCATGGGAAAGATCGACAGGAAAAGCGGCGTCAGCACCGCACCCATTGCCGCCGAGAGGAACATCATTGACACGATCCAGGTGACCGTGCGCGCAGCCATCGGGCCCGCACGGGCTGCTTCGGCACTTTTTACAATTCCGGTAACCAGCAGGGCGACCACTAGCGGGACAACCGTCATCCGCAGCCCGTTGAGCCAAAGTGATCCGATTATGTCGAGCCAGTAGGCGATTTCGTCCCCGGTTCTCGCAAATTGCGCGGCAGCGACGATGCCGAGGACAAGTCCTGCGACAAGAGCGATGAGAATACGGGTGGCGTTTGACATGAGCCAAGGGTCTTGCCAGCCAGCGTCGCCCGATGCAAGGGAGTGCGCGACGCGGCAATCGACGGGAAGTTTCATGGGGCGCAAATATTTCGGCACTGATGGCATCCGGGGGCGCACCAATGCCGAGACGATGACCGCTGAGCTTGCCATGAAGGTCGGACAAGCGGCAGGTGCGCATTTCCTGCGCGGCGACCACAAGCACCGCGTGGTGATTGGCAAGGACACGCGGCTTTCAGGCTATATGATCGAGAACGCGCTGGTGGCGGGCTTTACCAGCGTGGGGATGGACGTGGTGCAGTTCGGCCCGATCCCGACGCCTGCGGTGGCGCTCCTCACCCGTTCGATGCGTGCCGATCTCGGCGTGATGATTTCTGCGAGCCATAACCCTTATGAGGATAATGGCATCAAGCTGTTCGGCCCTGATGGCTTCAAGCTATCGGATGAGGACGAAATGGCGATTGAGGCACTGTTGTCCGAACCGCCGAAGCTTGCGGCTGCTTCCGACATTGGCCGCGCGCGCCGCATTGAGGACTCGCGCGGTCGTTATATCCACGCGATCAAGGCTTCGGTTCCGGAACATGTCCGTTTCGATGGCCTGCATGTCGTCCTCGATTGCGCAAACGGGGCGGCTTATCAGGTGGCGCCGACGGCAATTTGGGAATTGGGGGCAAAGGTCACGACCATCGGGGTCAATCCCAATGGCCGCAATATCAACGACCGGGTCGGCTCGACGCATGTTGCGACGTTGCAGGAAACGGTGGTTTCGTCTGGCGCACATATCGGTATTGCGCTGGATGGCGATGCCGACCGGTTGATCGTCGTGGATGAGCAGGGCCGGGTCGTCGATGGCGACCAGATCATGGCGCTGATGGCGACATCGCTCAGCCGCAATGGCCTGTTGACTGGTGGCGGCATCGTCGCAACGGTGATGTCGAACCTGGGGCTGGAACGCTATCTGGCAAGCCAGCATCTGGAACTGGTGCGCGCCAAGGTTGGTGACCGCTATGTATTGGAGGAAATGCGGGCGCGGGGCATGAATGTTGGTGGGGAGCAATCGGGACATATGATTCTGCTCGATCATGCGACCACCGGGGACGGGACCATTGCTGCGTTGCAGGTGCTGGCGCAACTCGTGGAAAGCGGCAAGCCAGCGTCCGAAGTGCTGCATTTCTTCGATCCGGTGCCGCAGTTGCTGAAGAATGTTCGCTTCGCTGGCGGCAAGCCGCTGGAGCATGACGCGGTGAAGGCCGCGATTGCCGACGCGGAGAGGGAACTGGAAGGCAAGGGCCGCCTCGTTATCCGGCCTTCAGGGACCGAACCGGTAATCCGCGTGATGGCCGAGGGCGACGACGCGCAGCAGGTGGAGGCTGTGGTCGACCGGATTTGC
>CAZSJE010000079.1:7075-9609 GCA_964606835.1 uncultured Sphingorhabdus sp.
GATGCTTGAAATGCGTCCAGATTGTGAACGCTGTGGCACCGACCTGCCGCCACATGTGGCAGGCGCCTTCATCTGCTCGTTCGAATGCACCTTCTGCGCCGAATGCGCCGATGCGATGGACGAAAGCTGCCCTAATTGTGGCGGTGAATTGATGGACCGGCCGACGCGCGCGAAAAAACTGCTCGAAAAATATCCCGCTTCGACGGCGCGCAAGTATAAGGGCGCATGACTGCGCGAATCCTGATCATTGCCGGTTCCGATAGCGGCGGCGGCGCCGGTATCCAGGCCGATATCAAAACCGTGACCATGCTGGGCGGGCATGCGATGACGGCCGTAACCGCGATCACTGCGCAGAACACGCTGGGCGTCGATGCCGTGCATCCGGTTCCTACCGATATTGTCATCGCGCAAATCGCCTCGGTAGTCAGTGACATCGGCGTCGATGCGGTCAAGATCGGGATGATCGGCAGCGCAGAGACGGCGCGCGCAGTGGCGGACAGCCTGATGGATCTCGACTGCCCTATCGTGTTCGATCCGGTGATGGTGGCAACCAGTGGTTCGGCGCTTGCCGATATTGAGACGATTGCCGCGTTCCGTGACTTGATCGACATTGCCACGGTGACCACGCCCAACCTGCCCGAACTCGAAGCACTTGGCGGCGTGGCGGCCATCGACAGTCCTTTGCTGATCAAGGGCGGCCATGCTGACAGCGATCTGGTGATCGACCGACTGATTGTCGACGGGCGCGAAGTGGCGACTTGGGAGGATGAGCGGATCGAGACGCGCAGCACCCATGGCACCGGCTGCACGCTGGCGACTGCGGTTGCGGCCGGGCTGGGGCAGGGCATGTCGCTGGAGGCCTCGATAGCAAGGGCGCGGCTGTTCGTCCGGCTTGCGCTGCAAGATGCGCCGGGGCTGGGGCACGGGCATGGTCCGATGGGGCACCAGTTCGTCCGCGAAGACGCGATGGTCGAGGGGCCTTCGCTGAACCAGGTGACAGTGGGCAGCAGCAACTATGCCGCCTCTGTCAGCTTCTACCGCGCGCTGGGCCTGCAACAGATCGTCGACAGCCCGTCCAACGGCTATGCCCGGTTTGAGGCGCCCAATGGCGTTACCTTCTCGATCCATGCAGCGGACGACATTGCGACATCGACCGTCGTCTATTTCGAAAGCAAGCGGCTCGACGCGTGGGTGAACGAGTTGGTCAGCGACGGCTTCGCCTTTGACCAGATGCCGCAGGATGAGGATTGGGGCTGGCGCGAGGCGCGGCTGGTCGACCCTTCTGGAAACATCGTGTGCCTTTACAGCGCCGGCGAGAACCGCCGCTATCCAGCTTGGCGGATATGATCGTCGGCGTTGACGAGGCGGGAAGGGGGCCGTTGGCCGGGCCAGTGGTGGCTGCTGCGGTTGTTTTGTGCGAGGGCGGGATCGCCGGGCTGGACGACAGTAAGAAACTCTCCGCCAGCCGCCGGAATGCCCTTGAAACGCAGATCAAGGCAAGCTGCCTGTGGGCGATTGGGGTGGCTGAAGTGGCCGAGATTGACGCCATCAATATCCTGCAAGCCACCATGCTCGCCATGACCCGCGCGGTGGAGGCGTTGGGGTGTGAACCGGGCAGGGTGCTGGTCGATGGCAACCGTTTGCCCAATTGGCGCTACCGGGCTGAAGCCGTCATCGGGGGCGATGCGCTGTATCCCTGCATCTCGGCTGCGAGTATTATCGCAAAGGAACATCGCGACCGGCTGATGCGTGCTTACGACCTCGCCCATCCCGGCTATGGTTGGGCGTCGAACAAGGGCTATGGGTCAGCCGCACATCTGGCTGCCTTGCGCCAACTCGGCCCGACACCGCTGCACCGCCGCAGCTTTGCCCCGGTCGCCCAGCAGGAATTGCTGTAACGGTATGTAAAATTTCCACAGTGAGTCCTTAGTGCAACACCACTAGGGGTTGAGTCTCCCCGGAATCGCGGGACTCAACATCTTGTGTGGGACTCGCTTTGTTCGCCCCAAAATGACGGATATATGACTGGAATCCATGGGCTTGGCCTGTGGAAAACTCCTTGACCGCGACTCAAATCCGACTCATCGCGGATGCTTCGGGTTCGGAGAACAGGGCGAAATGGGCGTATTGGAGAAAATCAAGACAGGGACCGCAGCGCCGATGGGGCAGCCCGCTGACCTGCCGCTCGACAGCATCCTGCGCATGGATTGCGTCGAAGCGATGCGTTCGTTGCCCGATGCGTGCATCGACATGGTGTTTGCCGATCCGCCCTATAATCTGCAATTGGGTGGCGACCTGCAACGCCCCGATGGCAGCCAGGTCGATGCGGTCGATGACGACTGGGACAAGTTCGACGATTTTGCCGCCTATGACAAATTCACCCAAGAATGGCTGGCCGAGGCCCGCCGCATATTAAAGCCCGACGGCACGCTGTGGGTGATTGGCAGCTATCACAATATCTTCCGCGTGGGCAGCACGCTTCAGGATCAGGGCTTCTGGATCCTGAACGACATCATCTGGCGCAAATCCAACCC
>CAZSJE010000080.1:0-9544 GCA_964606835.1 uncultured Sphingorhabdus sp.
TAGCGGGCGGCAACTGCGCCAGCGGCTGCCCGGCGCTATCATCGACATTGACCTGCCAGCGCCGCAGCTGCGCGGCGACGCGCAGGCCTAACTCCCGATCCGGAGTGACCAGCGCTATGCGCTTTTGCGGTTGCTCCAGCGCTTCGCGGACCAAGATCGCGATCGAAAGCGCCTCCTCCGCGCTATCGCTGGCGGTCAGCAGGCGAACATGCTGCAGCTTTTTGCGCGCCGGTGCCAGTTCGCTCCACGCCAGCGTGGAGTCGGCGCGGCAGAACAGTTCGTCGACTATTTGCAAAGCCGGTACGGCCCCGATGCCAGGGAAGGTCCGGAGCTCTTCCCGCCGGATCGCCATGCGCTCGAACAACAGTTTCAGGTGAAATTGCGGGTGGCTCTCTTCCGATACAGGAAGCTCGTTTTCGGACGCTATGAATGGCCCCAAAGCATCCCATTCCCCTGGCGCCATGCCAAGATCAACATGCGGCCAAACAAGCATAGCACCGGGGCGCCGTGCGACGGCCTTCAGCAATGCTGCAACCGCAGGAGCAGCTGTTGTGATGCCTGCCGCAATGACAGGCGTTGTCGCCGGGATTGCAGGCAGTCCGTCGGCAAAGCGCTGCAACAAGGCATTGCGCCGCACAGCGGGGCTGGTCTGCCCGCGTTTTTCAAGTTCCGTCCTGAACAAGTCCGCAATGGCAAAGAAATCCCGATAGGCCGATTGCCAGTGCGTCGACAAATCTCCCCCCGGATCGTCCTTGTCCATTGCGTCCAGCGCGACCATTTCAACCTCAAGCTGGTCGAGCGAGTTCGCTAGGTGCTTGGCAAGTCGCAAGGCCTCAACCGCCGTGATAGCGCTGCGCTGTTCGCGGATCAGCCGCGACAAGAGGATGCGCCGCTCAACCTCTGAAATCGCGGGCGGAACTGGCAAATTCTCCGCCGCGCCGATCGGATCGAACACTGGCCCCAGCGCCATGTCCAGTCCCAGATCGCCCACCGCCACCATGCGCGGCAGCAACAGCCCCCCTTGCGCCATTAGCCCTGCATGACGCACAAAACTGTCGGTCAACGCCTTGATCGCCCGATTGTTGGGCAGAAGGATTAGCGTGTCGATCAGCCTGTCACGCCGGTCATCCGCCAGCAGGTGAGTTGCCAGACTGTCGACAAGGCTGACACCCAATGGAACGGTATAAAGCGCAGTGCCGATCGGTTCAGGCATTTGCGATCGAAAACGCTTCGAGTGCTGCCTCGGTAGGCGCGATCGCTTGCGGCGAACCGATGTCGAACCAATCCCCCTGATGCTCCAGCCCAAACAGGCGACCCTTGGTGATCGCGCGATCCCAGAGCACATTGGTCGAAAACGGCCCATCGGGCGCGCCATCCAGCAAGCGGTGCGAGATCAACTGGATGCCGATGTAAACAAAGGGCGCAAAATCATGGATGCCGCGTCGTTGCAGCCGACCGTCGTCATCCACGAAAAAATCGCCGCGCCCAGCATGGCAAAACGCGCGGTCACGCGGCACGATCAGCAGCAGCGCGTCCATCGTCGCATCGTCCCAATGCGCGGCAAGTTTGCGCAGGCTGTTTTCGCCCTTGTCGATCCAGATATTGTCACTGTTGACGCAATAGAACGGTTCATCGGGCAGAAATGGCGCAGCCTTTACCAGCCCGCCGCCCGTTTCAAGCAGCAGGTCGCGTTCGTCGGAGACATGCACATCAAAGTCTTGCGCATGGGTGGCCAGATGTGTCTCAACCTGTTCGGGCAGATAGTGGACGTTGACGACGATCCTGCCGATTTCGGCCTGCCGAAGTTGATCGAGACAATGATCGAGCAACGTCTTTCCGGCCACTTCGACCATGGGTTTAGGCCGATCGTTGGTCAGCGGGCGCATTCGGGTGCCAAGCCCCGCTGCCATCACCATCGCGCTATCGACCTTCACGCCACGGTCTCGATCGGCGACGCGGCACGAACGTCTCGCGGAATCGTCGCGTCGAACCAGCGTTTGAGCGGGGCAAGCCCCGGATGCTCCAAATCGCGTTCCAGCAACCCCCACATACGCGGCAAAAATTCGAGATATCGGGACTTGCCATCGCGTTTCCAGAGCCGCGTGAAAATACCGATGATTTTGGCGTTACGCTGCGCGCCGAGCAGCGCATAATGCAGCGCGAAATCATAATCGGGCCGCGCAAGCCCGACATAATGTTCCAGCATCGCCGCCTCCAACGCTAGTGAAACGTCGCGGCGTGCATCCTGCAGGATCGATACCAGATCATAGGCTGGATGGCCGATCAACGCATCCTGATAGTCTATCAGCCCTTGCTCGCCGTCATCGAGCAGCATGATATTCTCGGCATGATAATCGCGCAGGACGGTAACCTTGGGCGCGCTCCTGAGAGGAGACAACGTCTCCATCCACAGGGCATCGTAGGAATTGGCGTCTGTTACCAGCCCCATGGCGGGCAGATACCATTCGCGCAGCAAAGCCGTTTCGCGCAGATAGGCCGCCTCGTCATAGGGCGCGACTTCGGCAAAGGGAGCTTTTTCGAGCCGAACGAGCGTTTCCACCGCTGTACGGTAAATAGCTGCTTCATCGGCTGGATGGGCATCGACATGCTCGCGCATCCGCTGATCGCCAAAATCCTCGATCAGCAGCAGACCCTGGTCGAGATCGGTGCCATAAACCGCAGGTGCGCGAAAACCGTGCGACAGAAGATAGCCAGTGACGTTCAAAAACGGCCTTGGATCTTCATGCGGTGGCGGTGCATGCATCAGCATGGCTTGCCGCCCATCCTCTGCCGAAACCCGAAAATAGCGCCGGAACGAAGCGTCGCCAGGAAGCGCTACCGCCTTCGCCCCGGCCCAACCGATATCGCCAAAAAAGGCGTCCAGCCCAAAAGGTAAGCTATTTTCCCCGGCCACTATGCGTTCTCAACTATGGTTATGATGCGTCTGTTATCGTCCACTCGTTCGATCTCCACGCCGAAGCGCGCTTGCCCAAAGGCAACGCCGCCCTTTTCCGCCCACTCGACCAGCTTTATGGCGTCGCTATCGAGCAGGCCAAGCTCATCCAACTCCTCGGGAGAGTTGAGCCGATAGAGGTCGGCATGGATGATCGCAAGCGGCACGTCGGGCGGCCCATAATGGTGCGCGATGGTATAGGTCGGGCTTGGAACTTCGCCCCGATAGCCGAGGCCCGCAAGCACGCCTTTGCAGAACAAGGTTTTGCCTGCGCCTAGGCCACCGTGGAGTGCAACGACATCGCCGGGCCCCAGACGCGAAGAAAAATCGCGGCCAGCCTCAAGCATCGCCACCGGACTTTCGATAATCATTTCGTCCGCTCGGTACGCGGCAGGAATATGGCGACGGTGGTCCCCTCACCCACCCGCGACTCAAGAGACAACCTCCCGCCATGCGATTCAACCAGTTGTTTCGCCAGGGGCAGGCCAAGCCCCTGCGCCGCTTCACCCGATTGTGAACGGGCGAAACCGTCAAAAGCCAGCGCCTGGGCGCGTGCGTCCATGCCCGGTCCGTCGTCGGACACGACGAGCCGGACATTTTGCCGGTCACCGCTCGCGTGGAGCAATACGGTCCCGCCCTCGCGCCCATAGCGTATCGCATTGTCGAGCAGCTGGCCGACAGCCTGCGACAGCCGCTTTTCGTCTCCTGTAAGCGGCCCGGCGCTGCTCTGCACATCGAGCGTAATGGCAACCCCGCGCTCCGCCGCTTGGCTGACATGCGCATCGCGGACCGCTATGAGCAGGTCTCTCGCCTCCAAAGGCTTGCGCACAATCGGTAGCGCGCCGGCCTCTCCCTGACTGAAGTCGAGAACTGTGTTGATCTGCTGCGATAGCCGATCGGCGGATTTGGCGATGGCATCGACATATTCCTGCGCCTGCTCGGTCAGCTCGCCGGCAATGCCCTGTTTTAGCAGTTCGGCAAATCCAGCGATCGAGGTCAGCGGTGTGCGGAATTCATAGCTCATATTCGCCAGAAAACGCCCCTTGATTGCGTCGGCTTCGCTCAGCGCAGCGGCACGTTCTCGCAGCGCATTTTCCACCTGCATTCTGTCGGTCACGTCGATCATTGCCAGCAGCGCGTTGCCATCGGGCAAGGGAACGGTGGAAAACTGGAACACTTGCTCGTCGACAAATTGCATCTGGCTGCTGCGCGGTTCGCGGCGGGCAATCGTCATCTGCAGCAATTCGCGCAGCACCGGCACTTGCGAAGCTTTTTTCAAGCGCCCTGACAATGAGCCAAGCAATTCATCGAAGCGCGGGTGGCGTGCCAGCACCTCTTCCTCAACGCCCCAGATCTCCCCGAAGCGGCGGTTCCAGATCGACAGCTTGCCATCCGATGCAAACACCGCGACAGCCTCGAACAGATTGTCGAAGGTTGCCGTGCGCACCCGAAGCAAAGTGTCGCGCGCGCTTGCCAGTTGTGCTTCTTCGGTCCGGTCCTCGAAAATCAGGATCAGGCCGCCATCGGGTGTCGGTTGCGCCAGCAGCCGTAAATGCGTGCCATCGGGTAGAAGCCAATTCTCCTCGACCGGATCGGCGCTCAGGAACCAGCTCTCGCGCTCTGCCCGCCATTGCGGGAAATCCCGCACTTCGGGCATTTTATTGTTCTCGCGCATCCGGTCGAAGACGCGGGCAAATTCGGGCTTGGCGTTCAGCCATTCTTCTCTGAAAGAAAAAGTGCGCTGGAACGGCAGATTGGCAAATACCAGCGTCCTTTCGGCATCGAATTGCGCGACGCCTGCCGACATTTTATCGAGCAAGTCGCGCTGCGTATCGGCAAGCCTGCGAAAGTCGCCGCGCGCTTCCATCAACTCCTGAATGTCGATTGCCAGCCCGGCGATCCCACTGCTGCCCAAAGGGATGTCAAACACGCGCATCTGCCGCCGCTTGCCCGCCATCGTCGACGACAGCTCCCGCTCCAATGCCTGTCCCGCCGTCCGCGCCTTTGCGGCATGGCTCATCGCGGTCTCGCCATCGACTTGTTCGACCAACTCTATCTCGTCATCAACAACCTGCTCGCTGCTCTCCCCACTCACGGCCTGGACATAGGCCTTGTTGACAAAACTGAGCCGCAGGTCGGGTCCGCGATGCCACATTGGAATGGGGGCCGCTTCGATCAACCCAGCTAAGGCCGCAAAGGCGTTACGCGCAGTTGTCGCTTCGCGCTCAATGCGTTCTGCCTCTCGCACCATGTCGGTCAGGTCGAAAAACCACAACAGCGCAGCGCCATTAGGATAAATTTGGGCATCGGCCACATTGCCGCGTACCAACAGACGCCGGTCGGAATCGCGCAAGCCCAGTTTCAGCATGAAGCCCGCGCCTGTTCGCTGCGTTTCGCGCACCTGCGCATCCAGTACCTTCCAGTCCTCATCGAGCAATCCGCCCTCGCCGCGCCCAACAAGGTCGCCCAAATGCTCAACAATATGGTCGAGCCCCAGCATCCGGGCAAATCGGTCCGATGCCTCCAGCTTCCTGTCGCCACGCACAATCACAGGCACTGCCGGGGCGGTCTCCAGCAAGCGGCCGAGCCGTGCGGTCTGGCGCAGCGTCTTGCGCGCCTGGTTGCGCAGCGACAGCCCGGTCCAGATCGCGACCGACGCAGCCACCAGCCACGCCGCCATAAGCAGTCCGATCACCGCAATATTGAGGTTCTCACCCGCCACTTGAAACTGTTTTCCCGCACAAAAGCGTCATCCGCCTGCGGTGCATCGAAAGCCAAGGTTAGGCAACAAAAAATGGCCCGGAGTTGCCCCCGGGCCATATGCTTTTGTGGATAGCTTCCCGCTCAGTAGCGGTAATGATCCGGTTTGAACGGGCCTGCTTGCGGTACGCCGATATAGGCGGCTTGCTTGTCCGAAAGCTTGCTCAACTTCACACCCAGCTTTTCGAGGTGCAGCGCGGCGACCTTTTCATCGAGATGCTTGGGAAGCACATAGACGTCGTTCTTATATTCATCGCTCTTCGTCCAGAGTTCGATTTGCGCCAGCACTTGGTTAGTAAAGCTGGACGACATGACAAACGACGGATGCCCGGTAGCACAGCCCAAATTGACAAGACGACCTTTGGCCAGAATGATGATCTGTTTGCCATCGGGGAATTCGACCAGGTCGGTTCCCGGCTTCACCTCGGTCCAATTGTAGTTGTCGAGCGCGGCGATCTGGATCTCGCTGTCGAAGTGGCCGATGTTGCAGACAATGCTCATGGGCTTCATGTTCATCATATGCTCGGCGGTGATGACGTCTTCATTGCCGGTCGCGGTCACGAAAATATCGCAGCGCTGGACAGCCTCTTCCATCGTCACGACTTCATAGCCCTCCATCGCTGCCTGCAGCGCGCAGATAGGGTCAATTTCAGTGACCATGACGCGTGCGCCGCCCTGGCGGAGCGAAGCGGCAGAGCCCTTGCCGACATCGCCGAAACCAGCAACGCAGGCGACCTTACCCGCCAGCATGACGTCGGTAGCGCGGCGGATGGCATCGACCAGCGATTCCTTGCAGCCATAAAGATTGTCGAATTTCGATTTGGTCACGCTGTCGTTCACGTTGATCGCCGGGAAAGGCAGCTTGCCGTCCTTGGCGATCTGGTAGAGGCGGTGGACGCCCGTGGTTGTTTCTTCGGACACGCCTTTGATATTGCGCACGCTCTCGGTCAGGTAACCGGGCTTCGCTTTCAGAAAGGCGTTCAACGCGCGGACGAATTCGATCTCCTCGGCATTGCCGGGTTCGAACAAGGTCTCACCCGCCTCAACGCGTGCTCCCCAGAGCGCGAACATCGTGGCATCGCCGCCATCGTCGAGGATCATGTTTGCGGTTGTGTCATCTCCCCAGTCGAAAATGCGGCCGACATAGTCCCAATAATCGGCAAGGCTCTCGCCCTTGATCGCGAACACCGGAATGCCCGCCGCAGCGATCGCCGCTGCCGCGTGGTCCTGCGTCGAAAAGATGTTGCAGGTCGCCCAGCGCACTTCTGCGCCCAGTTCGACCAGCGTTTCGATCAGCACTGCGGTCTGGATCGTCATGTGCAGCGAGCCGGTGATCCGCGCGCCCTTCAGCGGCTTCGATGCGCCATATTCGGCGCGCAGCGCCATCAGGCCGGGCATTTCGGTTTCGGCAATCTTGATTTCGGCGCGGCCAAATTCGGCAAGGCTCAGATCGGCAATTACATAGTCGGCAGACACGGGAAAACTCCGGTTAGAGGTGACTTTCGTCGGCCCCCTAACCGGAATTCCCATTGAACGCAACGGCAATATAAAGTTTTCTTTATATCCTATTTGGCGGCGATAGCGATCGGGCAAACACCACCCGCCAAAGGATATGAGTCGATATTTGCTTCCGCGATGGCAAGAAGCGACTGGCTGCTATGGCTTTTCTGTCCAAGCTCGAATGCGACCGCTTTCAACTGGCCGCATCCCTTGCTGTCCGTGCCGCCGCCATAGCTGTTGGCCAGACCGATTATGAACCGGTCCATCTGCGCATCGGCCACCCTCGCGCCGTCCACGCGGGCGAAATGGCTACGTACAGTCGCGTTTTGGGCGCCCAGGACCGGATTATTATGTTTGACGAAACGATTGTAATCGGCGAGAAAATCGTCGGGTCCCTTGCGGCAGCGCAAGGCCGAAACCATCATCATCATGTTCAGATTGGCGACTTTTGCCGCGTCATGCTCAATGCTCGTCCAGCATGCCTGCGCTGGTTGAGCGACCCCCATCGCGGCCAGCGCCAATAGCGCAGCCGCCTTCCGCTTCCGATCCATTGCAACAACCCCTCATTGCTTTGTGCGAGGGGAATATCGGCGTCGGCTATTTACCGATCTTTGAAGAACGACGGTGAAGCAATATCAACCATTTAACAACTTGCATAATGGCGATTTTATTTGTGCAGGCATTCCCCGCCTTGACATCCGGCCAAAGCTGCCGACATGAGCGGGCAATTACTTCCCCACAGAAATTACTTCCCCACAGAAAGGAATAAATCATGACGATCCAGGTTGGCGACAAGCTGCCCAATGTGAAACTGGTAAAGGCAACCGCCGAAGGTCCGGTGCCCGTGCAGTCGTCCGAATATTTTGCTGGCCGGAAGGTCGCGCTTTTTTCCGTCCCCGGTGCGTTTACCCCAACTTGTTCGGCAAAGCATCTGCCGGGTTTCGTCGAAAAAGCTGACGAACTTACTGCCAAAGGTATCGATGAAATCGCCTGCACCGCAGTCAACGACGCCTTCGTGCTTGGCGCGTGGAACAAGGCTGGCGGTTCGGACGCCGTCACCATGCTCGCCGATGGCAACGGCGACTTTGCCGAAGCGGTTGGCCTCACCATGGACGGCAGCGGCTTTGGCATGGGCAAGCGCGGGCAGCGTTTCTCGATGGTCGTCAACGATGGCGTCGTCGAGCAGCTGAACGTCGAGGCACCCGGCGATTTCAAGGTCAGCTCTGCCGAGCATATGCTGGGGCAGCTCTGATCAATTGTCATCAGCCTGTCAGACCAGTGAATAAAAGGGCGGACATTCTCCGCCCTTTTTTCTTGCCAAAAGCCGCGCAATCGGGAATTGCCTTTCATGATAAGCAAACAGACCGAAACCATATTGAACGACATCGAAGCTGCCTTTGATGCCTCAGTCGAGCGCCTGCGCGCCGCACTTTCCCGCTACCTGACCGACCGCACCCCTCCCGACCCCGTCGAGCGCGCGAAGCGTTCCTTCTGCTATCCCGAACTGGTAATCCGTTATGCCGGGGTCGAGCATGAAAGCAGGCATACGCTTGCCTTTGGACGGCTCGACAAGATCGGCACTTACCGCACCACGCTCACTCGCCCGCACATCTACCGCGACTATCTGGCCAGCCAGCTGGAGCTGCTCGCCGAGCAATATGAGCTGGAATATGAGGTTCAGCCAAGCGACCAGGAAATCCCCTTCCCCTATGTGCTGGATGGTGCAGAGGCGCTGGAGCTGGGCGACGTCACGCCGACCGAATTGTCGCGCTATTTCCCGACGACCGAGCTTGCCCATATTGGCGATGAAGCCGCCGACGGTTTGTTGATCGCCGACGAAGAAGGCTGGCCGCTTTCGCTGTTCGATGCATTGCGGACCGATTTTTCGCTGGCACGGCTAAAGCATTACACTGGCACCCCGGCAGAGCATTTCCAGCGTTATATCCTGTTCACCAACTATCACCGTTATGTCGACGAGTTCGTGAGCTGGGGATGCAAACAGGTCGGCAAGGGGCGCTATACCGCGCTTTCGGGCGCAGGCGGATTGTTCATCACCCCCGACACCGCCGATCATGATCAGTTGGTGGCTGACGCGACCTGGCGGCGGCACCAGATGCCGGCCTATCATTTGATGGCGGAGGATGGCACCGGGATCACGCTCGTTAACATTGGCGTGGGGCCTTCCAATGCGAAGAATATTTGCGATCATCTGGCTGTCCTCCGACCAGAAGCATGGTTGATGATCGGCCATTGCGGCGGCTTGCGTGAAACGCAGCGGATCGGCGATTATGTGCTCGCCCACGCCTATTTGCGCGATGACAATATCCTCGA
>CAZSJE010000081.1:0-9532 GCA_964606835.1 uncultured Sphingorhabdus sp.
ATGAAAAAATCATATCTTTTGTGCACTGCTGCAGTTGCACTTTCCTTGTCTGCCGCTGAAACAGCAGCCGCACAATCCGCTCCGGATGAAGGTTCAGGCAACAATGATGTTGAAGAGATCATTGTCACTGCAACCAAGCGCGCACAGACCCTGATCGAGGTTCCGGGCGCGATTGGCGCAATATCTGGTGATGAACTTCAAGACCGCGGAATCACTCAGGCAACAGACCTTCAGTCACTCGTCCCTAGCCTTCAGGCTGGCCAAGGGCGCTCCGGCGATACCGCAATTGCAATCCGCGGCGTCGGCCTTACCGTCACAGGCAGCGCACCTGGCGTGGCTGTCCACGTCGACGGCGTATACCAGCCGCGTCCATCAATGGGCGAGTTGACCCAAATCGACCTGGAACGGGTCGAAGTATTGCGCGGCCCCCAAGGCACGACATATGGTCGAAATGCAAATGGTGGCGTCATTAATTTCATCACAAAGGCACCAACGCCGGAATTCGGGGGCTATGCGCTAGGTAGCTACCAAAATTTTGATGAATACCGTCTTCAGGCAGCGGTCAATGTACCAATCACAGAATCGGTCCGCCTTCGTGTCACCGGCGACCGATGGAAGCGTGGAGATGGCCTTGCCACAAATTTAGTTGCCAACGGCGCTGAGCTCGACAAGGGCGATTCATGGCTCGTCCGCGGACACCTTGATGTTGACCTTGCATCCAATTTCACCGCCAGTCTAATCGGTAATTATGCGAGGCGTGATGGCACGTTCGTCTACTTCACCAATTTCGATCGCCCCATTGGAGAGGCATTGCGCCGCACGCCAGCGCTCGCCTTACCAACCACGCTGATTCCGACGGCACCCCGCACAGTTGCCATCAATGACCCGGTTGGTCAGCAGCGTCGCTACAAGTCGATTGCAGGCATACTCAATTGGGACATAGGCGATATAAAGATTAAGTCGATCACAGCCTATCAGCATTTCCGCGACAATTTCCAGGGCGATTTCGACGCGACCAATCTATCGCTAGCTGTCAACCAGACTCGCCAGCTTGGAAAGACATTCACCCAGGAACTGACCATCGCGATCGACAAGGGACCAGTCCAAGCTGTCTTGGGCGGTTTCTATATGCATGACGATTTCACATTCGAGCTCGATTTCGAATTCCCAAGCGGTGCGTTCCTAGTGGGAGCGCCTCCGCCGCCGTTGCCGCCTAGGTCAGGACTGCGGCAGCGCGCCAACCCGTACATCACTAAAACCTTGGCATTCTTTGGTGACATCACACTTGAATTGTCCGATTCCTTCCGTCTCATCGGCGGCTTGCGATATTCGACCGACAAACAAAGAATCACACAGGACAACTTTTTCCTCTTTCCCGCAGCTCCGCCTCTACCAGGCGTCATTACCTTCACGGATGGCCGATTCATTCTCCCTGGACCGCCAGTGGCAGGCCCGCCGCGTGCATTCGCTGTGACCAATAGGCAGTCGTTCGATTCTTGGACGCCTCGCTTCGGCTTCCAGTATGACATTAGCCCAGACAATGTGGTGTACGCGACATTTTCTCAGGGCTTCAAGGTCGGCGGCTTCAATTTTCGCTCCAGCGTAAATGACCGCTATGATCCCGAAGAGTTGACTGCTTATGAAATCGGATCAAAGAATGAGTTCGCCGATGGGCGGTTCACGCTGAACGCGTCTGCCTTCTACTACGACTATAAGAACCTGCAGGTGGAGCAATTGGTCGGGTTTAATTTCCTCTTTGCCAACGCTCCGAAGGCCCGCGTCTATGGCGTTGAGTTGGAGTCAATCATGCGGCCGGCCGACAACTTCTCGGTCAATGCGAACTTAACGCTTTCAAACGCACGATTTACGCAGTTTTCCAACGCCGACATTCTGCAAACGCCTGTTGGAGGCCCTATCCCGGCGGCACAGGATCTTTCCGGCAATCCGATCCAGAACGCACCGGATGTGTCCTTCAACATTGGGTTCAACTATAAAACCCAGCCGATTATTGCTGGTGGTTCGCTTACCTTCCGCGGTGATCTCGGATTCAAATCAAGGGTCTACTTCCGCGAATTTGGTAACAGGCTTGACTCGCAGGCCGCCTATGCACTTGTTAATGCCAGCGTCCAATGGAACAGTCAGGATGATCGTTACTCGATCCGTCTCTTTGGCAAAAACCTGACAAACGAAGACTACAAGGTTTCGCTGGCACAGACATCTTTCGTAGGCAACCGCTTCGGGCTTTGGGGTGCGCCCCGCCAATATGGCATAGAACTGCGTACCAAGTTCTGATGCCGACGATAGGACGGGACGGGGCACTCTCCTCCGCCTCCGTTATCGCTCTCATCGTTGTATGAGAAATGATACAGCACCTCCCCTAACGCCGTCGGGGGAGGTGTTGCCCTTTTTTGCGGGATTTGACCAGTACGGAAGCCCTATCCAGCGCTTGTCAGTCCGAGTTATTGGTGCTGTTTTCTGGCTCGCCTTCCAAAGGTCTGGGGTCAGTCTCATCCAGACAGGCAATTCTGACCAACGCAGTCCTGAACAGCCTGCGTATCTCTGACTCGTTGCGCGCGGTTCGGACATCGACCTGAACCATCAGTCCCAGCCACAAGGCGCCGGCCAAATTCGCGGCATCCGCTGGCGAAAGACCAGCTTGCCGCGGCGCAGCCTCGAATATCATCTCGAACTGGCGGAAACCCGCGCTGGCATATTCCTCGAGAATAGTGTTCAGCTGGGGCTTGTGCACGGCAAGGCCTACGATCTCTCGCAACAAGGCCAGTTCCTCAGCCGAAGTGGCAACGAAGATTTTGTCCACCATTGTCTCGATCATGGCAAGCGGATCATCGCTCCTGTCGACCTGAATCGTTTCGCCTATGCGGCTATGATGCTCGGTCACCAGGTCGATCAAGATTTCGTCTTTGCCAGGGTAATAATATAGCAGGTGACTGACGCTGATGCCGGCTTCATTGGCAACATCAGTGATCGTTGTATCGGCGTAGCCGCTCCGCAGGATACATTGTCGCAGCGCCGCAACAATGTCCAATTGGCGGTTGTTGCGATTATTCCTTTTCGTCCGCACCATATTTGCAGGCTGCGGCTGTATCGTCGCACCTTTCGTCATCTCTACTCCCATGCATTGTTCTTGTCGGCATGCAAGAAGCATCAGCTCTCACCCAGCTAAGTCGTAGCACGAAAGGGGGGATGTCCAGCGATCCAGATGCGGGAGTGGCACACCGGGTGCCGTGCAGGGCCGACGAACAGCGCTCAAATTTTCCACCACCAGCGCCAGATTGTGCATGCACAAGAGAGCGACTTGACAATTTTTGAGTTTTACTCAAATTACATTCAAATATGGCTGATTCTGCTGCGCATCCCTCCGGCCATCAGTCTGCAACCTCTCATCAAAATGCGCCGATCAGCCGCAGGAGGAGTGAGGCTAGGAGAGGGCAATGTAGGGTTGTCGATGAACATTTTTCGATGGAGAGTTGTTATGCCGGAATCGAAAGTAGACCTAACTGCAGAAGTCCGCACGCACGACGCCAAGGAGGCGGACCGTATCAAAATCCCGGGCCTTCCCCGAGATAATCCAGTACCAGTCGGCATGGCGCCGCTAATCCGCAATGCGTGGTACGTTATCGCGGAGAGCGAGAAGGTTGATCGTACCCTGCGGTCAATCAAGGCTCTGGGAGAGCCATTGGTCTATTTTCGCACGGAAGCAGGAGAGCCGGTCATACTCGATGATCGCTGCGCCCACCGCCGTTACGCCCTTTCCAAAGGCGTATTGATTGGTGACGATGTACGGTGTGGCTATCATGGTTTCACATTCAACCGGACTGGACGTTGTATATGGGTGCCCGGGATGAAAGCAGCGCCTGGATTTGGCGTGCGGGCCTATCCTGCCGTCGAACGCGGGCCTTGGCTATGGGTCTGGATGGGCGATCCTGATAAGGCCGACCCTGCACTCATTCCGCTTGAGGATAAATCCTGGGATGCTGATTGCACGTTTCAGACATACTGCCACAACCCCGGTAACTATCTCCTTTTGATCGAGAATCTTCTGGATCTTACCCACATTCACTTTCTCCATGGACCTGAGGCCGCCTCGATCGAGCAAGCGGAAGAGCCGACAAGGGGCATGGCCGTCGAAGACGGCGTTGGCTGGACGAAGCATGTCGCGCGCGAAAAAATGGGGCTGATCGCCCATTGGTGCGGCGGCGATCCGGAAATGTGGATCAGCAGCAGCAACTGGACAAAGCAGCATGGACCATCGTTCAACCATGCCGTGTCCCTCCGCGAAGCGCTGGACCCCGGCGTTCATGCAGTGCCTTCCAGTTTTTATGTTGCGCACGCCATCACTCCGGAGGACGAGACGAACACACACCAGTTCACTATGCTGAATACAGGAGAAAAACTGGTGATGCCCAAGGAGGTGCTTGCGCAAATTGTGCTCGAAAATGTCTTTGCAGATGACGTCTATGCCATTGGGCGCATGCAGGAGGCCATTCTGGCAGACCGCCGAGAGGGCACGATAGAATATGGCGTATTCAACGATCGCTACGGCGCTACCATGCGCAAGCTGCTCAGCGCGCTAAAGGTGCAGGAAAGCAATCAGGATGCTTGACAGAGTGGGGCGATCGGGCCTTGCCAGCCTAAGCCCATCCTCAATCCTTCGGACGATGAAAGCGAGTACCAAGTGCGAATATGCAGATTCAATGATGACCGGCTTGGCCTTGTCGATGGCAAAATAATTCACGACGTGACAGATGCTGCGTTGGATGTTCTTCCCGCTTATCGCTACCCCTTACCAACATATGATGTGCTTTACGCATCGCTTGACTTGGTCAGGGAACGGATAGGCACGCTCACTGGCACGCCCACATACTCGCTCGATAATGTAAAATTACTCAGTCCTGTGGCAAATCCTGGCAAGTTTGTAGCGGCGCCGGTGAATTACCAAGCGCATTTTGACGAGGCTGACGCAGACAAGGAGACGTTTGATCGCTCACTCGTTCGCAAAATTCAGGAAACCGGCTTGTTCCTCAAGGCGACATCATCAATGATCGGAGCGGGAGCTGCCATCAACATCGCGCATCCCGAGCGCCGCACAGATCATGAAATCGAGCTTGCTGTCGTGATTGGAAAGCCTTGTTATCGCGTGTCCCGGAATGATGCCCTTGACTATGTAGCAGGCTACACCATCGGGCTGGACATCACTATTCGTGGTCCCGAGGAACGCTCCCTGCGCAAGTCGCTGGATAGCTATTCCGTGCTGGGGCCATGGCTTGTCACCGCCGACGAATTTGGCGACCCGTCAGGCCGCAAAATGAGCCTCACCGTTGATGGCCAGCCCCGCCAAAGCGCAAATACGCACTCACTGATCATGGATGTGGGCGAATTAATCGAATTCGCCTCGAGCTTTTACACTCTGTTTCCCGGCGATGTCATCTTTACCGGGACGCCTGCCGGCATTGGTCCGATCGTGCCAGGAGAGATGATTTGCGCCGAGATAGAGGGTATCGGTCGGCTTGAAGTTGCGGTCACCACAAGACAGGCGACGAACTGACAAAGCCTACTTACTAGAAATCGCAACGTTACGACTAAAGACGACAGACCGATGCAACCACTTCAAATCCAGCGCCTGATTGCAATTCCCTATCTCTTCCTGGGGGCGTGGTGCCTTTTAGCGCCGCATATAGTCGAGCGGTTGATGGTGACGCCTGCTTACCAGCATTTGAGTCCGACGAGCGCGCTGCTGATCGGCTGCTTCGGCGCGCAGGCGGTGCTGGGCGGACTGTTCATCTGGTTCAGCCGCTGGACGCGCACAACCTTCCTTGTCTATGCCATCGCGCTGCTACCCTTTTTCGGGTTCAATTACTGGTTCGTCTATCAAGTGCCTGTCTTCAACCAATGGATGGCGCTGGATTTGGGCGCGAACGCCGCAATGCTGGTGCTGAGCCTGTCTGGGTGGCGAATGATGGGGCGGGTGGAAGTCTAATTGGGCAGTTTTGCAACAATCACCGGAACGCCATGCAGCCGCGTAGCCTTTCAGAAGGACGAAATGGCTTTTGCCGGGGTCGACAGCTGAGCGATCACGGGATCGCGTATCGGGCTAAAGCTTGGGATTACCCTCGCTCCACTTGATGGTCAGTTCCAGCCCCTCTCCGATTGGCAAGAGTGTGGACTGCAGATCGGGCTTGCTGCGGATGGCAGCGCGATAGGCGCGAACTTCCGGTCGCGCGAATTCAGGAAAGATCATGTTGTCGGCGCAAATGATGCCTTCCTCGGACAGCTTTGGATACACGGCGTCCAAGCACGGTCCGTACAAATCCTTCCAGACATCCAGCAGTACGAAATCCCAAGGACCGGGATCATCCGCAAGCAATGCAAGAGCATCGCCACAGCGCCAGTCTACAGTTTTAGACAGCCCGGCGGCTTCCAGTCGCTCGCGGGCGTAAGCCTGTTTGTAGTCGGCCAACTCCATCGTAACCACCTCCGCGCCCACTTTGCGCGCGGCGTCTGCCATGATTAGCGTCGAGTAACCATAGCTCGTACCCAGTTCAAGAATGCGACGCGGTTGTCGTCCCAGGATTAACGAATGCAGAAAGGCACCCACTTCCAGACCGACAGGGAGCAGGAGTTCGTCCCGGATAGCAAGGGTGCTTGACCCGCTTTCCCTCTTCCTCGCTTCATCGGCCTCTTCGCGTTCCAGATAACCAGCGAAGACAGCTGCAACTTTTGGATCAGAAAAATTCACGCCATTTCCTCCAATGCTCCGCCACTAAACGGATGGTGTCCCCGGACTTGGTATAGCATGGGTGTGGCACCATGCATTTCGGTGTCAGTCCGCGTTGGTCATGGTCCCGAGACTGCCGCAGTTACGACGTTGGGATCATCGCTGAAAGGGGCGATTGTTTCAAGGATCATGTTACATGCAATTCCGGGGACTGGGGGCTTCCTGTAACTGCAACATAATGCCGTAAATCTGCAAATGCATCGACTTGAAGCAGGACTGCGTGCTGCGCCAACTCTTTCCGGCCAATTTGACAATCCGGCAGTCGCGCTACCGCTCGCGCTTGCCCGCAGCAACGCGGCGGTCAGCAGGCAATCACATTCACTGCCAAGCCACCCTGGCTGGTTTCCTTGTAGCGCGACGACATGTCGATGCCTGTCTGCCGCATCGTTTCGATCACCTGATCCAGCGAAACTTTTGGCCGCTCCTGACTGTGGAGCGCAAGCCGTGCCGCGTTTACAGCCTTTACCGCGCCCAGCGCTGGGCGCAGCCCCAAGCGCAACACGGGCTTGCCCGGGCGGGTTGCGCTCGGCCGGCGGCTGGCCCAGGGCCTCTCTCGCCATGGCGGTGGCCGCGAGCCCCAAGCTTCTGGAATTCATTTAAGGGCGGCTGAAGCCTTCAGCCGGGGTCGACCAATCCGAACCCCGCAGCGGTGAACACCAACTGATCCTCGGCAGGAAAGGCAGCAAAGGCCGTCAGACGGTCCTCTTCGTAGCGCAGATGCCAGGTCCGCTGCGGAACGGGATCGCGCCCGCCAAAGACGCTTGGCTCAAGGATGACGATGTTGCACCGCGCCTCGAGATCACGCGCAGATATCGTCCGGATCAGCGCCAGCGAAGCCTTACGGGCAGACGCCGCAAGTTCCTGACAGGCGCCATAGTCATTGCGGTCGGTCCAGCGCGCTTGCTCGGTGTCGAAAGGCGGCAGGGTCAGGTCGATCGCCAGTGCTGTACGAACGTCGATTGTGAAGCTCGAATGCTCGCTCGTGGCAGACGAAGGTTCAAAGCCCGGTGACCGCAGGAAGAAGCGCAAGCGCCAATAGGCGGTCTCGGCAATGGCGGTTGCCTCGGCTTCGCTTGCATAGAAAATCCCAGGGCGTTCATCGGCACGACGAAATCGGCTAGGAGTGCGATGGCCATAGCGGAATGGCGAAGCCAGCAGATAATGGAGACCTTGTGCGGCCTTGGGCAAATCCGGTTTGGCGGCTTCCGCAAGCGCCTCAAGCCGTGCCTGATCGGCAAGCGAAGCGGCCAAGCGGTTGGTCGAGATGCGGTGCTGTGCCTCGACCACCCGCCAGACATGACCGTTGTAGGCGCGAACCTCAGACGCGAGCGCGGTGGGCGTCCACATAGTCGCAAACGGTCAATAGGCCCTTGAAGCTGTCGATGAGATCGAGCGGCCGGGCATCAAGGTCAAGATTATGCGTCCGGAGCCAACGGCGCGCCGCCGCGTCGTCGCTTCCCAGAAGCGAATCCAGACTTCTAAACAAGCGCAGCAGAAATTGTCCGGCCTCAAAGGACTTGGACGCCGGATCGAGCATAGTGCGCCCGGTGGTCAACCGCGAGGCGGTCGCCTGCGAAAGACCGAGAATGGTCCCCAATTTGGCGGTGCTCAGACCCCAATAATCTGCTATTTTTGCAATAGCAGAGGTGAGGACGCGGGCGTCCTCATTCGCGTCTGCCTTGAAACGGGTAGCCATATCCAATCCTTTCATTTGAATGTTATGTCACATTTTTACTCAAATGAATAGATGAATCTTTAGCTCCGCGCCAGCGCCCCATTCAAGCCGCTTTGGAAATCGGCTCGGCTTCCCCTGTTTCGCATTCGCGGCCACCGAGCTTCAAAAGCAAGGCACTCGCTTCCTCAGCGCGCGCAGCCGCCGTCAGGATCGCCCGATCATCGTCACGCAGCAGCTTGAGCCAATGGTCGATATAACTGGCATGATGGTCGAGATGCGCGACCGGAAGCTCGAGTTCCCGACCAGTTTGGCACGTGGATCGCTGCCGCGCACCGTGCTGTTGAGAACCATCCGCCGGATGCCGTCGGGCGACGCGCGATAGCAGGACTGGAGAATCTCGTCATAGACGCGCGCCTGGATTGCCTGATCGGAGGTTGCACTATAAGCTTTCGCCATATCGAGCGAGATCTCGCCTGCGGCCAGTGCTTCGAAGACTATGCGCGTTGCCCGCGAGCTCGATCTCGCCATTCTCGAGCGCCTGGCCAAGCCAGCCATGGTGGTCAGCGATAACGGCACTGAACTGACCAGTATGGCGATCCTGCGGTGGTCGCGGGATCGTGACGTCGAGTGGCATTTCATCGCGCCAGGCAAGCCGCAGCAAAATGGCGTCATCGAGAGGTTGGCTTCGCCGCCCTTCGGGTCAACGCTCGCCTGCGTGACGAATGCCTGAATGAGACGCTGTTCACCAGCCTTGGCCATGCTCGCCAGGTTCTGGCTGACTGGAGGCACGACTACAATCACTTCAGGCCCCACTCGAGCCTCGGGAACAGAACCCCGGCCGAGATGGGAGCCGGTTCAGTCGGCAAAGCGGGTTGGGGGTTAACCCCCAACCCGGTTGTTGCCATCACGCCCAAACATGGGCATCAAACCGGGCGCAGGCTCTACTCATAGCTGGTAGAAACCTCGGGCTCAGACCAGCCTTGTTCGATAACTCTAAGCAGCTAGCATTGTCGCGTGCAGAGTGCGAACGCAACTGCTTTGGCTGGGACGCGTTGCGCGGC
>CAZSJE010000082.1:0-9520 GCA_964606835.1 uncultured Sphingorhabdus sp.
ACCTGACGCATTTGCGGCAGCGGCTGGAAAGTTTTGCGGAAGGCGGTGAAGTCCGGCTGACCACGCGCTATTTGCCCAAACGGCATGAGGAGATGGCGGGCGGCTCGCTTTTCTGGATCATCAAACACATGCTGGTGGGTCGCAGCCCGCTGCTCGGTTTCATGGACAATGGGGAGGGGCGGACGTGGATACGCATACGCCCCGAACTCATCCTTGTCCGTTCGGTCCCGAAACGCGCGCATCAGGGCTGGCGTTATCTGGAAGGTGCCGATGCCCCGCCTGATCTGGCCGAGGGCGAAAGCGCGGCAGACCAGATGCCGCCCAAATTGATCGGCGAATTGATGCGCATGGGGCTGGTTTGAATCGGCTGGTGTGATTTTGGCGATTGTTTAAGGGGTTGGCATGCAGGAGGGGCGGATGAGCGAAGCAGAGATTGAAGCAAGGCCGTTCCCGCGTATCCGCTGGGCCTTGGCATGGATCATCGGCTATTTCATTCTGCAAATCACCTGCGGGATGATCGCGGTCATGATCGCCTTTCCTGAAGTCAGCGGTGCCGCCGAACTGCTTGGGAAGCTTGGCGATTTGAGTCAGTCGGGTCCGGCCAATTTGTACGGCTCTGCGGCGGCGGGGGTGATCACCATCTTGGCCATGACCCTCTATCTTGGTCGGACAGGCCGGGCGGCGACCATCGGCCTCGACCGCTGGAGCCGGTTGAGCTTTGGCAAGACCATTGGCATCGGCTTCCTGCTGATCGCAGCGTCCGCTGCCGCGACCTTTGTCTATTCGACCTATGTGGTGTCGGGAACGCCGCTGCAGGAACAGACGCGGCTGATGATCGCGTCGATCCCGCGCGACTGGCTGAACCAGACGATATTGTTCCTCACCATCGCGGTCTTTGCAGCGATTGTCGAAGAGGTGCTTTTCCGCGGATTGCTGCAAAACGCGCTTAAGCGGCGCGTCGGGCCGGGGTGGGCGATAGTGCTGGCAGGATCGATTTTCGCGGCTGTCCATCTGCAACCGATGGCCTTCCCGATCCTGGCGATCCTCGGTATGGCCTTTGGCTATCTCTACCACATCACCGGGTCGCTGCGCGTCAACATCGCGCTTCACCTGATCAACAATGCCGCTGCGCTGCTATTGGGCTAGGCGTTTCGCCAGCACCTTGCCGACGACTGCCGCAAAGGTTTCCGCGCTTTGCGCGCCGGGGACCATATACTTGCCGTCGAAGATGATCGCGGGGACGCCGCTGATGTTCTCGCCGATCCAGTAGCGTTCTTCGCCGCGCACGGTGGCGGACAGCACTTCGTCGGCGAGCCAGTCCTTGGCGTCCAGACCTAAGCTGTCTGCAATCTCCAGCAATACCGCTTCATCGCTGACATCGCGGCCCCATTGGAAGTAGGCGCAGAAAAGCGCCAGCTTCAATTCGGTCTGTTTTGCCCAGCCATGCACCTCACCCGCCTTGGTCAGCAGCTTGTGCGCCGCGAAAGTGTTGACCAGCCGCCGCGCACCCATATCGCCAAAGGGGAAACCCAGCGCTTCGGCGGTGTCCCTGATATGCGCACGCACCTTCTTTCCCTCCTCCGGCGAACGGCCATATTTGCGCTGGATATGCTCCGCCGCATCCTCGCCCTCGGGCGGCATATCGGGGTTGAGTTCGAACGGGTGCCAGTGAAACTCGGCCTCGACTGGTTCGGGGAGCAGCGTCAGTGCGCGCTCGACCTGCTTATAGCCAATGATGCACCAAGGGCAGACGACGTCGGAGACGATATCGATGCGCAGTGGTGCGGTCATATCAGTCACTTTCCGCCCAGCGCCGCATCAATGTATGCGCAATGGCAAAGGGCGGCGGGGTGTTGAAGCGGCGACTGTCATCGCCGTTGAAGGCAGCGCGGACCTCGTCTTTGGTGGCCCAGATTGCGTCTTCCAACTCTGTGTAATCGATGGTCAGCTGGTCGCTGTCCGCATCGGCCACGCAGGCGATCATCAGCTGCGATCCGCCAAAGGGCCAGGGCTGGCTGGTGATGTAGCGCACTGCGCCGCAGGTTATGCCTGCTTCTTCCCAGATCTCGCGGCGCACGGCTTCCTCAATGCTTTCGCCGGGTTCCAGAAATCCTGCCAGCGCCGAATAGTTACCTGCGGGCCATGCGGACTGCCGACCCAGCAGCGCTTTGCCCTCATATTGGGCGATCATGATAACAACGGGATCGGTGCGCGGGAAATGCTCAGTTTGGCAAGCGTCGCATTTGCGGCCCCATCCCGCACGGAACAGCTTTGTCGAGCCGCCGCAGCGCCCGCAAAAACGATGCGCATTGTGCCAGTCGATCAAGCTGCGCGCCGTGCCGTAGATTGCGGCGTCCTCGGCCGGAAGCATCGACAAGGCGCGCCAGACCGCTGGCGAGCGCGCCATCCCACCTGCACCCTCGACCAAAGGCACAAAATGCGGCTTGTCCCCGGCAAGGCCCAGCAGGATCAGCTCAGCCTCTGCACTGACCTCGGCCAGCGAATGCCATTTTAGCCCGCCTTCGCTGGCGACGATGGGATCGAGTCCATCCAGCCCCAGCACACGCGCACGCCAGTCGTTCAGTGCGGCGTTGAAACCTTCGACATCATTGCGCAGCCGATCCGCGCGATCAAGCGGGGAGCCAGTGAAGCCGGGGTTCATGCGCGAACTAGGCTCCCAAATCCGCAACCACCCATTTCGGGAAGTCTGCCTGAAAATCATAGGCATTGGATGGCATATACTGGATCATGCCGGTGGCCCGGATTTTCCTTTTGGTGTGGACGAACGCAGAGGTTCCGGCGGCACCGCCCCAGCCGAAGGAGCCTTCGGTGGCGCCGGTTCCAACACGACCACCTGCGCCAAAATGCAATCCTTCGACCCATGTCCCTTTGGTATCGGCACCCGCTGGCAGCAGGTTGGACATGCCCAGAGCTGCCGTTTCGGGTGCCATGATAGTTGCCCCGTCAAGTGTTCCGCCGTTTAGCAGCATCGCCAGGAAGCGGTCATAGTCGCGGGTGGAACTGACCAGACCACCGCCGCCCGATGGCAAAGCTGGCTTGTCCAGATAGACGCTGCTGGCGGCCGGATCGATCGGGATCAGGGCGCCGTTGAACACGGCATAATTGGTGGTCAGGCGCTTCACTTCGCTTTGTGGCACAGTGAAATAGGTGCTGTTCATTTTCAGCGGGCTGAAGATGTGTTGTTGCAGGAATGTTTCGAAGTCCACGCCGCTGGCCACTTCGATTACGCGGCCAAGCAGGTCGAGACTGATCGAATAGCTCCATTTGGCCCCGGGTTCGGCAATCAGGGGCAGCTTCGCGAGCCGTTCTGCAAAGGTCTTAAGATCGGGCGTCGGTGCGCCTACGTCTATTCCGGGTAATTTCATGCGGCTGACGGCCCCGGGGGTGATGCCATTGTCCAGATAGGCTTTCAGCAGCGGCCCCTTCGTAATGATCGAATAGCCGAGCCCTGCGGTATGCGTCAGCAAATGGCGGACGGTGATCTGGTTTTTGGCGGGAACCGACTCCAGGCTGTTCGCTGGATCGGTAAGGACACGCATTTCCTTAAATTCCGGCAGAAAATCGGCAATCGGCTGGTCCAGCTGCATCTTGCCTTCGCCAATCAGGATCATCGCCGCCATACCGGCAATCGGTTTGGTCATCGAATAGATGCGGAACAGCGTGTCCATGTCGACGGGTGTCGGATCGCCAATCGCAATTGTGCCCGCAGAAATGACATCAGGCGCCTTCAGCTCATGACCGATCGCTGCGATGGCACCTGCCGCCTTTTTCGTCGCCACATAGCCTTCGATCTGGGATTTGAGAGTCGGATATTCCTGCGCCAGAAAGCTCCATGCAGGCGTTGGCAACATTGTCGCCATCGCCCCAATTCCTGCCATCGACAGAAAGCCGCGGCGGCTGGACAAGCGTAAAGCGGTTTGCATTTGCGACATCTTCAATTCTCCGGATCCTGTTTGCCTGCTCGAATGGCAAGCCTTGCTGCTTTCATGAATAGAGTCGGCAAACCGGCGCTGTCCAATGATTTCACTGGCCACCATTCGCCATCGCCTAATGCCTCGGCATGAACCGCCGATGACGTAACGGCAACCGATAGTGTCAGCGCGAAATGGGTGAAGACATGGGGCACGGCTTCGTTGAGCGTGCGCCAGTCGGCGGCAAAGGGCGGCACCGAGTCGCCATTGCGCCGTGCGGCCCAGCGATCATCAGGCAGCGCGCGCATCCCGGCGAGCATGCCCTTTGCGGGGCGCTTGGCCAGCCAGACATGCCTGCCCTTTGGGCTGTCCTTTTCGATCCAGTAGGCGGTGCCTGTCCGGCCGGGCTTTGCCGCCTTGGCAGGCTTGACCGGCAGCCGTTCGGCCATGCCCGTCGCGCGTGCCTGACAACCGGCTGAAAGCGGACAGGTCAGGCAGGCAGGATTGCGAACTGTGCACACCGTTGCGCCCAGATCCATCATCGCCTGCGCAAAATCGCCGGGGCGGATATCCGGGGTGATCGCCTCACACGCCGCGCGAATTTCTGCTTTTGCTTGCGGTAGCGGCGTCGATATCGCAAACAGCCGCGCCACCGCTCGTTCGACATTGGCGTCGATCACGACAGCACGCTCGCCAAAGGCAATCGCCGAAATGGCGGCGGCGGTATAGTCACCGATCCCCGGCAACTTGCGCAGTTCGGTTTCGCTCATGGGGAATTTGCCGTGATGCTCCGCCACCACTGCCCGCGCACAGGCAATCAAATTGCGGGCCCGTACATAATAGCCAAGCCCGGCCCATGCCGCCATCAGCTCTGCATCATCGGCAGCTGCCAGTGCCGCAACATCGGGCCAGCGCGCCGTGAAACGCTCAAAATATGGAATGACGGCAGCAACGGTCGTCTGTTGCAGCATGATTTCGGAAAGCCACACGCGGTATGGGTCGGGCGGCGGCAATCCGGGCGGCGAACGCCAGGGCAGGGTTCGCGCATAGCGGTCGTACCAGCGGAGCAGGTCGGCGGCGATATCCCCAGTTTTTTGGATTGCGGATTCGACGGCGGCCATGCGCCGTGCGATGATATAAGCGATGAAGGAAGGCAAGCCCTCAACGGAAAAGCCCAAGCGGGTGTACGAGCGTCCGCGTGCCGAAAGGACTCGGGGCGGAGAAGCGCGCGCGGTATCCGACCTGGTGCCCGAAATCGGCCGTGCTGCCTTTCGCCGTTTCGGCTTTGTGCAAAGCTCGATCGTCAGCCGTTGGGATGAAATAGTCGGCCCGCGCTATGCAGGCGTTTCCAGCCCCGAATCGATCCGCTTTCCAGCGGGCAAGAAAGCCGATGGCACGCTGGAACTGGTGGTCGAAAGCGCGCATGCGGTAATGCTGCAGCATGTGCTGCCCGAGATTGTCGAACGGGTGAACCGCTTCTTTGGTTATTCCGCCGTTGCGCGGGTGCGCATGCGGCAGGGGGTGGTGGTGCGCAAGACCGAACGCTCCGTCGCCAAGGCGCCGCCGATGCTGAAACCGGTGGCGTTCGAATTGGGCGACAGCCTGAAAGAAATCGGCGATCCCGAATTGCAGGCCGTGCTCGACAGTCTGGCAAAAAGCCTTGCCAAAAGCAGCGAGTGAGGCGACATGCGGCGCAACAGCATTTGGGGCCGGGATCGGTGACATTCGCGGCCCAAAGGAAGGAAAAGACGATGGGTAAATTGCGTTACATTCTGGCACCGCTGGTCGCTTTGGCGCTTGCCTCATGCGGTGGTAGCGGCGGCGAGGAAAAGGGCGCGCTGAAGGGCGAGCCGGTGGCAGCCGTGGCTCCGCCCGCTGGCAAGCAATGGCTGGAGGTCGTCAAGAAAACCGAGCAGGGCGGATACCTGATCGGCAATCCCGATGCCAAGGTGAAGCTGATCGAATTCGGCTCGCTGACTTGCCATGTGTGCGCCGATTTCGCCACGCAATCGGGCGAGGAATTCCACGAAAAATATATCAACACCGGCAAGGTTGCCTTCGAATTCCGCAACTTTGTGCGCGACGAACTCGACCTGATCGCAGCACGCATCACCCGCTGCGGCGCGGATGAGGCGATGTATCCGCTGACCGAACAATTCATGGCGTTCCAGCCGACGATGTTCGAAAATCTGAAAGGCGTGGAGAACGACGCGGCGCTGAACGCGAAAATTGGTGCGCTGAAGGGTGGCGACCGTTTCTTCGCCGTGGCCGAGGCTGCCGGCATTATCGATTTCTTCGCCCAGCGCGGCGTATCGCGCGACCAGGCCAAGGCCTGTCTGTCCGACCAGAAGGAAATGGACCGGCTCGCGGAGCTGACGTCGGAATATGGCAAAAACTATACGATCAGCGGTACGCCGACATTCTATCTGAACGGCAACAAGATCGACGTCACCGCCTGGACTGCCGTGAAGGGCAAGCTGCAGGAGGCGGGGGCGCGCTGATCGGCTGATCGGTGCGTCGGGGACCTAAATGCGGATCAAGCGGCTCAAACTCACCGGCTTCAAAAGCTTCGTAGAGCCGACCGAGCTGCATATCGAACGCGGGCTGACTGGGATTGTCGGGCCCAATGGCTGCGGCAAGTCCAACCTGTTGGAGGCCATCCGCTGGGTGATGGGCGAGAATAGCGCAAAGTCGATGCGCGGCGGCGGCATGGAGGATGTGATTTTCGCTGGCACTGCGCAGCGGCCCAGCCGTGATTTCGCAGAAGTCTCGTTGCTCGCCGAGCATGACGCGCATGAGAATATCCCGGGCGTCATAGCCAATGATGACGATGAGGAGCTGGAGGTCGTCCGCCGGATAGAGCGCGGCGCAGGCAGTGCCTACCGCGCCAATGGCCGCGATGTGCGCGCCAAGGACATTGCGTTGATCTTCGCCGATGCTGCCACCGGAGCGCATTCGCCTGCCTTGGTCAGTCAGGGACGGATCGGCTCGATCATTTCTGCAAAACCGCAGGAACGGCGGATGATGCTGGAAGAGGCAGCCGGGATTTCAGGACTGCACGTCCGCCGCAAGGATGCCGAGCAGAAATTGCGCGCGGCGGAGACGAACCTCAATCGGTTGGCGACGATCCTTGCCGATATGGAGGTTCGGGCGGCGGCGCTGAAAAAGCAGGCGCGGCAGGCGGAACGCTATCGCAAGCTGACCGCTGAGATTTTGGTTGCCGAGGCGCGGCTGATCTTTGTGCGCTGGAAGGAAGCGGCCGCCGCCGCCGAAGCGGCGCGGGCAGAGGCCGATGCAGCTGGTGAGAAGGTCACGGCTGCCTCCGCCTTGCAGCGTGAGCTGGGCGAGAACCAGGCGGCGGCGGTGCGTGAACTTGCCGAGGCGCGCTCTGTGGCGATGGCAGCACGCGACGCGGCGGGCGACTTAGCGACCCGGCTTGCGCAGCTGCAGGGTGAGCGCAACCAGATCATCCAGCGGCAGGCTGACTTGTCGGCGCAAGCGGCACGCATCGCCGATGACAGCGCGCGCGAAGGCAAGCTGACCCATGATGCCGCCGATGCGCTGGCGCGGTTGCAGGATGAAAGCGCGAAGCTGGCGGTCGAGATCAAGACGCGCGAGGAAGAACGACCCGGATTGGCCCGCGCGGTCGATAGTGGCGAACGGCAGGCGCGCGAGAGCGAAGTGTCGCTGGCGAAAGCGATGGCGGAACAGGCGCGGGCAGAGGCCGAATTGCGCGTGGCACAGGCGGCGCTGAATAACGCCCGCTCGCGGCTCGAACGCGCTGAGCGCGACAGCGCAAGGCTGGCCGACGAACTGGCGGCGCTGGGCGATGAGGGCGAGCTGGAGGCGGAGCGCAAGGCGGCGTCGGCGAAGGTCCATGATCTGCAAATCCGTCTGGCCAATTCGGCATCGCAGATCGAGGAGATCGAAACCGACCGGAACGCCAAACAGGCCGAACGCGACATAGTCCAAAGCGAACTCGCCAGCGCGCGCGCCGAACTGGCAGCACTGGTCTCGGAACGCTCGGCGCTGGAACGTGCGCTCGCCAAATCCGATGGAGCGAAGGCTATAGACCGGATCAAGGTCCAGCCCGGTTACGAACGTGCCTTTGCGGCTGCGCTGGGTGAGGATGTGAACGCGGCTGTCGGTGGCGAAAAAGGTCGTCGTTGGGCAGGTGCTGCGGCGCTACCTGGTGGTGCTGACCGACTGTCTGCCTTTGTCGAGGCACCCGCCGAATTGGCCGCACGACTGGCGATGGTTTTTTTTGCGGATAGCGATGACGGCCGCGCGCTGAATCCGGGCGAGCGGCTGGTCACGCGCGATGGCAGGTTGCGGCGCTGGGACGGCTTTGTTGCCGAGGATGATGGCGCGACGACGGCCGAGCAATTGGTGCGCGCCAATCGGCTGGCGGCGCTGGAGGCATTGTTGCCGCAGGCGGAGGTCGGCGTGTCGAGCAGGGAAACGGCACTGGCTGATTTCAACGAAGCAATTGCCGCAAGCCAATCGGCATTGCGCGATGCGCAGGCCTCGGCCCAATCTGCTGAGGCCGAACTGCGCCAAGCTCTCCGCGATGCTGATCGGGCCGATGATGCCCTAACCCGCAGGCGCAATGCCAGCGAGGCGCTGGCAGACCGGATGGCGGCGGCGGATGCTGAGAGCAAGGCTGCCAGTGCCGATCTGGCCGAAGCCGAAAGCGCGCGTGCAGCACTGCCCGACGGTGCCGCGCATAACGGGCTTGTCGAGAAACTCACGGCTGAAAGCGAAGCGGCGCGGCAGCTGCATCTGCGCGCTCAAGCCGATCTGGCTTCGCTCGATCAGGCGGTAAACCAGCAACGCGAACGGCGTGCGGTGGCGCAGGCCGAGATTCGCGGCTGGCAGGACCGGGCAGGCGAGGCCGAGCGGCGTATCGCTGAAATGAACAAGCGTCGGGCCGAGATTGCGTCCGAGCAAGAGGCGATGGCTGGGCGGCCTGATATCCTGACCGCTGACATCGAAAGGCTGGACGGCGACAAGGCGACACTGGCTGACAAGCTCGCCCAGCTGCAGGTAGCCGAGCAATCGAGCGAAGCTGCGCTGAAATCATTGGAAGCCGAACTGGCCGCCGCCGCCGAGGCTGTTTCCACCGCCCGCGAACAACGCGCGGGCGCTGAAGCGCGCGCCGAGAACCAGGATGCGCGCAGGCGCGAAATGGCCGGGATATCGGGTGAGCGCTTCGAATGCCCGCCACCCTTGCTGCCGGAAAAGCACAGCTTCGCCGAAGAAGAGTTGTCCGACGCCCAATCCGAATCGGCGCGGCTGGAGCGGTTGCAGCTGGACCGCGAACGGATCGGCCCGGTCAATTTGATCGCCGCTGACGAGCTGGCCGAGCTTGAGGTGCAGGTCGAACAGGGGCAGGCCGAAAGTGAAGAGCTGACGCAAGCCATCAACCGCCTGCGCGGATCAATCGGCAGCCTGAACCGTGAAGGCCGCGCGCGTTTGCTCGCGGCATTCGAGACGGTGGATCAGCATTTCCGGCGTCTATTCTCCACGCTGTTCAATGGCGGGCAAGCGCATCTGGCGCTGATCGACAGCGACGATCCGCTGGAGGC
>CAZSJE010000083.1:0-9486 GCA_964606835.1 uncultured Sphingorhabdus sp.
CTCGGGCCAAGTGCCTGTGCGCCGGTGCCGATGGCGACGCCGCCCGCTTGACTGGAAACCGCGTTGCGGCCGCAAGCCGTCGCATCCGTTCCGGTAGCGGTCGCGCCATCATCGGCATTGGCGGCGTTATTGCCACCGTCTGTCCCATTAAGATCGCAGGTATTCTGCGCCATCACGGGTTCGGAAAAAAGCGTAGTCGAAGCCGCTGCCGCAATGGCAAGCGTTCCGGTGGTCAGTAGAATCTTGAACCTCATTTTCAGTCTCCCTCTTGGGCGTGTTTGCAACGCCTGAAAGAGGAGACCGATATTCAGCACCCCCTTGCGCAGACGCTGCGCCAGTGATGCGACCCCTGTTTGTCCGGCATAGGCCGGGTCCGGCGACTCATGCCGCCTGTCTTTATGGTTAGCACAATTTTACATTTTGCGACAAAATTCGAAAAAGCCTTCCTCTCCTGCTGAAAAATGGCAAGCGGGCCGGAACCAGGGTCCCGACCCGCGATGCCCCCCGGTTGGCGGGTCGCAGTGCCGACCGGATAAGCAATGCGCGCTTTATTGGCCCGTGCGAAGGATCGCGCACTACCCGTTTGGGGAGGAGTTCAAATTTTCAGGCGATTGCAATCCATTGCAACGGGCAATCAGGCGTGCGCGGGCAACGGTTTCCCCCAGCCAAGCGGCGCTTCGCGCAGCAGCGCCACCAACTCGGTCTGATTCGAAAGCCCGGTCTTGGCGTAAATCCCTTTCAGCAGATATTTGCCTGCCTCCAGCGAAACGCCGCGGTCGGCCGAATAACCGCGCACGCCCGATCCCTGGATCAGGAAGCCTGCCAGCCGCGCCTCGGCAGCGGTCAGGTCAAAGCTTTGCTGCAGGGCAGCGACCACTTCGTCCGATATCCCCATGCGCTGCCCGCCGACGAGCATCAGCGCACATCCCCCTGCTTCGCTGGCAAATCGCTCGCCATGCTCGCGTGAGACCGACAGCGCGGTCATCAGCAATTCCGCGCCATCGCCGCTGAGCGCGGTAAAGGTGAGCGAATGTTCGTTGCTGGTGCCAGCCGCCATCGCTGCCAATTCCCGCGCAGTCGCCGGATCGCTTATCTTCAGATGGCCCTGTGCCAGCGATATGCCCCCGCCCCGATTGAGCAGCGCCTGCCCCATGCGGTTGGCCATCAACAGCTCAAGCCCGGTTCCCACGGCAATCACGCTATAGGGCGAACTGTTGAGCAAATCGGTAGCAGTCGCCGCGCGCATGTCTGCCTCACCGATCCGCCTGCTGATCCGTGCCGCGCGCTGGATATGCGGGGTGAGCAGAGTTATCGCCTCGCGCAATTGGCCGGGATCAAGATCGGGCGGGCCAGGGCAGACAATTCCCATATGGTCGGGACCCTGCCGGTCGAGCATTCCCAATAACGCCAGTTCATAGCCCCAAGGCCCCAGGAAATGCTTGTAAAATTGCGATTGCTTGAATTCGTTGCGGTCGATCAGCTCGTCGCTCAACACCACTTTGCCCAATGGCAGCCTGTGCCCGCGAATCGACCATTCATGTCGTCCGGCAAAATGCTGCAAATAGGCGTCCTGCGCCAGCGGATGCACCCCTGCCGAGCCGATAAAGCGGCCCGCCGCAGGCTCCAGCCGTTCCCATACCACAAACGCGACATGCCATTCACGCGGCGCGAACCGGTCGATCATCGAGGTAAGCGCAATGTCCCACTGTGCTGGTACCAGCGCAGCTTCATAAATTTGCGAGACGACCCGGTCATAATCGCTGAGATTCAGCATGAAGGAAGGTTTAACTCCCCCCACCCATTTGTAAACCCGCGCGGTCGCCATTGCGCTGGGTTTTCGGGAAGGATAAGCGGATAGCCATGTCGCAATCCGCCAAAGTCATTGCCGTGTACAGCCTGAAAGGCGGCGTGGGCAAGACGACGCTTGCGGTCAACATGGCCGCCGAGCTGGCGCTGACCCGAAAACGGCGGACGCTGCTCTGGGACCTCGATCCGCAATCGGCGGCCAGTTTCATCCTTGGCCGTGACGATGGTGCCAAGCCAAAAGCTCAAGCCATGTTCGAGCGTGAACTGGAGCCCGAAAAACTGATCCGGCAGAGCCCGGTGGCATGGCTCGACCTGCTGCCCGCCGACACCTCGCTGCGGGGGCTGGATGGCAGGCTGCTCGCTATCGGCAAGAAACGGCGCCTGGCAAAGCTGATTGCATCGCTGGCCGGACGTTACGACCGCATCATCCTCGATTGCCCGCCGGGGCTGACCGAAACCAGTGAGCAGGTCGTGCGTGCTGCCAATGTGATCGTGGCTCCGCTGATCCCGTCGACCCTGTCCCGCCGCGCGCTGGATGAAGTGGTCGCTTTCCTGAACGAGCGGCACAAGGGGCATGCACCGCTGCTGCCGGTATTCTCGATGGTCGACCGCAGGCGCAGCTTGCACAAGGTCGCGCTGGAGGCCGAACCCGACTGGCCCCGCATCCCGATGGCGAGCGCGGTCGAGCAAATGGCCGAACGGCGGCTGCCGCTGGCGCTTTACGCGAGAACAAGCCCCGCAGCCGAAGCCTTTGCGCTGCTGGCCAAGGCAGTCGAGCGCAAGGTCGGCAAATTATGAGCATCTGGCTGTCCGCGCTTGCCATGACGCTGATCGTCGGTCTGCGCTATCTGGCCACCAGCGGCTTTTTCGCTTGGCTGACGCAGCGGGTGCGACCCGGGCTGTACGACAAGCTGAAACCGCAAATCGAGCGGGAGATTAGCTGGTCGCTGGCCTCTGCCGCCATCTATGGGATTCCGGCGGGCATCGTCGCCTGGGGTTGGGACAATCATGGCTGGACGCTGATCTACCGCGACGTCGCCGAATATCCGCTCTGGTATCTCCCTGTTTCGGTCTTCCTCTATATTTTCGCGCATGACACATGGTTCTACTGGACGCACCGGCTGATGCACCGGCCCTGGTGGTTCAAGGTCGCGCATTCCGTCCATCACGAAAGCCGCCCGCCAACGGCATGGGCGGCCATGTCATTCCACCCGTGGGAGGCGCTGACCGGGGCGATTGTGATTCCGTTGCTTGTGTTTCTGATCCCCATCCATATAGCGGCGCTGGGGTTTGTCCTTTTCATCATGACCATCATGGGCATCACCAACCATATGGGGTGGGAGATGTTCCCCAAATTCATGGTTAACGGGAAATTAGGAAATTGGCTGATAACAGCAACGCATCACCAAAAACATCATGATGCGTATAGGGGAAATTATGGCTTATACTTCAGATTTTGGGACAAGGTTTGCGGCACGGACCTGGGCCTCGGCGATTGGAACAGTCGCGCTGCTCGTGGGCCTTAGCCATGCAGGCGCAATGGCATCGGCCAACACCAGCTCGCTGACCGTCAATGTGTCGGGCCTGCGCAACGCCAAGGGAAATGTGCTGGTCTGCGTGACCGCCAACCCAAAATATTTCCCCAATTGCAGCAAAGACCCGGCCAGCTTCCGCGCCAAGGTCTCCGCACGCTCCGCCAGCACGATTTCGTTCGAAGGCATGCCGGCGGGAACCTATGCAGCAGCACTGATGCATGACGAAAATGCCAACAGCAAGCTCGACACTGCCGCCTTCATCCCCAAGGAAGGCTTTGGCTTTTCGCGTAACCCCGCCGTTGTCACCGGCCCACCCAAATTCAAATCTGCAGCCTTTGCCCTGAACGGGGCCGGTTCGCAGTCGATCAAAATGAAATATATGTTCTGATACGGCGCGTCCGGCCGCTCAAGGCCGGACGATCCCCGATTGCGACATTGCGTCGGCCACCGGCGCGTTCAGCCTGTTCTTTTTGTAACACATCGGCGTGCCTCCCCGGTTGCGGGGGTCAACCCATGTATAGCCCTTGCAATTGATGTCGGCTGTGCAAAGCCGTGCACATTCCACGCCCTGGTCATTGGCAGTGGCAATGCCTGTCGTATAGTCGCCCGATGGCAGGTAATGACTTGCTATCCGGAACTGCCGGTCGAACACCGAATTGGTCTGCACCGTGGTCCAGCCAAAGGCCAGGGCGGATGCGCGGTTGATTTCTGTCATCAACATGCCGGATCGGTTGAGCGTAAAGCTTTGCCCGCCGCGACCATCGCAATTCTCAACGAAAATCTTGCCGCTGACGCGCGGACTGCTGCCCTCTGCGGTCCAGCAGCGGCCGTCCTGCGTCACCACGAACAACTGCCCGCCCCCCGCAGGGCGCAGTGTAAAGCGCTGGTCGCGCGCGCCCGCTGTGTTGCGGTCAGGGCCGTTTGGATCGCAGGGCAGCATGTCGACGCGCGGCGGGCCAAAGACGACACCGCGTGCGACAGTTGCGCATTCGTTGCCGTTCGTCACGCGCCATGTGACATTGGTTGCACCGCCAGCCGTGCTGCCCTCGCGGCCCACCGGGGCGACCTCTAGCGACTGGCCGAACAGCGCCGGGTTACAGGCACCGATGGCCAGATGCGGAGCAACGAAGATCGATCCGCCTGACACACGCTCCAGGCACATGCCCTGCCCCGGCATCACATCATATTCGCCCGGCGAAGGGTCAGTCCAGATGGCGGTGTTGGTAACGCCCTCTCCCTCTGCACGCAGTGCGCCGGTAAGGGTCATTCCCCCGGCAACCAACAGACAAAGCGGTATTGCTGCGGCACGGACGGACTTAGTCATCGATTTCCTCCCTGAATATTAGGCCGTTTGCCGATCATTTCGGCGGGATAGGCGGCGGGCGCCAATCGGCGCTGTCGGATACCTGTGGTGCGCAGACGGCTTCGGTCAGCGGAGGGACGACCGGCGGTCGCCAATCAGAAGCCGCCTCACCTTCACCGGTTGCACCCTTTGGCGGGATAGGCGGTGGACGCCAATCCGATGCCGTCTTTCCGCCGTCGCCCGGCTGTCCGCCTGCGGGCATTGTGTCCTTCGGAGGAATGGGGGGTGGACGCCAGTCCGCAGTGGCCTCTCCACCCTGCACTGGTGCAGGGCAGCCATCGGGAGCCGGTAGCCGGTTGGTCGAGTTTTTGGGGGGCGCCGGCATGCCACTGGGTACGCTGGTCGTTGTCGGCTTGACCGCCTTGGTCTTGGCGGCGCCAACCGGTTGCATATTCGGCATCAAGAGCATTGTTGCTGCCAGAAGCACTGTAAAACGCACGGCAATTCCTCCGTTGTGGCTCAGGGCCTGATGATCCCGCTCATCACTTTCCCGAATGCTGCCGGTCCGTGGTTGACGGGCTTGCCAAGCGTTGTTTTCCAATGGCACATGGGCTTGGATTGCCCGCCAAAGCCCGCCGCACTCCAGGTCCAGCCCTTGCACTCGGTCAGTTCGGAGCAGCGCTTCATGCAATAGTCGCCATTGTCGGCGATTGTTTCGAAATAGGAGCTGCTGGGACCCGTCAACTCAACGCCGTTGGTCTTTTCCAGTCGGCGGTGGCCGTCGGGGGTCCAGTACCAGCCTGCCCGGTTTAATACGGCACCCTCTACGCTCGATGCTATCGGGGCCACCCACTCGAAATTGAAATGCTGGTCGCCGCCGCCGTTGCATGACCATTTTATCACATCAACGAACGAGTCTCGCGAGGCTCCGCGAATGGCCCAGCATTCATTGGATGCGCCAACGGGGCGGAGCTCGTAATTTGATGGCCCGACCGGGACGATATTGAAACGCTGATCATCGAGACCCGCGCGCACCCAGTCCCCTGCCCCTGCCGGCAGATCGCAGGCATGGACGTCGATACGCGCCGGGCCGAACAGGACGCCCCGGGCAACTGTGGCGCAATAGACGACCTGATCCGGATTGGCGGCACGTCGATCCTTGAAGATAATGGCCTGGGACCGAATGGTGAAGCCGCCTAGCGGATGCGGTATCACGATGAACCGTTCCAGTTCGTTACTATTATCCCTGCACAGGATTTGCTCGATATACTCCTTTTCGGTGGGCCCTGCTGCGTTATTGACGCTAAGACAGCGTCCCGAATGCAGCGGTTTCAGCCGATAAATTCCGGGGCGCGGCTCTTTTGGCCCATAAAGCGATTGCCATTGCGCGTCGGTAAGCGCGCCAGCCGGTCGATTTTCATAGACGATGACGCCGGTATCCTGCGCAAGGGCAGGCGATGCAAAACTCGCAAGGCTCGCTGCCAAGCCCAACAACCAATGTCCGATGCTCCGCATAATGCCTCCTGCATGTGATTGCAGCGGGAGGATGCCGAGCGATGTGGGGAAAGGCTCTACCCAAATGGGTAGGCTTCATTCGGCGGCTTCGCGAGGGGCGATCCAGCCATCCGGGGCATCGCGCAGCAACGCGACCAATTGCGCCTGCTTGTTGACGCCCGTTTTCTCGAAAATGCCTTTCAAAAGGAAACGCCCGGCATTGACGGTCACCCCGCGCGAAGCCGCGAAATCCTCCAGCGACTGGCCCTGCGCCAGCATTGCTGCCAGCCGCGCTTCGGTGGGCGTCATGCCGAACCACTCGGCATAGCGGTCAAGTATTTCGCCGCGGATCCCGCCGTCAAAGCGAGTGGCAACCAGCATCACCGAACCACCCTGCATTGTGCCGTCCAGCGTTTCAGCGAGCGGCCGCTCAATCCGCATGGCCAGCATGCGCCAGGGTGCGCCATCCTGCTGCTCAATGGAGAAAGCCACGCTTGGCGGCGCGTCGGGATCGGATGCCAGCCTTTTGAGTTCGGCATGCGTCTTCGGATCGTGCAGCCTGAGCCTGCCTTCCTGCGAAGCAACAAAACCCCGCGCCAGGAAATGCTGGGCATGTTCATTGGCAAACTGGATTTCCAGATCGGGTCCCAGCACAATCACAGGCCCGATCGCCATGTTCAGCGCGGCTTCTGCATTGGCAGCACGCAAATTGATTTCGCCCAGCTTGCGGCTGATCCGGCTCGCACGCTGGACATGCGGCAGATAGCGGCGGACCGCATCCATCAGGGCGGATATGTCGCCGCTGTCTGGCCCCGGCAGGACCAGCCCCAGCCGCTGGGTACCACTGCGGTCTACCTGGCCGATAATTGCCACGTCCAGGTTCCAGTTGGACAGATAGGCCTTATACAGCATTGAGGCATGCAATTCGGAGCGCGGGAGCAGTTCATCGCTGTGCACCACAGTGCCGATGGGTTCGAAATGGGCCCTTTCGCTCCACGGATTGCGCCCGGCAAAGGCCTGCAAATAACCGGCCCGGGCGAAATCGTTGACGCCCACTGCGCCAACAAAGCGCCCTGCCGGCGGTTGGATCGATTCCCAGATCAGGAAAGCGACGTCCCAGCGCGGCGGAGCCGACCGGTTGACGACACCGGCAAGCGCGACCTCCCAATGCGAGGGAGCGAGCGCGGATTCATAGATATCCGCAATCGTCTGGTCAAAGTCGTCGAGGGAAAGTTTGCGCCCCATACTGTTCCCAAATTATCATCCTGCTACCCAAATGGATAGCGTCAAGATGCGACCGCGCCGACATTTTGTCACTCCAATCGGAACATTGTCCAGCGAGGAGAAATCGCATGCCGCAATCAAAAGCTGCCACTATTTTGGTCGCCTTGGCACTGGTTGCCTGTGGCGGGGGCGGGGGTGATGAAGCATCCAGCGCGACGCCCAAGGCGGCGAACAAGCCAGCCCCTGCGGCGAAACCCGCGCCAGCACCGGCGTCAACTACAGCCGCTATTCCCGCCAACGCAATGAGCAAGGAGCAACTGGCCAAACAGGTCTGCTTCTTCACCCCTGCCGAGATCCAGGCAACGCTCGGCTTCAGCGTTGCTGCAGGCAAGCCCGACACCAAAATGCTATCCTATGGCATGGCGTCATGCCTTTATCCGGGCAGCGAAAACTCGCTCGACGTATCGGGGATTTGGGTCGAGCCTGCGCAAATCGCCGCGACCCGGGCCAGCATGACGCGCATGTCGGGCGGCGGCAGGATCGAGACGCTGACGGGCGATCCCGACGCCGCCTATCTGCACGACCAGCAGGATAATGGCGTTTCGTTGATCTACATGCGAGGCAATATCCGGGTGCAGGTGCGGACGACATCCAGCCGGACGGTCTATGCCGATATGAAACCAAGGTTGCTGAAGCTTCGCCGCGTTCCCTGAGGGCGGGGTATCTACCTTATTGTGCTTTGCGCGCGGAACCGCCAAGCCTGCCAAGCATTTGTCAACACGCGCAAACAGGCAGAGGCTCTATGCAATATTTGAAATTGGCGGCAGCTGCGATGGTCGCGCTCGGATCACTCCCGGTCCATGCGCAGGAGGTAGCCGAGGAGCCCGTCGCCGTTTCCCCCGCAGAAGGGCCGGAACGCGGCGTGTTTGCGGGCGACTGGCTCACCATTGGTATCGGTGCTGGCTACGCACCATCCTATGAAGGATCGGACAATTATGTGATCTTCCCGGCACCGCTTGCCCAAGGGTCGGTTGAGGGTTTCGATTTCGGCGCACGTGGCCCCGGGCTGTATGTCGACCTCGTTCGCGACGGCAACAGCGATGCGAATGTCAAATTCCTTGCAGGTCCCTTGGTCCGCGTCCGCTTCGATCGTAACGACGGAATCAAGGACCCGGTCGTCCGCCTGCTCAGCAAGCGCGACGTGGCCGTGGAAGTCGGCGCGACCGCAGGCGTTTCGCTGTCAAAGGTGCTCAATCCGTTCGACACGCTGACCTTTTCGACCGACATTCAGTGGGACGTGGCCAAGGCGCATCGGGGGCGGCTTATCAATCCGTCGATCAGCTATTCCACCCCGCTGTCCCGCGCACTGTTTGCCAGTCTCAGCATTTCGGCAACGCACGCCGACGGCAACTATGCCGACTATTATTTCAGCGTCGATCCCGCCGGTAGCGCCGCAAGCGGCCTGCCCATGTTCGATGCAGATGGCGGCTGGAAGGATTATGGCATTGGCCTGATCACTGGCTATGACCTGTCGGGCAACGCGCTCGACGGTGGCTGGGGACTATATGGAGTTGCCCGCTACTCCAAGCTGACCGGCGATGCCAAACGGTCGCCGGTCACTTCCCTGCGCGGCGATTCCGACCAGTGGTTTCTGGCGGCCGGAATAGCCTATACTTTTTAGGCTTGGGAGCTTTATCGGCGACCGCTCAAACCTCACTCGCCAATCAAGAACATATTGACCGTAACCCTTCCCTTTCGCGGGTCGCTCGACAGCAAGATTGGGTCCGGGATCACCCCCGAATGGAGTTGCCGCCCGCGATAGAGCACCAGCCGGTCGGGCCGGGCCTCTACCTCGTCGATCATCTCGAACCAGTCGGTGTCGCCGTGGCAGTAACGTGCAGGCGGCATGCCGTGGGCGCGTTCATCCTCGGCCAGCGCGGCGTTGTAGGCGTCTTCGCGCTCCGGCGTGACCGTCTCGAACCCCGTGCGGCGGTGGCGGTAGAATGCCGTGCCGCCGCTTTCGGGGCCAAGCAGGTAATGCATCACCGCAATCACCTCGCCACTGGCATGGTCATAATGCGGGATGCGCTGCAGCGGGCTCAGCTCCGCCTCGGCCAGCGTGAC
>CAZSJE010000084.1:0-9431 GCA_964606835.1 uncultured Sphingorhabdus sp.
GCTGCGGTAGACATGCAGCGCCTCGTCCAGCGCAGCAGGGGCGAAATGGCTGGCGAAGGCGAAGGGCAGGCCGAGCATCGCGGCCACCTGCGCGCCATACAGGCTGCTGCCTAGGATGTAGAGCTGCACATCCGCGCCAGCGCCCGGTGTCGCGACAATCCCCGTCAGGCCATCATCGGCAAAATAGCTTTGCAGTTCCACCACATCGCGCGGGAAGGCGTTGGGGTCGCTGTCGAGCGTGCGTCTGATGGCTTGGGCAACGCGCATGTCGCTCCCCGGCGCGCGGCCGAGGCCAAGGTCGATCCGTCCCGGATAAAGTGCGTCCAAAGTGCCGAATTGTTCGGCAATCACCAAAGGAGCATGGTTGGGCAGCATGATCCCGCCCGCGCCGACACGGATGCTCTTGGTGGCGGCGGCAATATGGCCAATGACTACCGCGGTCGCGGCACTGGCAATGCCCTTCATGCCATGATGTTCGGCGACCCAGTATCGGGTGAAGCCGAGGCCTTCGGCATGCGCCGCGAGATTGGCGGCGTTGGCGAGGGCCTGTGCCACGCTGCTGCCTTCGACAACGGGAACCAGATCGAGAAGCGAATAAGCGGTCATGTCTGCCATGTGGTGCGATGCGCGTCACTTGCCAAGCGGCAATCGACAGAGGTCCCCATCGCTGGCATGCTGCCATGTCATGCTGACCGACCAGTTCCTGCCCTTCCTCTTGACCGCGCTGCTGATCGAGCTGACGCCCGGGCCAAATATGGCTTGGCTGGCGCTGACCGCAGCGAGCGAGGGGCGGCGCGCGGCGTTGGCGGCGACGGCGGGGATCGCGGTCGGGCTGTCGATTGTGGCACTGCTTGCGGTCTTTGGTCTGGCCGGATTGGCGCAGGCTTCGCCCGCTCTGTTCTCGTTGTTGCGCTATGCAGGGGCAGCCTATCTGCTCTGGCTTGCGTGGCAAGCGTGGCAGGGTAAGGAAGAAGTGTCGCTGGGCCGGGCACATGGCGATGGTACCGCACAATGGTTCCGCCACGGTATCTGGCTCAACCTGCTGAACCCGAAGGCCGCCTTGTTCTTTGTCGCGATCCTGCCCGGCTACGTTGTTGGCAACCAGCCTGTCATGCGGCAAACATTGTTGCTGTCTGCCGCATATGTAGCGGTGGCGACGGCCGTGCATCTGACATTGGCGTTGCTCGCGGGGCAGGCACATCGCTGGTTTGAAGATGGCCGAAACGCGGACAGGGTGCGAAAGGCATGCGCACTGGTCATGGTGGCGGTGGCCTTATGGTTCCTGCTTTCGACCGCGCGTTAGCGCCAGCGCAACATTGACCGGTCGAGCTCCTGAACCGACCGCACCCCCATCAGCCGCATATCGCGCTCAACTTCGTCGCGCAGCTTGCCGACGATGCGATCAACGCCTGCTTCGCCCGCCGCCGCCAACGCATAGAGATAAAGTCGCCCGCCCGAACAGGCCGTCGCTCCCGCCGCCAGCGCCTTCAGCACATGGCTCCCCCGCCGCACGCCGCCGTCGCAGATGATGTCGATCTTCCCGCCAACGGCATCGGCGATTTCGGATATCTGGTCGAAGGGCGAGCGGCTGCCGTCCAACTGCCGCCCGCCATGGTTGGACACGTAAATCGCGCTCGCGCCGATATCGACGGCACGCTTGGCATCCGCCACCGACATCACGCCTTTCAGTGCGAAATGGCCGCCCCAGTCCTTACGGATATGCTCAGCCATTTGCCAGTTCATCAATGGATCGAGCATGGTGTTGAAATATTCGGCGACCGAGACGGAGACATTGGTCCCTTCGTCGACATGCGTCGCGAGGTTCGGCAGCGCGAATTTTTCGCGGAACAGATAGTTGGCCACCCAGCCCGGATGCATTGCATAGCTCAGCACCGAAGCCGGCGTGAAACGCGGCGGCGAGGTGAAGCCGCTGCGCAGGCAACGCTCGCGATTGCCCGAAACGGCGACATCGACCGTCAGCGCAATGGCATCGAATTTTGCCGCCTTGCACCGCTCAATCATCGAGCGATTGAGGCCCTTGTCCTTGTGCACGTAGAGCTGGAACAGCTTGGGTGTTTCAATCTTGCCAATTTCCTCGATGCTGACCGTCGCGAGGCTGGAAATGCCGAACCAGGTGTTGAACTGCTGCGCCACCGTCGCGACCGCTCGCTCGCCTTGCCAATGGAACAGCCGCTGCAGAGCGGTGGGGGACAGCATGAGGGGCATTGCAATTTTCTGCCCCATCACCGTCACGCCCATATCGATGCTGTCGGTGCCAGCCAGCACATTGGGAACAAGGTCGCAATCGTCGAACGCGCTCGTGTTGCGGTCCTTGGTTATCTCGTCGTCAGCCGCACCGTCGATATAGTCGAACACCGGCGAAGGCAGGCGGCGGCGCGCCAGTTCGCGGAAGTCAGCTACGTTGTGGCAATCGGAAAGCCTCACTCTACCCCCGTCACACCGGCGAAGGCCGGTGCCTATCTCGTCTCTCAGCTCATCACTGCCGATTGGATGGGCCCCGGCCTTCGCCGGGGAGACGAATATGTTCGATTAGAAAATACCCCTGAAGAAATTGCACTGGTTGGGATCGCCGAATTTTAGTCCCTGTTGGAGCGCCGCCATGCGTTGCTCGCTGGTGCCGTGCGTGAACATGCTTTCCACTGGAGCGCGACCCGCGTCGCGCATCAGCTTGTCGTCGCCGATCGCATTGGCGGCGCGCATGCCTTCCTCCACGTCGCCCGCCTCGATCCGTTCGGCGTTCTTGGCGGCCCACACCCCAGCATAACAATCGGCCTGCAATTCCATGCGCACCTGCAACTGGTTGCCCTCTGCCTCTCCGACGCGGGCCTGCAGATTGCGCACCTTGTCGGCGATGCCTGTGATATTCTGGATATGATGGCCCATTTCATGGGCGACGACATAGGCATAGGCAAAGTCATTGTTCCGGCCGCCGGTCATCTGGTCAATCTGTTGGAAAAAGCTGGTATCGAGATACACTCCACCGTCAGCGGGGCAGTAGAAGGGCCCCATCGCCGATTGCGCGGCACCACAGCCCGATTGGCCGCCGCCCTGGTAGAATTCTAGCTTGGCGGGCTGGTAGCGCTGCCCTGCGGAGGAGAAGATTTGTGCCCAAGTGCTTTCGGCGGAGGTAAACACGCGGCAGGCGAACAGTTCGGCTTGCGTGTCGCAGGCCTGCGTGCCGCCGCCCTGTGCCTGCTCGACGGGTGCCGAGGTCGATCCGGTAAACATCGAAATGCCGCCGCCGAACAGCAGATAGGCACCCACCGCCAATATCGCGATGGTGCCACAGCCCATTTTGCGCCCCATCAGCAGCGGCAGCAATCCAAGGATAAGCGATCCCATGCCGCCGCCACCACCGCCAAAGCTGAATCCGCCGCCGCCACCCGCACCTTGGTCGTTAATGTTGCCACTGGGGTCGATGTCGTCGAGGCGCATGGCGATTCTCCCTTATTGCCGTGCGCCAGCATTGCGGTTAGCGGCTGAAAGCGCAAGTAAAGACAAACACGAGGCCCTCCCACATGTTTCTCAAAGGCAAAACCGCGCTCATCACCGGCTCCACCAGCGGCATTGGTCTTGGCTATGCCCGTGCCTTGGCAGCCGAAGGTGCGAATGTGATGATCAACGGCTTTGGCGAAGCGAGCGAGATCCAGGGGCATGTCGAGGAGCTGATCCGTACCAGCAACGCAGGCGCGCTGCATTCCGGGGCCGACATGACCAAACCGGATGAAATCCGCGCTATGGTGGCCGATTGCGCCGCGCAATTGGGATCGCCAGACATATTGATCAACAATGCCGGTATCCAGCACGTTGCCCCCGTCGACGAATTTCCTGAAGAGAAGTGGGATGCGATCCTTTCCATCATCCTGTCGTCGGCATTCCATGCGACCAAGGCGGTGCTGCCGGGGATGAAGGCCAAAGGCTGGGGCAGGGTGATCAACACCGGATCGATGCACAGCCTGGTCGCTTCGCCTTACAAGAGCGCCTATAATGCCGCGAAACATGGACTTTCGGGTCTGACCAAGACCGTAGCGCTTGAGGTTGCGCGTGAGGGGATTACCGTCAATTGCATCTGCCCCGGCTACGCCTGGACATCGCTGGTCGAAAACCAGATACCCGATACGATGAAGGCACGCGGGCTGACGCGTGAGCAAGTGATAAACGATGTTCTGCTTGCGGGACAGCCGCAAAAACAGTTTGTGCAGGTGGAGCAGCTTGCGTCGCTGGCGGTGTATCTTTGCAGCGATGGGGCGGCGTCGATTACCGGAACCAACATCTCGATGGATGGCGGCTGGACCGCGCAATAATCGGCACTGAAATCGAGTGGGTCGATAACTGTCGCAAAAAAAATCGGATGGCTAAATATGCCCTCCGCGATACTGTCATATTCACGGCATAGCATCTGCTGTGCGCAAACCACCCGCAAGGAGAGCCCCCATGAATGACGCGACCCCAATCAACACCGAAGGCAGCTGCCCGATGGGCCATGGCCAGGTCCGCTCGCTGCTCGGCCGCACCAACAAGGATTGGTGGCCCGAAGCGCTGCCCGTCGACATGCTGCACCAGCATGGCGTCTCGCCCGATCCTATGGGGCCGGACTTCGATTATGCCGAGGCCTTCAAAAAGCTCGACTATGCAGCGCTGAAGGCCGATCTGACGGCACTGATGACCGACAGCAAGAGCTGGTGGCCTGCCGACTATGGCCATTACGGCCCCTTCATGATCCGCATGGCGTGGCACGCCGCGGGGACCTATCGCGTGACCGATGGTCGCGGTGGTGCCAATTCGGGGCAGCAGCGGTTCGAGCCGCTCAACAGTTGGCCTGACAATGGCAATCTGGACAAGGCGCGCCGCCTGCTCTGGCCGATCAAGCAGAAATATGGGCAGTCGATCAGCTGGGCCGATCTTTTCATTCTTGCAGGCAATGTCGCGATTGAGAGCATGGGTGGCCCCGTGTTCGGGTTCGGCGGCGGCCGCAAGGATGTCTATCAGTCGGAAGGCGACACATTTTGGGGTGCGGAGGAAATCTGGGTCAACCAAGGTGCCAAGACCCGCTTGATCGATGGTGAGACCGAAGTGCTGGAAGGCCCGCTGGCCGCGATCCAGATGGGCCTGATCTACGTCAACCCCGAAGGCCCCGGTGGCAATCCTGATCCGCTGCAATCCGCCCGCGACATGCGCGCCACCTTTAGCCGCATGGCGATGAATTCAGAGGAAACCGTGGCCCTGACCGCTGGTGGCCATGCTTTTGGCAAGGCGCATGGCGCAAAGCCCGCCGACACGTTCAGCGATAATCCGGCGTCGGAAGCCATCCATTTGCAGGGCTTTGGCTGGCTGACCGACGAAAGCGAGATCAGCAAGGGCCACATCACCACCTCAGGCATCGAAGGCGCCTGGACGCCGAACCCGACGCAGTGGGGAGGCGACTATTTCCGCCTGCTTTTCAAATATGATTATGAACTGGTGCACAGCCCGGCGGGCGCGCAGCAGTGGCAGCCGGTCAATCCCGATCCGGAAGACATGGCCCCCGATGCGCGCGATCCTTCCAAGCGCGTGCCGACAATGATGACCACGGCCGACATGGCGCTGAAGATGGACCCTGAATTCCGCGCGATATCGGAAAAGTTCCGTGACGATCAGGCTGCACTTGATGATGCCTTCGCTCGTGCATGGTTCAAGCTGTGCCACCGCGACATGGGGCCGAAGTGCCTTTACCTTGGCCCGGAAGTTCCCGAAGAAACGCTGATCTGGCAGGACCCGGTTCCCGTTGGCAGCACGCCTTCGGAGGCAGATGTCGCGGCGTTCAAATCGGCAGTGCTATCGAGCGGGCTGACCGTTTCGCAGCTGGTCAAAACCGCCTGGGCGTCGGCCTCGACCTATCGCAAATCGGACAAGCGTGGCGGTGCCAATGGCGCGCGCATTGCGCTTGCTCCGCAGAAAGACTGGGCAGTCAACGAGCCTGCCGAGCTGGCCAAGGTGCTGGCGAAGCTCAACGAACTGCGCGGCTCGATTTCGCTTGCCGATGCCATTGTGCTGGGCGGTGCGGCAGCGGTTGAAAAAGCGGCGAAGGATGCGGGCGTGACCGTTTCGGTCGACGTTTCGACCGGTCGCGGTGACGCAACGCAGGACTGGACCGATGTCGACAGCTTCCACTGGATGGAGCCGCAAGCCGATGGTTTCCGCAACTATCTGAAGACCCGCCAGCCGGTAAAGACCGAAGAGCTGTTGCTCGACAAGGCTTCGCTGCTTGGGCTGTCTGGACCCGAACTGACGGTGCTGGTCGGCGGGCTGCGCGTGCTTGGCGCAAATCATGGCGACCGGGCGGAAGGCGTATTCACAAACCGTAAGGGTCAGTTGACCAACGACTTCTTCGTCAACCTGCTGGACAATGAGACCTTCTGGGATCTGGCAGACACATCAAGCGATGAGGAATTTATCGGCTACGACCGCAGCAGTCGCCAGGAAAAATGGCGGGCAACGCGCACCGACCTGGTCTTTGGCTCAAACTCGCAGTTGCGCGCGACTGCTGAGGTTTATGCTGAGAAGGGTCATGAAACGAAGTTCGTTCATGACTTTGTCAAAGCCTGGGTCAAGGTAATGGATGCTGACCGCTTCGACCTGAAATAAGGTAAGCGCCAAAAACGAAAACCCCGGCCTGATCCGCCGGGGTTTTTCTTTGTACCTTACTGATCGGTGGAACCCATAGCCGGTTGCATCGGGCCACCAGAGTCCATGCCTTGTGCGGGCATTTGCTGTGGTGCGGGTTGCATATTTTGTTGCGCGGCGTTGGCAGCATCAGCCTGTCGCTTGCGCTCGCTGGGCGGAGTGGGGTCGACCATAGGCTGCCCGAAATTCTGAATGTCAAAATCCTGCACGGCAAAGCCGTTGGCGTCTGTATTCCCTGTCGCGGGCTGAGCAGGTTGGCCGGGTGGAGGCGGTGGTGGCACAACTATCGCCTGCTCAGCGGGTGCTGCGGGATTTGCAGGCGGGAGGACTTGTCCGTCGGTGTGTTTCGCCAGCGGATCGGAATTGGGAATGATCATGACGATCAGGCCAACCAGGGCCAGGCAACCGAAAACCAGTTTGAGAATATTGTCCATTTAGCCATTCCGCCTTTTTGCGGCTGGGATGATAGCGAAAACGACGTTAATTTTTCGTTGCCGTGCCCGCTTCAGGGCTTCCTTTACACAAAATTGCCGCCGGTATCGCTACCGGCGGCAACAGTCGGTTTTTCCTCCCCAGGAAAACTGTGTTGGCGAACCTCAGCGGCCCATTGCGCTGCCTAGTCGGTGGTAGAGTCTCGCGAATTTCTTGCTTTCCTCACCATCCTCGATCGTCGGGATATAGGCTTCAAGCGCCTTACGGATCAGCTTGAAGTCTTCGGTTGAAAGCACAGCGCGCGAACGGGGCGGTTCACCCATATTGTCTCTCCCTTAAGCCGCGTTGGCGAACTGGTTCATGGTGTTGTCCTTGCCACCGGCTTTCAGCGCGGCTTCACCGGCAAAGGCTTCCTTGTGATCGTCGCCAATGTCGGAACCCGACATATTCTGGTGCTTCACACAGGCAATGCCCTGGCGGATTTCCTTGCGCTGAACACCAGCGACATAGCCCAGCATGCCCATCTCGCCGAAATAGTCCTTGGCGAGGTTATCGGTGCTGAGTGCCGCAGTGTGGTAGGTGGGCAGGGTGATCAGGTGGTGGAAAATGCCCGCACGCTTTGCCGAATCGCGCTGGAAATTCTGGATGCGCTGGTCGGCCTCCACGCCAAGGTCTGTCTCGTCATAGGCAGCGCTCATCAGATTGGCCCGATCATAGACTGACACATCCTTGCCCTCCGCAGTCCAGGCATCGAACACTTGCTGGCGGAAATTCAGCGTCCAGTTGAAGCTGGGTGAATTGTTATAGGCAAGTTTCGCATTGGGTACGACCTCACGAATGCGGTCGACCATGCCGGCGATCTGCTCGATATGCGGCTTTTCGGTCTCGATCCAGATCAGGTCCGCACCATTCTGCAGCGAAGTGATGCAGTCGAGAACGCAGCGATCTTCGCCAGTGCCAGAGCGGAACTGGTAGAGGTTGGAGGGCAGGCGCTTCGGTTTCAGCAGCTTGCCATTTCGGGTGATGACAACATCGCCATTGCCGATCTGGCTGGCGTCGATTTCGTCGCAATCGAGGAAGGCGTTATACTGGTCGCCCAGATCGCCGGGTTCTTTGGACACGGCAATCTGCTTGGTCAGGCCAGCACCCAGCGAGTCGGTGCGAGCGACGATGATGCCATCGGGAACGCCAAGCTCGAGGAAGGCATAGCGGCAAGCACGGATTTTCTGCAGGAAATCCTCATGTGGCACAGTGACCTTGCCGTCCTGGTGGCCGCATTGCTTTTCGTCCGAAACCTGGTTCTCGATCTGCAGCGCACAGGCGCCTGCCTCGATCATCTTCTTGGCGAGCAAATAGGTCGCCTCGGCATTGCCGAACCCGGCGTCGATATCGGCGATGATCGGCACGACGTGGGTTTCATAATTGTCGATGCGGCTCTGGATCGCGGTGCGCTCGGCATCGCTCGATGCCTTGTCGAGATCGCGGAAGAGCAGGTTGAGTTCGCGGCTGTCCGCTTGGCGCAGGAAGGTGTAAAGCTCCTCAATCAGCGCGGGGACACTGGTCTTCTCATGCATCGACTGGTCAGGCAGGGGGCCGAATTCGCTGCGCAATGCGGCGATCATCCAGCCGGAGAGATAAAGGTAGCGGCGCTTGGTGCTGCCGAAATGCTTCTTCACGGCGATCATCTTCTGCTGCGCAATAAAGCCGTGCCAGCAACCCAGCGACTGGGTGTAGTTGGCAGGATCAGCGTCATAGGCCGCCATATCCTCGCGCATGATTTTCGCTGTGTAGCGGGCAATGTCGAGACCGGTCTGGAAGCGGTTTTGCAACTGCATGCGCGCGACGGCTTCGGGGCTGATGGAATCCCATGTGCCGTTCTGCGCGGCGATGAGGGTGCGGGTTGCGTCGATCTGGTTCTGGTAGGACATATTTACAAACCTTCCTGGGAGAATGTCTTTTCTGGCGTGAACGTGGCAAGGATGGTGCCAACAGGCGAGTCAAAACTGTCAAGTTTGTTGTGTATTCGTCGCACAAAATGCGATTTTGTTTGTCATATTGTAAATAAATTGACATAAGCTAATGTCATGGCGGACCCAAAACTTTTTGCGGGACAAGCGGTGCGGCGGATACGGCGCGCCAACGGCCTGACGCAAAGCGCAATGGCCGAGGCGCTGGCGGTTTCGCCCAGCTATCTCAACCTGATCGAGCGCAACCAGCGGCCATTGACCGCAGCGATCCTGCTGCGGCTGGCAGAGCGGTTCGATTTCGATGCGCGCAGCCTGACCGGCGCGACGCCCGGCGGCGGGGTGGAGGCG
>CAZSJE010000085.1:0-9416 GCA_964606835.1 uncultured Sphingorhabdus sp.
CGCAGTTCGGCAACAGTCACAGCATCGATGATCTGGTTCCGGGATTCCGCGAGGATGTGAAAGCCTTTGTCGATGCAATGCGCGCCGGCGGGGCGACGGTGCAGATTTCCTCTACCCGGCGGAACAAGATCCGCGCCTATCTGATGCATTTCAGCTTTCGCGTCGGCAATGGCGAAATCGCCGCAAGCGCAGTGCCACCCGAACCCGGCTGCCCGATCATCTGGGACCATGGCAACGCCGCCAAGTCGCGCGCCGCGGCCAAGGAGATGAAGGAGCTGTTCAACATCGCCTTCAAACCCTCGCTAACCTCCAACCATATTGCGGGGAAAGCAATCGACATGACGATCAGTTGGGAGGGCACGCTCAAAATGAAGGACGGCAATGGCAATATGGTCAACGTGCCGCCGCCGAGCCCCGGTAGCCTGAATGCCAAACTGCACCAGGTCGGCGCGACCTACCGCGTGCTAAAGCTGTTGAGCGATCCGCCACACTGGTCGACCAACGGACGTTGAACCATCTGCGCTGAGGGGAGGCTGCCGAAAAGACACAAATTTGCGTCAAAGGTCACACTAAGGTCTCACCTGAAACACTTTACGCGGGAGACGCTGCCTCGCCCAATGGGCATTATCCTGTCGGTGAGACCTCAGGAAAAGATGTAAAAACGGATAGACGAAAAAGACGGATTGACGATACCCGTCTATTCGTCTTCCCGTCCCGCCGTTTTCACCAATTTGGCGGCTTCCCAGATAACACGCATCAATTTACGTCAAAACAGACGACAGACCCCACTTGGCAGGCATATTCACGGGCACGTGCAACCTACGTGCATTCAAAGAGCATCGGAACATATAAAGAACATTGACGGGAAAGTCAAGCGCGAGCCGCTAGTCGGTCAAATCGTCCCAGAATTCCTTGAGCCGCCCGAAAAAGCCTTGGCTTTGCGGGCATTCTTCGCCGGTTTCGGTTTCGCGGAACGCGCTGAGAATTTCCTTTTGCTCTTTGGTGAGCCGCGTCGGCGTTTCGACATCGATCTGGACCACCAGATCGCCATGGCCGCGGCCTTGCAGCACCGGCATCCCTGCCCCGCGTTTGCGCAGCTGCTTGCCCGACTGGATGCCTTCGGGAATAGTGATGACATGCTTGGTTCCATCGAGACCGGGTATCTCAATCTCGCCGCCCAGTGCCGCGGTCGTAAAGCTGATCGGCGCGCGGCAGAACAGGGTCGTGCCGTCGCGTTCAAAAACCTTGTGCCGCGCCACATGGATAAAGATATAGAGGTCGCCTGCCGCCGCACCGTTCGGCCCGGCCTCGCCCTTGCCGGCCACACGGATGCGTGTGCCTTCATCCACGCCCGGCGGGATATCGACCTTGATTGCCTTGCGCGCATCGACCCGGCCATCGCCACCACATTTGCGGCATGGGCTTTCGATCACTTCGCCGCGACCATGGCAGGTCGGGCAAGTGCGTTCGACCACGAAAAAGCCCTGCTGCGCGCGCACCTTGCCATGCCCGCCGCACAGGTTGCAGCGGCGCGAGCCTGTGCCGGGCTGCGCACCTGACCCCGAACAGTCACCGCATTTTTCGGCAACGTCGATCTGCACCTCGGTCGATTTGCCGTGAAAGGCATCGTCGAGGGTGATTTCCATGTCATAGCGCAGGTCGGCACCGCGCACTGGCCCGCGCTGCCGCCCACCGCCAAAGGCATCACCGAAAAAGCTTTCAAAGATATCAGAAAAGTCGCTGAAGCCCTGGCCCTGCCCCCCGCGGCCACCGCCCATTCCGCCATTTTCAAATGCCGCCTTGCCGAACCGGTCATAAGCCGCGCGCTTTTGTGGGTCTTTCAGCACGTCATAGGCTTCATTTACGGCCTTGAACCGCGCCTCGGCATCGGAATCGCCCGGATTGCGATCCGGGTGATATTGCATCGCCATGCGCCGATAGGCGGATTTCAGCGTCTTGTCGTCCGCTGTCCGCTCACATTCCAGTAATTCATAATAGTCGATATCGAGGCTCAAGGCTCGTTACTCCCCACCCCTTACCCCGTCGCCCCCGCGAAGGCGGGGGCCGTAGGAGTTCGTACACTACTGCCAGCGGCCCCCGCCTTCGCGGGGGCGACGAATTTGGTCCCGATCAGTCTTTCTTGTCTTCGTCGACTTCGGAGAATTCGGCATCAACGACATTGTCGTCTGCTGCCGCTTCCTCAGCTGGAGCCGCCGACGCGCCTGCCGCCTGCTCCTGCTCGTAGATCGCCTGACCCATCTTCATCGCGACTTGGGCCAGGGCCGTTGCCTTTTCCTTCATCGCTTCGGGGTCGCCGCCCTCGATCGCTGTCTTGGTCTCTGCAACCGCAGCCTCGATTTCGCCCTTCAGACCGGCATCAATCTTGTCGCCATGCTCTTCAAGTTGCTTTTCGGTGGTGTGGACAAGGCTTTCAGCGTTATTCTTCGCCTCGGCAGCCTCGCGGCGCTTCTTGTCTTCCTCGGCAAACTGCTCGGCATCTTTGACCATCTGGTCGATGTCGGCGTCGCTCAGACCACCCGACGCCTGGATCTTGATCTGCTGTTCCTTGCCGGTGCCCTTGTCCTTCGCGGTCACGCTGACCAGGCCATTGGCATCGATATCGAAGGTCACCTCGATCTGCGGAACGCCGCGCGGCGCAGGCGGGATGCCGACCAGGTCGAAATTACCCAGCAGCTTGTTGTCCGCTGCCATTTCGCGCTCGCCCTGGAACACCCGGATGGTCACCGCATTCTGGTTGTCGTCGGCAGTCGAATAGGTTTGCGACTTCTTGGTCGGGATAGTCGTGTTGCGATCGATCATGCGAGTGAACACACCGCCAAGCGTCTCGATGCCCAGCGACAAAGGTGTCACATCGAGTAGCAGCACATCCTTCACATCGCCCTGCAACACGCCTGCCTGGATGGCAGCACCCATCGCAACGACTTCGTCGGGATTGACGCCGACATGCGGCTCCTTGCCAAAGAAGGACTTCACGACTTCGCGCACCTTGGGCATACGCGTCATGCCGCCGACCATCACGACTTCGTCAATCGCATCCGCCTTCAACCCGGCATCGGCAAGCGCCTTTTTGCAGGGTTCCAACGTACGCTTGATCAGGTCGTCGACCAGCTTTTCCAGGTCGGTGCGGCTGATGTTCTTGACGAGGTGCTTCGGACCGTTCTGGTCTGCGGTAATGAAGGGCAGGTTGACTTCGGTCGTCTGCGCAGAGCTCAGTTCGATCTTCGCCTTTTCAGCGGCTTCCTTCAGCCGCTGCAGCGCCAGCTTGTCCTTGGTCAGGTCAATGCCTTCGGCCTTCTGGAAATCGGATGCGAGGAATTCGACTAGCTTCGAGTCAAAATCTTCACCACCCAGGAAGGTGTCGCCATTGGTCGACTTCACCTCGAACACACCATCGCCGACCTCAAGGATCGAGATGTCAAAGGTGCCGCCGCCAAGGTCGTAAACTGCGATGACCTTATTCTCATCCTTGTCGAGGCCATAGGCCAGCGCTGCCGCAGTCGGCTCGTTGATGATGCGCAGCACTTCAAGACCGGCAATCTGGCCTGCATCCTTCGTTGCCTGACGCTGTGCGTCATTGAAGTAAGCGGGAACGGTAATCACCGCCTGCGTCACGGATTCGCCCAGATAGGCCTCGGCGGTTTCCTTCATCTTCTGCAGCGTGAACGCGCTGATCTGCGAAGGCGAATAATCCTCGCCACCGGCCTTGACCCAGGCGTCGCCATTCTTGCCCTTAACGATGCTGTAGGGGACGAGTTCCATGTCCTTCTTGGTCAGCGGATCGTCAAAGCGACGACCGATCAGGCGCTTGACCGCATAAATCGTGTTGTCCGGATTGGTCACTGCCTGACGCTTGGCGGGCTGCCCGATCAGGCGCTCACCATCTTTCGCAAAGGCGACGATCGAAGGCGTGGTACGCGCGCCTTCTGCATTTTCTATGACCTTGGGTTGGCCCCCTTCCATCACCGCGACGCAGCTGTTGGTGGTGCCAAGATCGATACCAATTACTTTTGCCATTTCTTACTTACCCCGAAATTTCATTGCCCTGTGGATTTCGCTATGCCCGGCCCCATCAGGCACCGGAAAAGCGCAAGTGCGAGGGCGATATAGGTGGCAAATTGCTTGGCACAAGGCTTGGGCCTCCCTAAATGCTGCGCAGCGGCGGGATTTGCCCCGCAATTGGACAATTATGGAGTTTGCCGTGAGCCGCCTGTTACCGCTGGTTTTTGCCCTGATCCTTGCCAGTTGCGGACGCCCGCCGGAGCTGAAGGTGAACGACGCAGTGGTGAAGCTGTCACCCGTCGAAAGTGCACCCTCAGCGCTCTATTTCACAGTGCACGGCGGGGTTGAAGATGTCGAATTGCTGCGCGTCACTTCGCGCTCCGCGATCCGCACCGAAATGCACGACAGCGCAGTCGATCCGAAAACCGGGGCAATGACCATGAAACCACTGGCCCGTGTCGGGGTGCCTGCCAAGGGCAAGGTCGAGTTCAAGCGCGGCGGCAAGCATGTGATGCTGTGGGGGATCAACCTGCCCGCCCGTCGTCTGGAAAAGATGGAATTTGTCTTTACCTTCTCCAACTCCGACCGGATCGAAGTGACCGCGCCGATAGAAAAACTCGGCAACGCCGACAGCGAGCATAAAGATCATTAATGTTCGGTGTGCATCCTTCCGGACGGCGCATGACGGAGCGCGAAATCGCGCTGGCACGGTCAGTTTTCAGGGACGCAATCGACTATGACAGGGTGCGCATCCACCAGCGCAAATGGTGGTGGTTCCAGCCGCAAAAGGTGACAATGGCCCCCGATGGGCATTTGTGGTTCCATCCAAAGAGTGAGCTGTTCTGCGACGATTTCTGCGAGCGCGACTTGAACCTGCAAGGGTTGTTCATCCACGAGCTGGTTCATGTGTGGCAACATCAACAGGGCATATTCCTGCCGCTGCGCCGCCACCCTTTTTGCCGCTATGATTACAGCCTGAAGCCGGGCTGGAAGCTGCATCGCTATGGCATCGAGCAACAGGCGGAGATTGTCCGCCATATCTTCCTGATGCGCAACGGCTTCAAACTTGCAGGCGCGCCGCCGCTGGAACAATATGAGGGCATATTGCCTTTTTGAGGGGTTGCGCAGGATAGTATCGATTGATACCGTTTTGCGCAGAGGTGGCCCAACCCGCACCTCGCCCAAGAGACTTCCATGAAACTCGAAGATTTTGGCCTCAGCGCAGCGCGTGGCTATCTTGCATCTTATGAAATCGATGAAATCACCCTGCCCGAAGGCTTTGACGAAATGCTTGATGCGGCATCCAGCCTGTCGGATATTTTGACCACCGGCCGGGCGCGGCACTGGTTGCGGCAGGTGGGGCATCCCGACATGGCCAATTTCCTTGCCAGCGCGACCGACGAGCAGGTTCGCACTGCAATGGTGCATTACAGCTTTCTGGTGCAGGCCTATGTCTGGGGCGAGGCCGAAGCACCGACCAGCCTGCCCGCCAATCTCGCCATTCCGATCTGCGCGATTGGCGACCATTTGGGCCTGCCGCCGCTGCTTCCCTATTCGGGCTATGTGCTGGATAACTGGTACCGGCTCGACAAGGATGGTCCCGTCGATCTCGACAATATTGGCATGTTCCAGAATTTCCTGGGCGGACAGGATGAAAACTGGTTCGTCCTGGTCCATGTCGCCATCGAAGCCGAGGCGGGGCGTGCCTTGCAGCTGGCGACGGAGCTGGTCGAAGCCGCTGCGCAGGAAGATGCTGCTCGCACCGAGTCGCTGCTTACCGAGATGAACATGGTCTGGGACCGCATCAACGCGCATTTTGATCGCATGCCCGAACGTTGCGACCCTTATGTCTATTTCCAGCGCGTCCGCCCCTATATCCATGGCTGGAAGAACAACCCGGCGCTGCCAGACGGGCTGATTTATGAAGGCGTCGCCAAATATGGCGGGCGGCCGCAGGCGTTTCGCGGGCAGACGGGATCGCAAAGCTCGATCGTGCCCGCAATGGACGGGCTGTTTCAGGTCGTCCACGAAAGCGACCCGTTGCGCGAATTTCTCGACGAGCTACACGCTTACCGCCCGCCGAGGCACCGCGCCTTTATCGAGGCGGTACGCGATGCCAGCGGCCTGCGCACCTTTGCAAAGACACAGAACCAGTCGCTAAAAGACGCCTTTAACACCTGCGTCGAACAGGTCGCGCGTTTTCGCACACGGCATCTGGAATATGCCGCCAGCTATATCAACAAACAGGCAGGCGGGGCGGCTGGCAACGACGCCGATGTCGGCACAGGCGGCACGCCGTTCATGCGCTACCTGAAAAAGCATCGCGACGAAAACCGCGCGCAGACGATCTAGGCAGGAACCAGCCCAAGCCGGTGGCGCAACAGCCACCGGCTGAGCATCAATGCTGCAACGATGCCAAGGCCAATGGCCAGCCCGGCCCATATGCCAACGCCCTGCCAACCCCGTTCAAAGGCCAGCCATGCCCCTGCCCCGATACCAACCACCCAATAGCCGAACAGCGCAAAGGCCATTGGCCAGCGCGTGTCGTGCAGCCCGCGTAACATGCCTGCCCCCACCACCTGTGCGCCGTCGGCAATCTGGAACAAGGCCGCGATTGAAAGAAAGCCGATCGCCAGTTTGACCACTGCGGCATTCGCCGGATCGGCGGTGTCGATAAAGATCGACACCAGCGGCAGCGGGAAAATCCAGATCAGCAGGGCCATGGCCGCCATGAAACCGGTGCCCATGACATAGCCTGTCCATCCGGCCCGCCGGATCAGTGCGGGGTCCTTTCGGCCATAACCGATACCAACGCGCACGGTTGCAGCCTGCGCCAGCCCCATCGGCACCATGAAGGTCACGCTGGCAATCTGCAACGCAATGGCATGTGCCGCGACCGAGGCGGTATCGATCAGCCCCATCAGCATCACGGCAACGCCGAACACCGCACCCTCCAGCCCCATGGTGATGCCGATGGGCAGGCCAAGCTTCCAAAGCGCGCCTAAGCGCTGCCAGTCGGCCCGCCACCAGCGCCCGAACAGACGATAGCGCCTGAATTTGGGGTGCAGGCTGATCACCGCAACCATGCCCAATGCCATGAAGCTGTTGGCCAATATGCTGCCGATCCCGGCCCCGATAATTCCCAGCGCGGGCAAACCAAGCTTTCCGAAGATCAGCACATAGTTGAACGCGGCATTGGCGAACACGCCTGCAATTCCGATCACCAGCGACCACATCGGCCGCTCCAGCGCGGAGAGGAAATTGCGCATCACGATCAGCCACATAAAGGGCAGGATCGACCACATATAAGCACGCACATAGGTCTGCGCCTTTGCAGCAAGTTCTGCCTGCTGCCCCAGCGCGAGCAGCACCGCCTCCGCCTGCCAGAGGAAAGCCCAGACCGGGATCATGATGAGCAGCGCCAGCCACAACCCCTGCCGGAATGTCCGGCGAATGTCGCGCACGCTATGCGCTTTGCGCCCGCGTTCGCTCGCCATCATCGGCGACGTCGCAGTCAGCACACCCATGGTGAAAATCGCGCAGGTCATACTCAGGTTGAACCCAAGCGAGGCTGCGGCAAGCTCGGTCGGCCCCAGCCAGCCGACCATGACGACATCGGTCGCGCCGATCATGGTCATCGCCAGGTTGGTCAGCACCAGCGGCCAGGCAAGCGCCAGAGTCGCGCGAAGCTCGTCTTGCCAAAGCATTTTTTGCTGCCGGTTCATTGCGCGGTGGCTTGCGCGAAGCCCCGCGAAAGCGCAACAGCCTTGTTCTGTCATGAAAGTGTAAGAATTGAACGCGCCCAAACGTATCCAGGAAAATCTGACCGCCGGTGTCGAACGCCGCATCCTCAACTGGATCTGCGAGCGGCTGCCGCTGTGGTGGACGCCCGACCGGTTGACCGCGCTTGGCTTTGCCGGTGCGGTGGTGATTGCGATTGGCTATGTGCTTAGCAACTGGAGCCCGAACTGGCTGTGGCTTTCGGTGTTCGGTTTTGTGGTCAACTGGTTCGGCGACTCGCTCGACGGCAGCGTCGCACGTTACCGCAAGATAGAGCGGCCCAATTATGGCTATTTCATAGACCACAGCCTGGATTCGCTGGCCAACACCCTGTTCGTGGTCGGCATGGGGCTAAGCCCCTATTTGCGGATGGACACAGCGCTGTTCGGCCTGTGCGGCTACCTGCTGCTGTCGATCCACACCTTCATCTCGGCCAAGGTCACCGGCGTGATGAGCCTGACCTATCTGGGCGGCGGGCCGACCGAGGTTCGGATGATGCTGATCATTTTGACCATCTGCATGTATGTGTTCGGGCCGGAGGCGTGGATTCACTGGCCGGTGGCAGGGCAGCTATTCTCACCCTTCGATGTGTTTGGCGTGGTGCTGGGGACGTTGCTGGGCGGGGTGTTTGTGTTTCACACCGCGCGGACGGGGGCGGAGTTGTTTCGGAAGGGGGGGTGAAGACGAAGACCGCTAGATTTTCGGCACTTTTGATCGATCCTTATTCCTTTTGTCCGCAACCTGCACGTGGCCATTTTTTGCTCGATGGACATCGAATAGGCCAACAGCTTCAAAGAGTGCCGTAAAATTCTTCATACCATAGTTTCGCGGATCAACAGTGGAATCTTGCCTTTTCGCCGTCGATCCGACCGCCGATAACGACGCCCAGCCATCATCCTTCATGCAAGCACCAACCGCTGTGCGCAAAGTCGAGACGAGCTTTGTATTTTGCGAAAGTAATTTACTAGAGGCGATAGCCGTCGGCTTTTTCTCCACTGCCGTAACAGCCGCCTGTTCCGGCTGGACTGCGGGATCGGCAACGACGATGCCATGATCGTCATTGGTGGCAATCAAAGCTTCCAGATACAAAAAACTGGTGCAGGCGTTCACAAATGGAAGGGGCGTTTTCCGCTCTCCGAAACCCAGAACATCGTGACCATTGGCACGAAGGTGCATGACCAGCGGAGTGAAGTCGCCGTCACTCGACGCAATACAAAATGTGTCAGGCTTTTGAGTGTATGACAGCTCAAGGGCATCGATAACCAATGCCATGTCCGTGGCATTTTTGCCTTTGGTGTAGCTGAATTGCTGGATCGGCTTAACTGCAAACTCATGCAGCTTTTCTCGCCAGCCCACCATATTCCCTGCGGTCCAGTCGCCATAAGCGCGACGGATATTCGCTGTCCCAAACTTTGAAAGTTCGACGATGATCCCCGCAATCGCCGTGTGCGAAACATTGTCGGCATCAATCAGCAAAGCAAGATTGCGATTTGGTCCGTTTGCAGAAGAGTTTTCTCCAGCCAAGTTGTGCTAATCCGCCTTCTTCGCCACCCCAACCATAGCAGGCCGCAACAGCCGGTCCTTGATCATATAGCCTGCCTGCATCTCGGCCACCA
>CAZSJE010000086.1:0-2531 GCA_964606835.1 uncultured Sphingorhabdus sp.
GAATTCTGGAAATATTGCCGCGAAATGCCAATCCCGGAATCGCTTCATGACAAGATCGAGCTATTCAGGGCCAATGCCCGCATCGCCCGCTTCAACAGCGAATTGTTCGATGATCCGAGCTGGCTGCAGGTGATGTGGGGTCAGGGGTTGCGGCCGGCCGGATATCATCCGTTGGCTGAGGGGTTGAGCCCCGAAGAACTCTCAGCCTATATGGCCGACAGTCACCGCCACGCAGCCAAAGTGGCTGCAGAAATGCCCCCGCACGAGGATTTTATCGCCGCGAATTGCGTCGCAGGAGCCAGACCATGATTTCGATCCTCGACCTGTTCCGCATCGGCATTGGCCCATCGAGTTCGCACACCGTGGGCCCTATGCGGATCGCGCGGCGGTTTGTGAATAATCTGGCGCGGCAAGGACAGCTTTGCAACGTGACGCGCATCAAGGTGGCGCTGCAGGGCTCGCTTGCACTGACCGGCATTGGCCATGGCTCGGTGGACGCGGTTATCCTTGGCCTGCTGGGCCAGCGACCATCGAAGATCGATCCGAACGACGTGCCGAAACTGCTGGGCGAAGTTGCGGCGACCGGCAAGCTGCATCTTCCCGACGGACCGGATATCGCCTTTGCAGCCGACCGCGACATCGCGCTCGACACCCATATCATTCCTGAACTGCACCCCAATGGCATGGTGCTGCGCGCGTTCGACGGACGCGGCGACCTGATCGCGCAAGAGACCTACTATTCGACCGGAGGCGGCTTTTTCGCATCCGAAAAGCAGCTCGCTTCACCCGCAGCCAACGACACGATCGGGGCTGCACCGAAAGGCGGCCATGCCTATGCATCAGGTGCGGAGCTGCTTGATCTGTCCGCGAATATGGGGCTGGCGGTTGACGCTATCGTGCTGCAGAATGAAGACGCGCATCGCGCACGTCAGGACACGCTGGATGGCCTTGATGCAATTGTTGCCGCCATGCTCGGCTGTATTGATCGTGGCCTGGCGACCGAAGGCGTACTGCCAGGCGGCCTTAACGTCCGCCGCCGCGCACCCGAAGTATATGCGCGGCTCACCAGCGGCGTCGGCGCAAATGAGCCCGAACGGCTGCTCGACTGGCTGAATGTTTATGCGCTTGCAGTGAACGAGGAAAATGCGGCAGGCGGCCGCGTGGTGACTGCGCCGACCAATGGTGCTGCAGGGATCGTCCCGTCGGTACTCAAATATTATTGCTGCAACGAGGGGCAAAGCCCCGAAGTGGCTCGGCGCTTTCTGCTGACGGCAGGAGGCATCGCGCTTCTGTACAAAATGCGTGCTTCGATTTCGGGCGCGGAAATGGGCTGCCAGGGCGAAGTTGGCGTAGCCTGTTCGATTGCCGCCGCAGGGCTCGCCGCGATCTGGGGCGGCACGCCCGTGCAGGTCGCGAGCGCCGCAGAAATCGGGATGGAGCATAATCTGGGGCTGACGTGCGATCCGGTGGGCGGGCTGGTGCAAATCCCATGCATCGAACGCAATGCATTGGGCGCGGTGAAGGCCGTGAATGCCGCGCGGCTGGCACTGCACAGCGAGGAACGACCCAAAGTCTCGCTCGATCAGGTGATCGAAACGATGCGGCAGACGGGGCTGGACATGTCTTCGCGCTATAAGGAAACAAGCGAAGGCGGACTTGCGGTCAACGTCATCGCCTGCTGATCAGGCAAAGTGCAGGCGGCGATATTTGCCCCTGAAGTAGAGCAACGGGTCGCGTCGTGGTTCGAACATCGCCTTTAATACCCGCCCGACCAGGATAAAATGATCCCCGCCTTCGTGCAACGCATCGCGGGCGCATTCAAAGCTACTAAGCGATCCAGTGAGCACCGGCGTGCCGAACTCACCGACCTCCCACGGAGTATTGGCAAAGCGGTCTTCGCTTTTTCCGGCAAAGCGGTTTGAGGTGGGCTGCTGGCCGATCTGGAGAACGTTGACCGCAAAGCGGTCTGCCCCACGCAGCACGGGCGCGCTGCCCGCATTGTTCGCAACGCATACCAGCAGCAGCGGCGGGTCGAGCGAGACGCTGGTGAAACTGTTTGCGGTCAGGCCCACCGGCCTTCCATCGGTATCCATGGCGGTAATGATCGTCACGCCCGTTGCGAAACAGCCGAGCGCATCGCGAAAGGTACGCGCATCAGAGCCTTCGCGGAATTCGGGAATGAACCGTGGCTGCTTGCGTTCCAGAAAGTCGAGCAACACCGCATTGAAGCTTTCGGTCCTGTCGAGGCCGCCATCGTAGATCATCACCGCCTCGGCATTGGGCAGGTCGGTAATCAGCTTTTGGCCAATGCCATCTACCGCAAGAACCGGGATGGCAAAGGATGCAGCAAAAGCAGCAAAATGCGTATCGACCCCGGCCGTGCCAAAGCGTTCAATAAATCGCGGATCGCTTTTGCCCGTCTCGACGTTCTGCGTCAAAGGTGGCGCCCCGGCTTCGGGCAAATCGACCAGCACCAGCCCTGCGGCGAGCGTCGCAGACTCTTCGGCAAGCGCGGTGACGGCAACCCAGCC
>CAZSJE010000086.1:2631-9330 GCA_964606835.1 uncultured Sphingorhabdus sp.
ATTGAAGGGTCTTCGGCGCTGCCGATATCGTCGGATTCGAGACGGATGCCAGCAAAGCCTTTGAATTCCCGAACGTAACGCACTGGCAATTATCTCCTATATGATGCTGCCGACGACGGCCTTTGCAGTTCCAGCGCCGACATGTCCATGATTTTGCTCCCGATGGCGCCAACCAAACGTCACGTTTACGGAAAACGAAAACCGCCTTGCTGCAAAAAGGCTCGCACGCTTGCGTCGCCGCTCAATCCGGCTGCTGTATGGGCTGCGTGCCAAGCAACATTTTCATCGCCTGCAAGCCAGGCGATGCGGGTGCGTGCCGCCCACCACGGTTGATAAGCTGCAACGTCCGATAAAGCATCGAGCTGCGCCAAAGCTGCATGTGCATTGCCATTTTCGGCATAAGCAACCGCTCGGGCGACCAGGCCCCCGGCTGTTGGCGCAAACTCCGCCAGAACATCGTATAATTCCACCAGTTGCGCGGTGAACTGCTCGCCTGTCATACGCTGGTGCGCGTGGAGAGACTGGATCGCCGCTACGGTCTGGAACCTGCCCGGGGTCGCCAAGGTCGCGGCCGCGCGCAAAAGCGTTTCCGCCTCTAATATCATCGAACCGGACCAGAGAGTCATGTCCTGCCGATATAGTGGAACGAAACCGCCATTGGCATCGCGTCGCGCCGCTCGCCTGCTTTCGCAATGATGCATCAGCGACAAAAGCCCCTTGGCTTCTGCATTGTCGGGCAGCAATTGGGTCAAAAGCCGAGCCAGCCAGATCGCCTCCTCGGCAAGTCCGGCCAGCTTGCTGTCGGCGCCGGTTACATCTTCCCACGCGGTACCATAGGCGGCGTAGATGGCTGAGAGCACACCATCGACCCGTGACGAAGCATCCTCCGGATCGGGCAAAGTGAATGCGATCCCCGTGTCGCGGATTTTGCGTTTGGCGCGGACCAGGCGCTGGCCGATACTGGCGGCAGAAATCAGGAAGGCCGCAGCTATGCGCGCTGCATCCAGCCCAAGCACGGTCTGCAACATCAGCGGCGTTTGCACATCGGCATCGATCGCCGGGTGTGCGCAGACGAACAGCATGGCCAGCCGCTCATCGCCAAATTCGCTGCCCTGCGCATTATCGCGTTCGTCCCGAAGCAGGGCAAGCATGTCGCCTGCTCTTTCGCCGGACTGGTGACGGCCCACGCTATGGCCGAAACTTCGCCGTGCCACGGTCAATAACCAGCCGTCAGGATTATCGGGGACGCCGTCACGTGGCCATTGGGCAAGCGCAGCGGCAAAGGCATCGGCCAACGCATCTTCGGCGGCTGAAATGTCGCGTGTCCGCGCGGCCAATATCGACAGCAACCGATTCAGACAAAAGCGGCAAAATTAATCGACGTCTTCCACCGACACTGCTTCACCCGTCACCCGCTGCGCCAGCGCCGCCGCGATGAACGCGTCGAGGTCGCCGTCGAGCACATCCGACGGTGTTGGGCTGGTCACGCCGGTGCGCAAATCCTTCACCATCTGATAGGGTTGCAGCACATAGGAACGGATCTGGTGGCCCCAGCCAATTTCGGTCTTTGCCGCATATTCGCCCGACGCCGCCTCTTCGCGCTTGCGCATCTCTGCCTCATAGAGCCGTGCCTTCAGCATGCCCATGGCGATTTCGCGGTTCTTGTGCTGCGACCGGTCGACCTGGCTGGCGACGACGATGCCCGAGGGCTGGTGGGTGATGCGCACCGCGCTGTCAGTGGTGTTGACGTGCTGCCCGCCCGCGCCGGACGCGCGATAGGTGTCGATCTTCAGGTCCGCCGGGTTTATGTCGATTTCAAAACTGTCGTCGATCACTGGATAGACCCAGACGGAGCTGAACGAGGTGTGCCGCCGCGCGCTGCTGTCATAAGGCGAAATCCGAACCAGACGGTGCACACCGCTTTCGGTTTTCGCATAGCCATAGGCATTTTCGCCCTTCACCTGCATCGTTGCCGATTTGATCCCGGCCTGGTCGCCTGCCTGATATTCGATCATCTCGACCTTCAGCCCGCGCTGCTCAGCCCAGCGATAATACATGCGCTGCAGCATCTCGGCCCAGTCCTGGCTTTCGGTTCCGCCTGCGCCTGCGTGGATTTCGATGAAGCAGTCATTGCCATCGGCTTCGCCCGAAAGCAGCGCGGAGACCTTGTCGCGGTCGGCCCGGTCGGCAAGCGCGGATAGGCTGGCAACCGCTTCATCGGCGAGCGCAGCATCGCCCTCCATTTCGGCGAGTTCGATAAGCTCGACCGTGCTTTCCTTGTCGGCGCCGATCTCCCTCACCGTCGAAATAGCGGCATCAAGACGGCGGCGTTCGCGCATTACTTCTTCTGCAGACTTGGGATTGTCCCACAGCTTGGGGTCCTCGACGCGCGCGTTCAGCTCGTCGAGACGGCGCAAGGCACGGTCCCAATCGAGCGACATTTTGACGAGGTTGAGCGCGGCGTCGATACGTTCGACAAGGGCTTGCGCATCGGCGCGCATGGGGAAACTCCGGACAATAACTGACTGACAGGCGCGGCCTTTAGCCCAATGACGGGCCGAGTCAAAGCACCTCTAGCTGCCTTTCCAGTCGTTCACCGTGCTGAATGATGGTACCGTTTGCGCAGGAGGCGGGCGGTTGATGCTGTCATAATAGCCAGGAGGCAGGCTTTCGAGCGGCATTCCGGCAGCGGCGAGGCTGTAGGGCGATATCCGCCGGTTGGTGCAATATCCACCGTCTCCGTCATTGACGAGCGGTTCCTCGAACTGGACGCCTTGTTGGTGGCCCTTGGATCGGACGACCTTGGAAACGGCAAGCTGCCCGTCGCCGAGGTCGAGCACGAATTTGGTACCAACGGGAACGTTCAATATTCCCTCGATCAGTGCACCGGTCAGCGAGAGGTTGCGCAGGATGACCCGGTAATAGTGGTTGTCATGAACCACGCCGATCTTTCGATACATCGAAAGCCGGTCGCTGCGATGGAAAGCAGGGCCGGAAGGCTCGATAACCCATTGGCCGCTTGCATAATTTTCCAGCAGGACTTCGTTGCTGACCGGCTTGCTGTAGATATAGCCTTGAATATAAGTGACTTTCAGGTCGCGTATTACATCATGCTGATCGAGCGACTCGACACCTTCAGCCGTCACATCCATATTGAGCGCATCGGCAAGCGCCACGATTGCACTGATCAGCGCGCCGTTGCGGGACCCTGGTTCGGTTACACCGCGCACAAAGCTTTGATCGATTTTGATCTTGTCAAACGGTGCCGTGCGCAAATAGCCGAGCGAGGAATAGCCCGTGCCGAAATCGTCGAGCGCTAGCCGGACGTTCAATGCCTTCAACGCCTTGAACATGGCGTCGGTATCGTCGCTATCTTGAAGGAAGATTCCTTCGGTCAGTTCGAGTTCGAGCCGGTTGGGATCGAGTCCCGAACTGGTCAATGCGTTCTCAACGATCTTGGGCAGCAGGTCGTTGGCAAATTGTAGCGGTGAAAGATTGACCGCGACCGTCATCTTGCCCGGCCATTTCGCCGCCTGTGAGCATGCCTCGCGCAGCGCCCATTCGCCCAGTTCGCCCACCAGATTGGCTTCCTCGGCGATCGGGATGAACAAGGCAGGCGAAATCGGCCCGCGTTCCGGATGGTCCCAGCGCAACAGCGCCTCGAAGCCCGAGACAATATTCGTCTTCACATCGACCGACGGTTGATAGGCAAGCCACAGCTGCTTCTTGACCAGCGCGTCGCGCAAATCCTCTTCAAGGACGCGGCGATCTTCGGCGGCCTGGAGCAACTCGCTGGAATAGAATCGGAACCGCCCACGTCCGCCGCCTTTTGCGGCATACAGCGCCAGGTCGGCATTGCGCACCAGATCTTCGCTGGTCTTACCGTCGAACGGGCTAACCGCAATACCGACCGATGCACCAATGATACAGCGGGCGCCGTCGATAGAGTATGGATGCGACAGGCTTTTGATAATGCGCTCGGCTATTTCGCCCAAAGTGCCGCGATCTTCGACATCCTGCTGGATGATCTGAAACTCATCCCCGCCCGGTCGGGCGATTTTCTCGCGGTCGCCGACCACCTTGATCAAGCGCTCGGCCACCTGTTTCAGCAATGCGTCGCCAACGGGATGGCCAAGCGTATCGTTGACATGTTTGAACCGGTCCAGGTCGATCAGCATGATCGAACAGGGCCGCTGCTGCGTCTGATAGACCTGCAAGGTCGTATCGAGCAGTTTCGACATGCTGTGCCGGTTGAGCAATCCTGTCAACGCGTCATATTTTGCAAGTCGCGAGGTATCTTTGGCTGTTTGCCGTTGGGCCGTGATATCGACTCCGCTGCCCCGGTAGCCCAGAAATTCGCCAGCACTGTTGGTGACTGGCCTTCCGGATACCGACCACCATATTTCGCCCTCGCCCCCGGCTGCCTGCAGCGGCAAATCGTCGAATTTTGATCGGCGGGTGAAAATGAACGGCAGCGTGCGCTGCCTATCCTCGGCCTCTTCGTCCTTGCAAAACAATTCCATGAATGTGGTGCCGATGATCTCACCATGCGACCTGCCCAGCGCCTGGCATACTGCTTCGCTCAGATAGGTGACTCGCCCTGCGCCATCGGTCGACCAGAACCAGCCGCGACCGCTTTCCTCGAAATTTTGCAGCAATTCCATTGCCGCTTTGGAGGAGGCCAGCGGCACGAAACTTTGCGGTTTCGGCCCGCCACGCCCGTTCATGCGCGCGAAAAAGCCCATGGCTCCGCCCGATGACGACGCGCCGGTGTCAAGCACGTTTGAAGACGTTTTTTTGCCTACCATAGGTTTTGCGCAGTTTTTACCATCGCATGCGCATGGCACACCCCTCATTTCAGAATGGTAAACAAAGGTCAAATTGCTGTTTTTCGTGGCTGCGAATCAGGCGATTCCGCATGTTTCCAAATTCGCAGCGCAGCCCTTGCCCGCGTCCGGCCTGCACGCTAAGGCGCGCGGGAAATCGCGCAAAGGAACCCGCTCCCATGACTGCAATCGGCAACGACACGCTCGGCACCCGCTCAACCTTGAACGTTGGCGGCAAAAGCTACGATTATTTCTCGATTGCCAAGGCGGCCGAGAAACTGGGCGATGTTTCGCGGCTGCCGTTCAGCATGAAGGTGTTGCTCGAAAATCTGCTGCGTTTCGAGGATGGCGGATTTACCGTGTCGACCGCCGATATCCAGGCACTGGTTGATTGGCAGAAAAACCCGACCGAAAGCCAGAATGAGATCCAGTATCGCCCGGCGCGCGTGCTGCTGCAGGATTTCACTGGTGTGCCTTGCGTGGTCGACCTTGCCGCGATGCGCGATGCGATTGCGAAACTGGGCGGGGATACCAGCAAGATCAACCCGCTGGTGCCTGTTCATCTCGTCATCGACCATAGCGTGATGGTCGACGAATTCGGCCACCCAAAGGCGTTCGAGCAGAACGTCGAAATCGAATATTACCGCAATGGCGAGCGCTATGACTTTCTGAAGTGGGGGTCAAAAAGCCTAAGCAATTTCAAGGCTGTGCCTCCGGGCACCGGCATCTGCCACCAGGTCAATCTGGAACATATCGCGCAGGCCGTGTGGACCTCGCAAAGCACCGATGGCGCAACCATTGCCTATCCCGACACTTGCGTTGGTACCGACAGCCACACCACCATGATCAATGGCCTTGGCGTGCTCGGCTGGGGCGTGGGCGGGATCGAGGCGGAGGCGGCAATGCTGGGCCAGCCGGTTTCGATGCTCATCCCCGAAGTGGTCGGCTTCAAGCTGACCGGCTCGCTCGGCGAAGGCATTACGGCAACCGATCTGGTTCTAACCGCCACGCAGATGCTGCGCGCGCATGGCGTGGTCGGGCGCTTTGTCGAATATTATGGACCGGGGTTGGCTTCGCTGACGTTGGCCGACCGGGCGACGCTCGCCAATATGGCGCCCGAATATGGCGCGACCTGCGGCTTTTTCGGCATAGATGACAAGACGCTCGATTATATGCGCCTCACCGGGCGCAGCGAGGAGGCGATTGCGCTCGCCGAGGTCTATGCAAAGGAACAGGGTTTCTGGATCGATCCGAGCATCGAGCCGGTGTTCTCCTCAACGCTGGAACTCGATATGTCCACCGTCCAGCCCAGCCTTGCAGGACCGAAAAGGCCGCAGGACAAGGTCGTTTTGCAGCAAGTCGACGACGTGTTCAACAAAGACCTCGCCGAGGTTTACAAGCATGACGGCTTCAAGCGGGTGCCAGTCGACGGTGAAGGCCACGACATTGGCGATGGCGATGTCGTGATCGCGGCAATTACGTCTTGCACTAACACGTCAAACCCGTCGGTGCTGGTCGCCGCCGGGCTTGTGGCGAAGAAGGCTAATGAACGCGGCTTGCAGCCAAAGCCCTGGGTAAAGACTTCGCTTGCGCCAGGATCGCAGGTCGTGACCGATTATCTCGTCAAGGCGGGTTTGCAGGAGCATCTCGACGCTGTCGGATTTAACCTCGTTGGTTATGGTTGCACGACTTGTATTGGTAACAGCGGGCCGTTGGCGGAGCCGATTTCGAAGGCGATCAACGGCAACGATATTGTCGCGGCATCGGTACTGTCAGGCAACCGCAATTTCGAAGGCCGCGTTTCGCCCGATGTACGTGCGAACTTCCTCGCCAGCCCGCCGCTGGTGGTCGCCTATGCGCTGAAAGGCACGGT
>CAZSJE010000087.1:0-4601 GCA_964606835.1 uncultured Sphingorhabdus sp.
CTTCGGCATTGCAGCGGTCCCAGCAGCCCATCATGATCTGGTGCATATAATGGGGCGAGTGATTGTCGTAGATCAGCGCGATCTGCCCCGACTTTGTACCTGCCAGCACGCGCGCCGCCACGCTGGGGTGGAAGTTCAGCTCGCTCATGGCTGCTTCCACCTTCGCCCGCATCTCGGCGCTGACATAGGGGTGGTTGTTGAGTACGCGGCTGACGGTCTTCACCGCCACGCCAGCCAGCGCCGCCACATCGCGAATGTTCGATCGCTGCCCCATCAGCGAAACTCCTCCCGGATTGCAGCGAACAGCGAAGCGAAGTTACTGTCAAGGCGATAGAGCGCGGGAGGCTTGCCATAGGGCGCCTCGAACCAGTGCGTGCCTTTGGGGAGCAATTGGCCCGTCCAGAGATCGGCCCAGCCCTCAGCCGGAACGATAGCCTGACGCCCTGTAACGCCCGCCTCGATCACCGGGGCAACCAGCAGGTCGCGCCCGTAAAGATACTGGTCCTGCACGGCGTAAAGTTCCGCATCTTCATAGTGCAGGAATAGCGGGCGTTGCGCTGGTAAGCCGCTCGATTGCCCCTGGTCCAGCACATGCCGCACATAGGGCGCAAGCCGCGCATGCAACTGGCTCATCCGCGCAAAATGGGCGAGCAGTTCCGGCGTCGAATCGATCTGCAGATTGTCGTCGGGCCGGTTGCCCTCATGGCTGCGCATCACGGGTGTGAAGGCCCCCAGGTCGATCCAGCGGTAGAGCAGCTCCTCGGTGCGGACGATGCCGAGGCTGGTATAGCCGCCGACGTCGTGATGGCTGACCAGATTGCCCACAAGTCCCGATGACAGCGCGGCGGTGATGGTAGTGCCGATCCCGTCATGCCGCGAGAAATCGACGCACTGGTCGCCCGCCCAGAGCAAGGGACAATGCGCCTGTACACCTGAAAAACCTGCGCGCATAAAAAACACAGCGTCACCGGCTTTGTCGCGCCGTGCAATCGCCTTTGCGTTGATCTCCGCCCAGAGTACCGGCCAGCGATTATGCGCTTCCATCGGATCGCTGCCATCGAACAGGCGGATGTCTGTGGGAAGATATTCGCCGAAATCGGCCATCCAGCCCGAAAAACCGAAATCGAGCATCTCGCGCCCAATGATGCGGTCGGCAAACCAGTCGGCAGCGGCGGGGTTGGTGAAATCGACTACCCCGCACTCAAACTCTCCGAAATCGACCAGTGCCACTTCATCGCTGTCCTGCCGGAGCGCGAAATAGCCTTGCTCCGACCCTTCGGCGAACATCGAGGCGTCGTTGGCAATGTAAGGGTTCACATAGCCCAGAAAGCGGATGCCGCGTTCCGCCAGTTTTGCAATCTGCCCGGGCAGGTCGGTGTAGCGCTTTGGCTGCCATTTCCAGTCCCAGAACAGCCGTCGTCCGAAACTGGTCTGGCGGATGCCCGACCAATCTTCACACCACAGGCCGCTGACCGCTGCCCCTGCCTCGATATATTTTTCCAGCCGTGCAAAGCTGTTGTCGCCATCTTTCAAGCCGACAATTGCCCCTTGAATCGCCCAGTCGGGGAGCGGCGCGGGCTTGCCGAAACAGGCTGATAGCGCACCAACCAGTTCGGGCAGGCTGTCCTGCAAGAAAAACTCCAGGGTGACCGCGCCCGTCCAGCATTCGTGAACCGTCGCTTCTTCATCGGTCAGGTCCAGCGCCGACCAGTGCGTGCAATCGCTGTGCACGGCGTAGAATGCCGAGCTGAGCCAGGTCGGCTGCGGGTAATTGGTGGTCCAATAATCGCCGCCGGCATTGGCTGCCGCGTCCATCATCTGCGTATATTCGGTCGACTTGTCGCGCCCGACGCCGGGTTCGGAAGTCCAGAAGGGAAAGCGCCGACCGTTCAGTCGCAGATAGGACATTTGTTCGCCGCCGCCCCAGATCGATTCCTCCGGCAGGCGCGGCATCCGGATCCAGATGCGGTTCGCGGCAGGATGCTCGCTTTGCAGCGCCAGCCTTGCCTTCCCGCCTTGCACCGCGACCCTGGCGGTTGCAGCAAATTCTGGCCGCTCGCTGTTCCAAAGCCGCACCGTCGCTCCATCGACCACGCAATTGTCCAGCGGCCAGCGTTCGGCCACATCGTCTTCGATCCGGAAATTGCCGCGAAACATCTCGACCGCTGCTTCGCCAACGCCCAATTCGATGGCCGGAAACCCGCCCGCATGGCGCAACAAAACGCCTGCGCCGCTGCGCAGTTCAAAGCCGTCCCCGGTCGCCTCGAACGCGGTTGCCAACCTGCCTCCTCCACCCAAACATGCTCACTATTGCAAAGCTGCAACAGCATCGGGTTATATTCCGGCACCTATATGACACCGCTTGACATATCAAGACCCCTAAGGCACATCTTCGGCCGAAAGCGCTGGCAGATCGCCTCTGCGCCGCTTTGCATTGCCAATTTGCCCAAGTGGAAAACCGCAGGGCCAGACACACGGGAGAAGATCGTCATGCAAACCCCCAACCGCATCTCGCGCGCCGCGCTCTACGCTGCTTCTGCGCTCGCCATCGGCCTTTCGACGCCTGCCTTCGCGCAAGACGAGGCTGCTGGCGAAGAGGAATATGCCGAGGACGCCATCATTGTCACCGCGCAAAAGCGTGAGGAAAATCTGCAGGATATCCCGCTTGCCGTTTCGGTGGTTGGCGGCGATGCCATTTCCGCGAGCGGTGGACTGACGCTGGAAAATGCGCAATATCTCGTCCCCTCCCTCAATTTCCGCAAATCGGGCACATCGCTCAACCAGGCGCTGTTCCTGCGCGGTGTGGGCACCATCAACTTCTCGATCGCTGCCGAGCCTTCGGTGGCCGCCGTGCTCGACGGCGTGGTGCTGAGCCGCGCGGGCGAAGGCTTTACCGACTTGTTCGACGTTGAGCGCATTGAAGTGTTGCGCGGACCGCAAGGGACGCTGTTCGGCAAGAACGCCTCTGCCGGTGTCGTCAGCATCGTCACCAAGCGCCCGACCAATGATTTTGAGGCCGAGGTCGAAGCCAGCTATTATACCAAGGAAGAATATCGCGGTCGTGCCACGGTCAACCTGCCGCTGGGCGAAAATATCCGTTCGCGCGTCACGGCTTTCTACAGCAATTATGACGGCAACATCCGCAACATCACCACGGGCAACAAGGTCAATGGCTTCAAACATTATGGCGTGCGCGGGGTGATCGAGGCCGATCTGGGCGACACCGTAACGCTCACGCTGCGCGGCGACTGGCGCAAGGCAAAGGATGATTGCTGCGCTGAAATTATCGGCACGACCCCGACCAACGCCGCTGCTCTGGCCTTGACCGGCACCCGCATAAACGGCGACTTGACCCGCCGGGTCGCGCAGAACCTGACCACTGCCACCGAAGAGGAAAGCTGGGGCGTCTCGCTGCAGGCCGATATCGAGCTGGGCGAGCATGTGCTCACCTCGATCACCTCCTATCGCGGCTGGGACAATCTCGAAATCCGCGACGGCGACTGGCTAGACCGGCCCTATATCGGCTTGAACCAGCTGCACGATGTCGGGCCGCAAACCTCGACCACCTTCACGCAGGAATTGCGGATCGCTTCGCCGACCGGCCAATTCCTCGAATATGTGCTGGGTGCATATTATTCGAAGGCAGACTCGGATCGCACCTTTGGTCGCTCGGTGATCACTTGCTCGGCATCGACTCTGCCTGCCATCGTCCCGGGGCTCACACCCTGTTCGACGGCCCCCGGTGCCTCGACAATTACGACGCCAACCGGCACCGCAGTCTTCGGTTCGGTGTTCAAGAACCTCGCCGCATTCGGTCAGGTGACCCTGAACCTGTCGGATGACCTCCGCCTGATCGGTGGCTTGCGGTACACCAATGACAAATTGTCGGTCTATCACAGCCGCACCGCAACCGGGCTGACCTTCGATGCGGCTGGTCGCCCCAATTCGGCGCCAGGTATCCAGCCTGCCTTCGATCAGGGCGCCTATAACGAATATCTGCGCCTGCTCGCTCTCAACCCGACGCTGGCGACGCCGCTGACTATCGACCAGTTGCAACGCGCTGCGTCGCTGCGCGCCAATGGCGTGCCGTTCAGCACACGCTCGTCGGCCAACAATGTGTCGGGCAAGGCCGCGATCCAATATGACGTGAGCGACGATGTGATGGCCTATGTCAGCTATACCCGCGGGTATAAGGGGCCAGCGTACAACATCTTCTTCAACCTGATGGGTTCGGGTGCCAACCGCATCGCGCCGGAAACGGTCGACAGCTATGAAGGTGGGGTGAAATCCAGCTTCCTCGATGGTGCTGCCACCGTCAATCTGGCGCTGTTCTATGCCAAATATAAGAACTACCAAGCGAACAACCCCGACATCGTCGCGGGCCAGGTGGTTGCGCGCCTGACCAATGCGGGTTCTGTTTCGACCAAGGGGTTCGAACTCGACCTCCTGCTGCAACCCTCGGACAGCTTCACGATCACCGGCGGGCTGGCCTATACCGATGCGCAGGTCGACAATTTCCGTCTGCCCGTCGGAGCACCGGCATCAGCGTTGATCCCCAAGGGAACCCCGCTCGCCAATGCGCCGAAATATAAGGCTTCGGT
>CAZSJE010000087.1:4701-9320 GCA_964606835.1 uncultured Sphingorhabdus sp.
GCCAACACGCCCTGCAGCAGCTTGGGCAAATCCCCCGCTTCGCCGCGCGCTTCGCTCATAAAGAAGGCTTTGGCAGGCTTGAAACGCTGCACCGCGCCCAGCCCTGCACGCCGCACGGCGGACGCGGTTTTGCCGGGGACGGAGAATAGCCGGTTGAGACTGTCGGTCGCCATCGCCACCAGCAGCGTGTCGACGCTGCGCCAGCGCTGATAGCGCTTGAGCAGCTGCGCATCGCCATAGTCGAGCCCCAGCCGCGCTCCGTCGATCAGCACCTCGGCAAGCGCCGCTACATCGCGCAGGCCAAGGTTCAGCCCCTGTCCGGCAATGGGATGAATGCCATGCGCGCTGTCGCCGATCAGCGCGAGGCGGGTGTCGGTAATCTGCGCCGCATGGTGGAAACCGAGCGGATAGCCGGAAACCGGTGCTGCCATTTCGACCGCGCCGAGCATCCCGCCCATGGCTTTCTCGATCTCGGCAGCCAGCGCGCGCGGCGATAGCTTGCGGTATCCAGGCGCATCTTCTTGGGCAACCGACCAGACAATCGCCGAGCGATGCCTGCCGTCAGCATCGAGCATTGGCAGCACCGCGAAGGGTCCTGTGGGATAGAAAATCTCATAGGCGACATTGCCGTGCGGCTTCTCATGCGCAATCACGCTGACCAGCGCCTCATGATCATATTTCCACTGTGCCACCCTTATCCCCGAAGCCTCGCGTGTGGCGCTTTTGCGGCCCTCGGCTACAATCAGCAGGTCGCCGCCCAAAACCGCGCCATTATCCAGCGTGATTGAAACCCTTGCCTCGCTCCGCTCCTGAGACACAATTCCGGACGGCATGTGCATGGTAATCAGCGGCTGCGCCTTCGCGGCCTCGTACAACACCCGCCGCAGAGTGCGGTTCTCGAACATCTGCCCCAGATAACCATCATCCTTCGAAGGCACAAAATCGAGCGCCCCGGCCTTCAACCCGTCGCTGACCCAGATCTGCTCGATGGGGCAACCATGCCCTGCCAGCGCATCGCCCAGCCCGATCGCTTCGAACATCTTCATCGACGCGCTGGAAATCGCCGAGGTGCGGCCGTCAAATCCGGCGGCCAGCATTGCCGCCGGATCGGCGCGATCGATCACATGGCTCGAAATCCCGTGCGCGGCGAGTGCAAGTGCCTGCGCCAGCCCGATCATGCCGCCGCCGATGATAACTACGTCCTGCTTGTCCATGCGCCCGATATGGGCTTCTATATGGGCAATTTCCAAGCGAAATTTGCGGGACTCTTGACGGCGAGTCCACAGAAGCCGAAAAGGCATCATGGCGTCACGATCACCACGGGTAAACATCGCCGATTGGCGGCAGATGATGCGGCTTTCGCTGCTCAGGAGCGGCGCGCTGATCGGCGCGGCGGCGCTGGCGCTGTTTGCGCTGTTCTATGCGATTTCGATCCTGACCTATAGCAGCGGCGACCGCGCGCTGAATAGCGCCGCCATCGACGCGCCGCACAACTGGATGGGGCAAAGCGGCGCCTATGTGGCCGATACAGCGCTGTTCCTCTTCGGCCTGCCCGCGATTTTGCTCACGCCCTTGCTGCTGGTGATCGCACGTCGACTATGGCGCGACGTCCCGCAGCCGACCTGGAAACGGCAGTTGCTGTTCTGTGTGCTGGGCATGATCCTGATCGGCTTTGGCATGGCGCACTGGCAGCATGGGGAGGGCATTGGCCTGCCCGGCGGTTGGGGCGGCACGCCCGCCCTGCTGCTTGACAATGGCGCGATGGCGCTGCTCGAACGGCTCGATGGTGGCTGGCGGTCGTTCGCGCGGCTTGTGCTGATCCTGCTGCCGATGCTCGGCGGTCTGGCGCTGGTGCTGCGCTCGCTGGAGCTCGAAAAGCCGCTGTTCCGGATCCCGCCCATCCCGCTGCCCAGCTTTGGCGGCAAGGGCAAGCAGTTGGTCGACGACGACGGCGAAGTCATCAACGTGACAAAGCCCGCGCCACCGCGCCCGTCGGTCGAGCCCGACACCCGACCGCCGCCAGAGATCAAGGAAGCGCCCAAGGCTCCTGCGAAAGCAACCTTCTCCAAAAGCGCGAAGCAGGGCGACTTTTTCGGCAACTACAAACTGCCCTCGATCGACCTGCTCGACGTTCCGCCGCCCAGCACTGCGCCCAAGCTCGACAAAGCCGCGCTGGAGCGGAACGCGCGGCTGCTTGAGTCGGTGCTCGACGATTTCCATGTAAAGGGTGAGATCACCGCTGTCCGCCCCGGTCCGGTGGTGACGATGTACGAGCTGGAACCAGCCCCCGGCGTCAAGGCCTCGCGGGTAATCCAGCTGGCCGAAGATATCGCGCGCAACATGTCGGCGCTGTCGGCGCGCGTCTCGGTCATTCCCGGCCGCACGGTGATGGGGATCGAGCTGCCCAATCACAACCGCGAGGCTGTGGTGCTCCACGAAATGATCGGCTCTGGCGCCTTTGCCGATCAAAAGGGGCAACTGCCGATCATCCTCGGCAAGAATATCTCAGGCGATCCGGTGATTGCCGATTTGCAGCCGATGCCGCACTTGCTGGTCGCGGGGACCACTGGGTCGGGCAAATCGGTGGGCCTGAACTGCATGATCCTCTCGCTGCTCTATCGGCTAACCCCCGACGAGTGCAAAATGATCATGATCGACCCGAAAATGCTCGAACTCAGCATTTATGACGATATCCCGCATCTGCTTTCGCCCGTCGTGACCGAACCCGCCAAGGCGATCCGCGCGCTCAAATGGGCGGTCGAGCAGATGGAAGACCGCTACCGGATGATGTCGTCGATCGGCGTGCGCAATCTGGGCGGCTTCAACGAAAAGGTCCGCGCGGCGCAGGCCAAGGGCACGCCGCTTGGTCGCCGCGTGCAGATCGGCTGGGACCAGATGACCGGACAGCCGCAATATGAAGACCAGCAGCACGACTATGCGCCTCTGCCGCAGATTGTGGTGATTGTGGACGAACTGGCCGACCTGATGATGACCGCGGGCAAGGAAGTCGAATTCCTGATCCAGCGGCTGGCGCAAAAAGCGCGCGCGGCGGGCATTCACCTGATCATGGCGACGCAGCGTCCTTCGGTCGACGTCATCACCGGTGTGATCAAGGCAAACCTGCCGACGCGGATCAGCTTCCACGTCACGAGCAAGATCGACAGCCGCACCATTTTGGGCGAACAGGGTGCCGAACAGCTGCTGGGGAAGGGCGACATGCTCTATATGGCAGGCGGCAAGGGGCTGACGCGCATTCACGGGCCCTTCGTTTCCGACGACGAAGTCCGCAAGGTGGCCGACCATTGGCGCGGGCAGGGGCCGCCCGACTATGTCCCCTCGGTCACCGAGGAACCCGAAGACGGCGGCTTCGCCCTGGACGGCATCGGCAGCGACGACAGTCCGGAGGATGCGACCTATCGCAAGGCCTGCCAGATCGTCTTTGAAAGCCAGAAAGCCTCGACCAGCTGGGTGCAGCGGCAGTTGCGGATCGGCTATAACAGCGCCGCGCGGCTGATCGACCGGATGGAGGAGGATGGGTATATCACTGCCCCCAACCACATCGGTCGCCGCGAAGTGCTGCGCGACAGGAACGGGGAACCGATCTGATTAAGTCGGCGTTCAAGCCGCGCGCGCTAGCCGCCCTGCTTAAACAAACAAGGACATAGCATGAAACTCTCCTTTTCCGCTGCACTGCTAGCACCCGTGGTTATGGTTGTCGGCTCTGCAGCGCCCGCTCAGAACAGCAATGACCTGTCCGAGGTCGTCGCGCACATGCAGGCCGTCAGCACCATGAACGCGACTTTTGCGCAGACCGACCGCAATGGCCGCACGCTGACCGGAAAGCTTCTGCTGAAACGCCCCGGCCATGTCCGCTTCGAATATCAAAAGGGCGTGCCGCTTCTGATCGTTGCCGATGGCAGCGCGCTGACGATGATCGACTATGAGGTCAAACAGGTGCAGCGCTGGCCGATCAAGAACAGCCCGCTTGCCGCCCTTCTCGACCCGGGAAAAGACCTGTCGCGCTTCGGCAAACGGGTGAACACCGCCGACAAGAATGTGATCAGCGTCGAGGTTCGCGATCCCAAGCGCCCCGAATATGGCACGATCACGATGGTGTTTGTCCGGCAGGCAGGTGCGCCCGCCGGACTGACGCTAAACGGCTGGGTTGCGCTCGATTCGAAAAACAACCGCACGTCGATTCGTTTGAGCGGAATCAAATACAACACCCCCATCGCCCAATCGGCCTTCACTTGGAAAGACCCGCGTCCCGCCAAACGCAAATAGCTGCGCTTGGCGATGAACGGAGCCGGCGAGCCGATCAAGCGAACCGCTACAGCCGTCTGTTCATGTAAATGACAGGTTCCGGGGCCTAATTTGGAGCCATCGAAAGACGGTCGCTGCGCGGTTTTCCCCCTGTTGCCCGTAGCACTTAAACCGGCTTTCGGTATCAGCGTGACGAACGCAAGCTCGGCCCTCATCCCAATTGCCCCCGGGATGGGGGCTTTGCTTTTCTGAAGCGTTGATAATCGGCCATGTGCGGCTTGCGCGAGCGGCTGGCGCCGCTTAAGCAGCGCCGCATGGCAACCACCCTTCGCATTGCATCGTGGAACATCAACTCG
>CAZSJE010000088.1:0-4242 GCA_964606835.1 uncultured Sphingorhabdus sp.
GCATCGCCATTGCCCTGGATGTTGACGATGATCATCAACAGCACCGTCATACCGCGAAATGCATCGAGCGACAGGTCGCGCTGGTTTGGCATTATTTCCCCTCCCATCCTCTCCCTCAGGGGAGCGGATAGCGCAGCTTGCCGCCTAGCGTAGCTTGGAGAGGGTACGCTCCCCTCTCCAACTGCGCCTAATTCGCTTCGCTCATAAAGCTTCGTATCCTCTCCCCTGAGGGAGAGGAAGTTACAAAAATGAATAAGGGTCGACATCCACCCCCACCCGCACACTGCGCGGGAATTGCAGTTCGCCCAGCCATGCGCGCATGATCGTCTGCAATTCGACCGAGCGCTGCGCATGCACCAGCAGCCTTTGCCGGTGCCGCCCGCGCAGCATGGCGAGCGGGGCAGGGGCGGGGCCGTAGACATACATGCCCTCTGCCTTGGGAGCCGACGCCCCCACCGCGCGCGCTGCCTCGATTGCCTCGCGCTCATCCTCAGACGAAATGATGATCGCGGCGTAGCGGCCAAAGGGTGGCGCGCCGGCATGCTGGCGCTGCGCGGTTTCGGCATCGTAAAAGGCATCGCGGTCGCCCGCGACGAGCGCGGCGATCACCGGGTGCGAGGGATTGCGGGTCTGGACATAGACATGCCCCGGCTTTTCCGCACGGCCCGCGCGCCCGGCGGCTTGGGCAATTTGCTGGAAAGTGCGCTCGGCAGCGCGCAAATCGCCACCCTCCAGCCCCAGATCGGCATCGATCACGCCAACCAGCGTCAGGTTCGGGAAATGATAGCCTTTGGTCACCAATTGCGTGCCGATAATGATGTCGATGGCCCCGGCGTCGACCTGCGCTACAAATTCCGCAGCCTTGTCGGGCGACCAGAGCGTGTCCGAGGTTGCGACAAAGGTCCGCGCTTCGGGGAAAAACTTCCGCACTTCGTCGCTGATTCGCTCTACGCCGGGGCCGCAGGGGACCAGGCTGTCCTCGGCACCGCATTCGGGGCAGGCGTCGGGCGGTGGCATCACATGGCCGCAATGGTGGCAGGCTAGGCGGCGGACCAGCCGATGCTCGACCATCCATGCCGTGCAATTGGGGCATTGGAAACGGTGCCCGCAATTGCGGCAGAGCGTCAGCGGCGCGTAGCCACGGCGGTTCAGGAACAACAGGCTCTGCTCGTCGCGCTCCAACCGTTCCTCCAGCGCTTTCAGTAGCGGCGGCGCAATCCACGTGCCGCGTTCGGGCCGGTCCTGCGTCAGGTCGATGGCCTTGATCGACGGCATTTTGGCTGCGCCATAGCGTGAGGGGATTTCGAGGCCCTTGTAGCGCCCGATGGCGACCATATGGCGGCTTTCGAGCGCGGGTGTGGCGCTTGCCAGCACCACCGGAAACCCCTCGAATCGTCCCCGCATCACCGCGACGTCGCGGGCGTGATAGCGAACGCCATCTTCCTGCTTGAAACTGATCTCATGCGCCTCATCGACGACGATCAATCCCGGGTCGGCAAAAGGCAGGAAAAGTGCCGAGCGTGCGCCCGCGACCACCTGCACGCGTCCCTCCGCCACACCGCGCCATACGCGGCGGCGCTGCGATTGCTTCATGCCGCTGTGCCAGGTGGCAGGTTGCACGCCAAAACGCGCCTCGAAGCGTTTGAGGAAGGGTTGTGTGAGCGAAATTTCCGGAAGCAGAACAAGGATTTGGCGACCAGACTTCAGCGCTGCTGCTACTGCTTCAAAATAGGTTTCGGTTTTCCCCGACCCTGTTACCCCATCCAGGACAATGGGCTCGAATCCGCCCGCGCGCACGGCGTCTCGCATCACTATGGCGGCGGCTTCCTGTGCCTCACTCAAATCGGGTAAATGATGCATCGGATCGGGGTTTGGAAAGGGGGCGTCGATGCTGACCTGCACCGGCTCCAGCGCGCCGACCTTGATAAGCCCGCGGATGATCGCATCGCTGACGCCGGCCTCCGCTGCCAGTTCGCGCGCCAGCCCTTGTACGTCGACCAGCGCGTCGAGCGCAGCGGCACGCTGCGGGGTCAGCCGTGCGGGTTCGATCCCCGACAGCCGATATTCGGTAATCATCCCCGCGCCTGATAAAGCTGCGGAGGAGGATACCACCATCCGCAATACCGAGGCATGGCTAGCGAGATAATAGTCGGCCACCCAGTCGACCAGCCGCCTTAAACCTTCGCGGATTGGCGGGACATCGACGACTTCCAGCACGTTGCGCAGCCGCGACTCGTCTATCGCTTCGTCGCCGAAAATACCGTCGTCCCAGACGACACCAAGCAGCTTTCGCGGACCGAGCGGCACGACGATGATCGAGCCCGCCTCGGCCTGCATGCCCGGAGCAAGCCGATAGTCGAGCGGGCCGATGACCTGAGTCAACAGGACAACGCGCACGCGTTCACCGGAATGTGGGGGACGATTCATCACGGAGCATATAGGCGGACGAGAGGGCAACGTCATCAATCAACAAAGCGCTTGATCGCCAGCGCCAAATTGGCGAAAGCGCGCATCATGACCCAGGCCCGCATCATCCAGAAATCGAAAAATGCCATGCAATCCGGGCGTTTTGGTGCGGGTGAGTGGTATCTGGAGTTTGTGCCGCAAGATGCACAACGCCCCGACCCGTTGATGGGCTGGGCTGGCTCGGCCGATACAAGACGGCAGTTGATCCTGAAATTCAAGACGCTGGATGCGGCCAAAGCATATGCCGAGCGTAATGGCATCGACTATGTAGTGATAGAAGCTGCGCCCAAGGTTTTGAAGTTGCAGGCTTACGCCGACAATTTTAGATAACCGCTGCCCAAAAGGATCAGCAGCCTTACATCGACTGCGCATCCCTCATTCCGCTTGCCCGCGACAAAGCCCTCAAGCTCGCGCAGCGCTACCCGATGCGGTGTAATCCCTTCGCCCTCTACTCCTCCGCCATCGCCAACCCTGGTCAAGCCGGAGGCGCGGACCAGTGTGAAGCTTTCGCTGACCATTCCCGGCGACGAGTAAAATTCGCCCAGCGATTCGAGGGTCTCCGCGCGGTAGCCGGTTTCCTCCTCCAACTCCCGGCCTGCGGCTGCCAGCGGCTCTTCGCCTTCGTTTTCATCGCCGATCAGTCCTGCGGGCAGTTCGATGCAATTGCGGCCCAATGGTACGCGATATTGTTCGACGAGCAGGACGTGCCCGTCCTCAACCGCCAATATTACGGCAGCCCTGATGCCACGGCTGCGCGCGACATATTCCCATTTGCCCCGCCGTTTGGCCGTAACAAAACGGCCCTCCCACATTATTTCTTCGGGTTCTTGCGGATGGCTCACAGCTCGATCAGCCGGTCGGGAATCTCGTTCACATCGTCTGTCCGACGCGGGAAATTTTTGGACAAGATTATGCCCACGTCGCCAATGGCGGCGATCATCCCGTCAGCAATGCGGCCTTCGCGGACTTCTGCGATCATTTTTGCCATCGCCGCACCCCATGTCTCGTCGGGAACAGCCATGTGGATGCTTTCGTCCGCCACGATTTCGGCCCGATGTTCCTTGAGCGACAAGTAGATCAATATGCCCGTGCGCCCCGCCGTGCGACGCTCGGCCCCCAGTTTGAAATAACGCACTGCACGGCGCCTCACCCGCCGCGATTTGACGATGCCGGGGGTCAGCGCGAGCCGCAGCGGGATCCATTGCAGCAAGAGCCGGACACTGGCAAATTTCAGCACAACAATCGCCAGTGCGACTTCGAGCAATTCGCCAGGCGTCGCAGGCTCTACCCAGCCATTGCTCAGCAAACCGATCAGCCAGTTGTAGAAGCCGGGAAAAGCAGCATAGGCAGCCAGCGCGAGGATTGCGCATAGCGCCGCCCACCAAAGCGCCATGTCCAGATAGCGGTCGCTATGATCGGCTACCGCTATTACGATCTCGCCGGATGTTTGCGCCTCTGCCGCATGCACGGCCGCGCTGACGCGAGCATGATCGTCTTCGGACATGGTGATCGCCCGCCCCATCACCAGCTCCCCGACGCACCGCCACCGCCGAAGCTGCCGCCGCCGCCCGAAAAGCCGCCAAAACCGTCGCCTCCGCCGCCGCCAAAGCCGCCCGATCCCCATGAGGAACCGCCGCCACCGCCCCAGCTATTGCCGCCGCCCCAGATGATCACGGGGCCGCCATAGCCACTGCGATAGCGCTGCCCGCGCTTGCCTCGTCCGAAGATCAAGGGTGTCAGGATGGGCAGGATGATGAAGAAAAAGACCGCCAGCCA
>CAZSJE010000088.1:4342-9238 GCA_964606835.1 uncultured Sphingorhabdus sp.
CCATTGTCCTTTTCCGCTTCCCCCTTGCCATCCTGACCGATCGCCCAGTGACGACCAAGGCGGTAGCCATAATCCGCTATATCATAGCCATCGAGAGTGGACAGCGTCGCGACCACGAGCTGGCGCTTGGTCCGCGTTTCCAGCCCCTCCAGCTTCGCGGTCAGCGCCGCCTCTTGCGCGGGATCGAGCAAATCGGCTTGGTCAACAACGCGGCCCGTCAGTTGGGGGAATGTCTGGGCCGCGGCTGGGGCGGCCAGCGCCAAAAGCGCGGTTAGCAGAATGGCGAAGCGTTTCATGCGACTTTGCCCGGATCAACCACCGGTCGATTGTCGTTGGCCGGCAAGGTCGGAACCGCCTTCATCCGGCTGATCATGCGGTCGACTCCCGCCTCGATGCCGCCTGCAAAATCCCCTTTTTTGAACGCGGGTGTGATGGTCTGACGGATTACCTGGCCTGCGAAGATCTCGCTGAACGATCCCTCGAGCCCAATACCAACCTCGATCCGCAACTTGCGCTCCTTCGGTGCGACAAGCAGTAACAGTCCGTCATTGCGCTTCGCATGGCCGATGCGCCAGGACCGCGCGAGATCGACGCTGTAATCCGCGATCGGCTTTCCCTCCAGCGAAGGCACCGTCACAACGACCATTTGCGGTCCATAGAGTTTTTCGGCCATTGCCAGTCTTTTCGCAATTCGCTGCTCGGTTTGTCCATCGATGATATTGGCACGGTCAACGACGCGCCCGGTCAGCTTCAATTCGGCCTTTGGCATTGGCGTATCCGGCGTTGCTTTCGAGCAGCCCGACAGCAGCAACAATCCGGTTAGCAACCAGGCAAGGCGGATCGGGCAGATCAGTTGGTGGGTGCCATGTCTAGCTTGGGAGCGGCTTCCGCTCCGGGTGTGGTAGCTTGATAGGGCACCATTTCCTTGGCACCATGGATCACCTTTGCCCCGATAATGTCGGGGAAGGTCCGGATCGTCGTATTATATTGCCGCACCGCTTCATTGTAATCGCGCAACGTAATGCGGATGCGGTTTTCCTGCCCCTCCAGCTGGTCCTGCAATTTCAGATAGCCTTCCTGGCTTTTCAACTGCGGATATTGCTCGACCGAAACGAGCAAGCGCGACAGGCTGCCCGACAGCTGGTTTTGTGCGGTCTGGAAGGCCGCCATCTTGGCCGGATCGCTCAAATCGCCCGGATTGACCTGAATGTTCGGCGAGGTAGCCGCGGCGCGGGCCTGGATTACCTCGGTCAGCGTCTTGTTTTCCTGCGCCGCTGCGCCCTTGACGACATTGGCCAGATTGGGGATCAGGTTCGCGCGCTCCTGAAATGCTGCCTGCACATCGGCCCATTTCGCCTTGGCATTCTCCTCGGCGGTAGGCACGCTATTGATCCCGCAGCCTGCAAGCGAGGCTGCCGCAAAGGGTATGAGCAGGAATTTGGCATAGTCGGAACGCATTGGCTTCTCCTTCCTCATGGGATGTGTGTTGCACACATAGGGCAGTGGTTGGGAAGTTTCAATTGCTCCTCTCGACAGCATGGCAAATATCGTGCAAACCTATGCGGGTTAAGGGAAACCTTGATGGGGAGAATAGAGATGTGGAGTGATTTCAAGGCCTTCATTGCAGGAGGCAATGTGCTCGATCTGGCAGTTGGCGTGATGATCGGCGGTGCGTTTGCGACGATTACCAAGTCGCTGACCGAGGATGTTCTGATGCCTTTGGTGTCGGCAATTTTCGGCGGGGTCGATTTTTCCAACCGCTTTTTCATTCTGGGCGCTATCCCTGAAAAGTTGCAGGAAGCGGCAGCGGCTGGCAATTATGCGGCACTGAAAGCAGGCGGGGTACCAATGCTCGGCTATGGCGCGTTTATCACGGCGATCATCAATTTCCTGATCTTTGCGTTCGTGATTTTCATGATCGTGCGCTGGGTAAACAAGCTGCTGAAGACGAAAGTCGCCGAAGCTGGCCCGAGCGAGGTCGATCTGCTCACCGAAATTCGCGACGAGTTGAAGAAGCGCTAAACCGGGTCTACAGCGGCGCGCATGAACGCGCCGCACAGCAATAGAGGCCGCCATTTGTCCGGCAAGGGAAATCTGCCGGGCTCAAAAGGAGGCCTTTTTGCGCGCACCCAGGCACGCTTCTTCCACGCGATTCTCGACCGGATCGATGCCGGGCTGGAGGCTGGCGCGATCGAGGGGCATTTGCCCGATGGCAGCATGCGCATATTGGGTGGGCGCGGCGAAGGACCGGTAGCAGAGGTGCAGCTCAACCACTGGCGCGCACTCACCCGATTGGTGCGCGGCGGCTCGATCGGCTGGTATGAAGGCTGGGCGGCGGGCGACTGGGAAAGCCCCGATCTGGTACCGATTTTCGACCTGTTCATGCGCAATCGCGTGGCGCTGGGCACTGTCGCCCGACCGAGCGGACTGGCGCGGCTGGTCGGGCTGGCTGCGCACTGGCTGCGGCGCAACACGCGAGACAAGGCACGCGAAAATATCGAGGCGCATTACGATCTGGGCAATGATTTCTACGCTGCCTGGCTGGATGCTGGAATGACCTATTCCAGCGCCGTTTTCGCTGATGGCAGCGAAACGCTGGAAGCAGCGCAGGCGCGCAAGTTGGACTTGCTGCTCGATCGCCTGGCGTTGAAAGACGGCGACCGGCTGCTCGAAATCGGCTGCGGCTGGGGCAGCCTTGCCGAGGCGACGCTCGACCGTGCAAAGATCGGCTATCACGGCATTACCCTGTCGCCCCAGCAAAAGGCATTTGCCGATGCAAGGCTGGCGGGCAAGGGCCCTTCGACAAGCTCAGGACCGAACATCACCCTGACCGATTATCGCGATGTCAGCGATCAATATGATGCGATTGCCAGCGTCGAGATGGTCGAGGCGGTGGGGCAGGATTATTGGCCTGCCTATCTAGATGCCGTTGCCTGTGCGCTAAAATCCGGCGGGCGCGCGGCCCTGCAATATATCCGCATAGAGGACGACGTTTTCGAATCTTACGCGCGCGGGCCGGATTTCATTCAGCATTACGTCTTTCCGGGCGGCATGTTGCTCTCCGAAAGCCGCTTTCGCGGGCTGGCTGAAGCGCGTGGGCTGCTGTGGCGCGATCAGGTCGATTACGGCCAGCATTATGCCGAGACGCTGCGGCTGTGGCGCAAACGTTTTGACGCGGCAGTAGAGGAAGGGCGGCTCCCCGAAGGCTTTGATGCGAAATTCGTGGCGCTCTGGCGCTATTATTTGATGTATTGCGAGGGCGGCTTTCGCGGCGGCGGGATCAATGTGGCGCAGGTGACGCTGGTCAAAACATAAAAGGGAGGGACCTATGAAGAAATGGCTGTTCGGGATCATCGCAGTGATCGCGCTGGCGTTGGGCATAGGCTGGTTCAGCATGGACGAGGACATGCGCAACCTCGCGTCGAACATGCCCACCAACCGCGATGTGCTGTTCTGGAGCGATGCCGAGCGCAACGCCGCCTTCCGCGCGATGGACCGGCTACCACTCCTAGCCAAAACCAGAGTCATCGAATCGGGCGACACGGTCTATCCGCTGCCCAAGGGTAAAGAGCTCAAGATCGACGGCGTCGATGTCTATATGCACGCGCAGCGCACAGCGGCGCTGGTGATAGTGCAGGATGGCAAAATCCGTTTCGAGAAATATGGCCTTGGCTTTGATGGCAATGGCCGTTGGACCAGTTTCTCGGTTGCCAAATCGCTTACCTCGACGCTGGTCGGTACGGCGATCAAGGATGGCTATATCAAAAGCATCGACGACAAGGTCAGCCTGTATATCCCCGAAATGAAGGGATCGGCCTATGACGATGTCTCGATCGCCCAGTTGCTTACCATGACCTCTGGCGTGAAATGGAATGAGGATTATGAGGATCGCAATTCCGACGTTGCGCGCTTCAACGAGCATGAGGCCGAGCCGGGCATCGACGCGACGGTCAGCTATATGCGCAAGCTGCCGCGCGAGGCGCCTGCGGGGACGAAATGGGTCTATAAAACGGGCGAAACCAATCTGATCGGCGTGCTGGTCAGCAAGGCAACGGGCAAGACCGTCTCACAATATCTGTCGGAGAAAATCTGGGCCCCGTTCGGCATGGAGCAGGACGCAAGCTGGCTATTGGGCGCGACGGGGCACGAAATCAGCGGCTGCTGCATCCAGGCGGCAACGCGCGACATGGCGCGGTTCGGGCAGTTCATGCTGGTCGGTGGATTGGTCGGCGGCAAGGCAATATTGCCCGATGGCTGGATTGCGGCAGCGACGACGAAAAAGGCGGACATCGGCTCGCCGGGCTTTGGCTATGGCTATCAATGGTGGACGCTCGACGATGGCAGCTATCAGGCGCAGGGCATTTTCGGGCAGGGGATTTACATCGACCCCCAGCGCAAGCTGGTGATTGCCTCGAACAGCAACTGGCCCTCGGCCACCCATGAAGCATCGGGCCAGGCGCGGCTGCAATTTTACCGAAAGGTACGCGACGCAATCGACGCGGAAGCTGCCAAAGGCAATTAGGCGGCAGGCACCACGACGCCAAAGCGATTGAGGATCGCGTCCAGCACCGACCGGTTGAGAACGTTGGAGAAGGCGCATCCGACGGTCTGGCCATTATTCCAGATGACCTCGGCCTGCAACGGCGCAAGGCCCGGAAGCGAAAGCCAGCAACGCGCGCCAGCGGGCATCCCGGTGGTCGCTTCGCAGGCAAAGCCGGATAGAGACAGGTTGGTCACATGCACGGTAAAGCCAGTCACGCCGGACGGTCGCAATTGGGCGGGGATATTCAGGACGATACGCGGCGCGCTGCGATCTTCCAGAGCGGCATCGTCATAAAAAATCGGCGCATTGTCGAGTGTGTTGATACCCATGCGATCCACCTCCTGCATGTTGAC
>CAZSJE010000089.1:0-1840 GCA_964606835.1 uncultured Sphingorhabdus sp.
GTGATCGAGGCCGCGCATGGCTGCATGACCGGTCGCGGGGTGAAAATCCATGGCACCGGCATGGTGACCTCCAAACTGCTCGGCTGCTTCCTCGACGACCAGTCGAGCCGCAAGGAAGTGATGAGCCTGATGGGCTATTGAGGACATCGCGTCAGCGATGGTCATTCAAAACCATGCTTTGTGCGTAGCCCTATCGCGGCAGGCTTGCGGCTAAGCTGACGCTGCCTGAACCGGTGCGCCCTGGCCGTATAGCCACATTTCCAGCTCATGAAATTTCACCGGGTTCACAAATTTCAGCCCTGCTGCATGGGGAGATGTCCAAATCACTCGTGCCTTGTGACGCGGCATACCGGCAATTTCCACGACGACCTGTATGTTTGCGCGGAAATCATTCGGGCACCTGACTTTCAGGCCGGTACTGGAAATGTCAACGGCATTTCCATTCACGCATTGCCCGTTGAGCTTGATGAGCACGGGTGCATTGCAATGATAGCGGGGCGGTCGCGCCTTGAAACGTTCAATGCAAAAGTCGGAGCGGCGCAACAGCGCCGCCAGATTTATTGGCGCGTCGAACTGGATGCCGGCCTTGCCAGAGCCCGCCCAGCGCACTGTCGCCGGAACGGTCAGATCAGACCGGAATTCGATGATGACCGGATCGCCTGACTGTAGCGGCAGCCGGGTTTCGATTTTTGCACCCTGATTGGACATGTTCAGGATGCGGCAGGGAAGCTGCGTCGCTCCTGCGACCAGTTTGGCAAATAATATGACGGAAATCTGCCGGCTTTCGGATCGACGATCCGGAACCATGCCCGGAACAGGATGAGTCGGACATGCTTTCGGTTCTACCATATTGCCGCGTTCCCCATTGCGATCAGGCTCTGACCAGCCATGCGTGAATTCCACCTTCTGTGAGAAACGTCGGTGCGCTGGAAAAATTTATAGCAAAACGCGAAAACAATGGCGTGGATCGCAATGGTCTGAGCGATGTAGCCGCGACACTATGACGCGGGCGGCACGCCCTTAAATTGACAAGGTTGTCGCAAAACCACCCCCTATATGTCCATATTGTCAAGTTAGCGGGCAGGGTGCGACGCGACGATTGCGCGCGGGAGCCGGAATATTCAATGCCGGGAACTGCCCTTTCGCCCAGGTCTTGGCGTGTGAGGCATGCCGCAGGCATTCAAAGAGCGATTGGAACAATATAGAAACAAATGGCGAGAGTCAAGCGATGGCCACATGGCTAGACTGCCTCTTCCATAACGATTCGGGCTACAAGGAAGTGATGAGCCTGATGGGCTATTGATCGCAAAGCTGCGCATCTTTTGCAAAGTCCATATTTTTACTCGTCATGCTGAACTTGTTTCAGCATAACGCACCGTCGCTTGTTGTCCTGAAACAAGTTCAGGATGACGAAAGGGGGACGGCGGAGTTTGACACAGCAAATTCATCCCGAACAACTGGTCGAGCGGCTGGCAGTCGGCACGCTAGACCGGGTGGTCAACCTGCTGTTCGCGCGGCCGGTGCAGGTCGTGCCATTGCTGTTCCTGATCGCATCGCTGTTGGGTGCAGGGCTGTTGTCCTTGCCCGGCGCGACCGAAAGCGGGCAACAAACACCCTTTGTCGATGCGTGGTTCACGGCTATCTCCGCGCTGTGCGTAACCGGGCTGTCGACGCTCGATGTGCCCAATCACTGGTCCTTCACCGGCGAGCTGACGATCATGCTGCTGATCCAGCTGGGCGGCTTGGGCATCATGAGCGCCTCGGTGCTGATCGTGGCACTGTTCAGCCGCACCATGGGCTTCGGCATCCGGCGGGGGCTGGCGGCGGAGAATAGCGGGAT
>CAZSJE010000089.1:1940-9088 GCA_964606835.1 uncultured Sphingorhabdus sp.
CGGGTGGCGGCGGATTTCGCTGCACGGGCGGCTGACGCTTTATGGTTATGCCTTCCTGCTGGTGACCGGCGCGATCCTGTTCGTCATCCTCGAATGGGGGAATATGGAAACCATGGGGCCAATGAGCGCATCCGGCCATGTGCTGAACGGCCTGTTCCAGTCGGTCACCTCGCGCACTGCCGGGTTCAACACGATCAACATTGGTGACATGAGCGACCAGTCGCTGATGCTGACCTCTATCCTGATGTTCATCGGCGGCGGCAGCGCGGGCACGGCGGGTGGGGTGAAGGTCGGAACCATTGTCATCCTGCTGCTGATCGTCTGGTCCGAAATTCGAGGGAAACCCGATGTCGAGGCATTCGGGCGGCGGATCGGCGAGCATAACCAGCGCCGGGCGATCTCGGTGGTTGCGGTGGCAGCGGTGCTGGTGCTTGGCCTCGGTTACCTGCTGGTCGCCCTGTCTCCGCATATCCCGACCCGCGATGCAATGTTTGAGGCGGTGTCGGCCTTTGCCACTGTAGGACTGTCTACCGGCGTGACTGCGCAGTTCACCGATCCCGGCAAATATCTGCTGATATTCCTGATGTTCGTCGGCAGGGTGGGCCCGATTACCCTGTTCGCCGCACTCGCATCGCGGCGCAAACCGTCCTATTACCAATACCCAAAGGAGGATGTGCTCGTTGGCTAGGAAAGCAAAAGCAGCGGACAAGAAAAATGTCGCGGTCATCGGCCTGGGCCGGTTCGGGACGGCGGTGGCCTTGCGACTGGTCGAACTGGGCCATGATGTCGTCGGCATTGATGGCCGGAGCGACATCGTTCAAAAGTTGGCTGATGACCTGCCGCATGTGGTACTGGCGGATTCGACCGAGACGGAGGCGCTGCAGGCGCTGGGAGTGAACGAAGTCGATTTCGCGGTCGTGGCGATTGGCGAGAGCCTTGAGAACAGCGTGCTGTCAGTCCTCGCGCTGCACGAAATAGGCATCCAGGAAATCTGGGCCAAGGCATCGACCAAGCAACACGGCCTTATCCTGCAGCGGCTGGGCGTGACCAAGGTGGTGTTTCCTGAGGCCGATATGGGCCGCTCGCTGGCGGAGGATTTGTGCCGGGCGTGAAACAAAAAAGCCGCCCGGTCTTTCGACGGGGCGGCTCCTGATTTGCTTGTAAGCGAAAAGGCTTAGTTTGCCTCTTCGTCCCCGGTATCCGCCGAAAGACCTTCAGCGGCCTTTGCGGCTTCCTGATCAGCTTTCAGCTTGGCGATACGTGCTGCTTCAGCTTCATCAGCTTCATCGGCAGCCGCTTCGCGGGCTTCGGCCATTTCGATGGCTTGGGCGGCGAGTTCGGCCTGTTCGTCTTCGAACATTTGGTCGATCACATTGACACCGGTTTTCTGCAGTTCGGCCTCATCGTCCGAACGCGCGACGTTCACGGTGATGGTCACTGAAACTTCGGGGTGCAACACAACCTTGACGTCGTAAACGCCCAGCGATTTGATCGGCCGTTCCAGAACGATCATCGCCTTGGTCACCTTGGCGTCTTGCGCGTTCAGGCCATCGACAATGTCCTTGACCGAAACCGAGCCATAGAGCTGGCCAGTGTTGGAGGCGGCGCGGATCAGGACGATCTGCTTGCCTTCGACATCCGCCCCGTGCTTTTCGGCATCGCTGCGGCGGCTGGCATTGTCTGCCTCGATCTTCGCACGATTGGCTTCGAAAACCTTGCGGTTGGCGTCGTTCGCACGAAGCGCCTTCTTGTTGGGAAGCAGGAAGTTACGGGCATAGCCGTCCTTCACGGTGACCACATCGCCGATGTGGCCCAGCTTTTCTACGCGTTCAAGCAGGATGATTTCCATGGGGTCTACTCCTTACTTGACGATGTAGGGCATCAGGCCGAGGTGCCGGGCGCGCTTGATCGCCTGGCTCAGCTCGCGCTGCTTCTTGCCCGAAACGGCGGTGATGCGCGACGGCACGATCTTGCCGCGCTCAGAGACATAGCCCTGCAGCAGGCGGACGTCTTTATAGTCGATGCGCGGTGCGTCCTTGCCCGAAAAGGGGCAGGATTTGCGGCGGCGGAAAAAGGGACGTGCCATGGCTTAGATCTCCTCTTCGCGACGGGGACGGGGGGCGCGTTCCGGGCGGTCGGCACGATCGGGACGATCGCCACGCTCGCTGCGCTCCTGCTTGCGCATCATCACCGACGGGCCCTTTTCATGCTCGTCGACGCGGACGGTCATGTAACGGATGACGTCTTCGTTCATCCGCGTCTGGCGCTCCAGCTCGGCAACGGCAGCACCCGATGCGTCGAGATCGAGCATCACGAAATGCGCCTTGCGGTTCTTTTGAATTTTGTAAGTCAGGCTGCGAAGACCCCAGGTTTCGGTCTTTACGACCTTGCCTTGATTCTCTTCAACGATCTTCGTGGCGTTTTCAGCCAGCGCATCCACCTGTGCCTGTGACAGGTCCTGACGCGCCAAAAAAACATGCTCGTACAACGGCATGGGCGTTTTCCTTGTCCTTGCCGATCGCTGACGCCGCACCATGCGAACGCCCCTCCGGCTTTCTTGTTTCCCTTACGGGAGCGCGGCCATTAGGCGGACACCTTTCAGATTGCAAGCATTTGCTTGAAGGCAGAAGCAAGCGCGTCGATTTCGTCGCGCGGCTGGTCCCAGCTGACAACGAAGCGCGCTTCGCCGTCGGCCCAGTCATAAAAGGCGAAACCGGCCTCGCGCAAGGCTGCGGCTTCGGTGGGGGATAGGCGGATGAAGACTTCGTTCGCCTCGACCGGATTAACCAGTCTCGGTGCTGCCGCTGCGGCCAGTATTTTCGCCCCTGCATTGGCGGCGTGTGCGTTGGCGAGCCAGATGTCATTATCAAGCATGGCGCAAAGCTGCGCAGCGGCAAAACGGCCTTTCGACTGCAAATGCCCCGCACGTTTGCGCATTGCTCCGAAAGCTGCGGCGCGTTTGGGGGAAAAAAACACCAAAGCCTCGGCATTCATCCCGCCATTTTTGACGAAGCCGAAGGAGAGGATGTCGACGCCCGCGCGCCATGTCAGGTCTGCGGGCGATGCGTCGAGCGCCGCAACGGCGTTGGCAAAGCGCGCGCCGTCGAGGTGGAAGCCCCAGCCTTTGGATTTGCACAACTCGCCGATGGCGGCGGTTTCTTCCGCCGAATAAACACAGCCATATTCGGTCGCGTTGGTGATCGACAGCGCGTGCGGCTGTGCCCAGTGGACATCGGCAGGGACGCTTGCGGCGCGCGCCGAAATGGCTTCCGGGGTCAGTTTGGCCCCGTCGCCGCCCGCCAGCATCAGCTTTGCTCCATGCGTATAGAACTCCGGCGCACCGCATTCGTCATTCTGGATGTGTGACTCTTCGTGCGCGATAATGGAACCATATGGCGGGCAAAGCGAAGCCAGTGCCAGACTGTTCGCTGCGGTTCCCGTGGCGATCCAGAATGCCTGCACGTCAGTCTCGAACAGGTCGGAAAAGCGGCGGTTGAGGCTTTTGCTTAGCGCGTCATTGTCATAACCGGCATCGGGCGCATTGGCGGCTGCCAGCGCCTCAAACACGGCAGGGTGGACTGAGGCGACATTGTCGGAGAGGAAACGCATCGTTGTTCCGGCGCCACCGCTCAATTGCCGTCAAAGTCGTAAAATTCGACAATCAGGATATCGAGATCCTTGGCAGGCTCGAAATTCTTCTTGCGCACCTCAAACTGCGTCGGCGCGATTTTCTTTACGCCGTCCATGCAGAAACTGACCAGATTTTCGGACTTGCCCTTGTCGATCACCAGCCGGAAATCCTTGATCGGACCCTTCCAGTTTGCGCCCGATTTCAGCACATAGCTCACCCAATGCTCGGTATAAGGGACGCTGCCATAGTCGTCGCCTTTGGCCTTGGCTGCCTTCAGCCGCGCACCATATTGCTTGTCGAACCCTGCGAGGAATGCCTTGTCCATGCAATATTGCTGCATGTAGCTCTGGATATACTCGCCACCATCCTTGCGATATTCGGGGATCAGCGCACCGCCCACGCTGCCGCCCGCGACGGGCTTGTAGCTGTGCTCCACAGTTATGGTCTTGCCTGCCGGGAAAGTCTGTTTGCGCGTGACATGCGTTGTGACCCGCCAGTTGGGCTCTAGGGCTTCACCATCATATTCGGGCACGAACAGCAGGCCCTCTGCGACAAGTTGCTTTTTTTCCGCCTGCGTCAGCGCATCGATTTTGGTGTATATGCTCTGATCTTCCCAGTAGCGTACTGGCCATGCCAGCTTTGCCAGCCGCGCCGCCACATTTTTCCCACCTGGACGACCGATCAATTCGACCTCGTCGCGCATCGCCAGTTCAACCGGCTTGCCATCGACCAGCGTTATGAAACCCAGCTCGCTCCACAACGGATAGCTTGTTTCGCCAACCGTGTCGCCGTCACCAGGGATCGGGGGCAATGGGAACGATACCAGCGTTTCAACGTCCTGCGTTGAGGTGTTCGTGAACCGATATTTGACCGTCACCTTTTCGCGGCTGATGAACAGCTCCTCACTGTCCATGCTAATCGCGTCGCTCTGCGTCAGCACCAGCCCGCCAAGGCCAACAGCCGCGCTGCTATCGTTAGCGGATGAGGGGATGGCCACAATCAGGCTGGCGGCGAGAAACAGGGGGCGCATTATTGTCTTCATGGATGCGACATGCCATGCCAAGGGGCAGGAATGAAAGCGGAAAATTACGACGCCATAATCCTGGGCGCTGGTGGTGCCGGGCTGATGTGCGCCGCGACCGCCGGGCAACGCGGACGGCGGGTTCTGGTGATCGATCATGCCAATGGGCCGGGAAAGAAAATCCTGATATCGGGCGGCGGACGGTGCAATTTCACCAATGTAAATGCGACCAGCCAGCATGCGCAGGATCGCTTCATTTCCGCCAATCCGCATTTCGCCAAATCGGCGCTGGGCCGCTACACGCCGCAAGACTTCATCGACCTGGTCGCCTCGCATCGCATCGCCTTCCACGAAAAGACCCTTGGGCAATTGTTCTGCGACGGTTCGGCAAAGCAGATCGTTGGCATGCTGATGGACGAATGCGACCGCTCGACAGGGCAGGGCGGGCGTGTCGATTTCTCCTTCGGGTTGGGCGTTGGCGAAGCATCTCATGACGGCAGCGGCTTTCGGGTCCGCTATGGCAATCTGACCGCCAGCGCCTCCCGGCTGGTGGTCGCAACCGGCGGCCCCAGCATCCCCAAAATGGGCGCGACGGGCTTTGCCTATGACTTGGCCCGGCAGTTTGGCCTGAAAGTCGTCGAACCGCGTCCTGCGCTAGTGCCGCTGACGCTTGGCGGAGAGGATGTGCTGTTCCGCGAGCTTTCCGGCGTGGCCGCCGATGTGGTCGCAAGCGCCGGACAGGCGCGGTTCCGCGAAGCCGCCTTGTTCACGCACAAGGGGCTGTCGGGCCCCGCAATCCTGCAGGCCAGCAGCTACTGGACCAATGGCGATCCGGTTGGCGTCGATTTCCTGCCCGACATCGATGCCGGCACGTTGCTGACCGATGCCAAACGCGCCAACCCGCGCGCAACCTTGCGCTCAACCCTGGAACGGCATTTGCCCGCGCGGCTGGCCGAGGCATTGGCGGCACGGCTGGCGCTTGGCGGCAATCTTGCCGATCAGTCCAATGCGAAGCTGGCGCACGCCGCAGCGCAGCTCAACCACTGGACCTTCACCCCCAATGGCAGCGAAGGCTATGCCAAGGCCGAAGTGACGCGCGGCGGCGTTGCGACCGATGGCCTGTCGCAGAAGACGCTGGAGGCAAAGGCAGTCCCCGGCTTGCACTTCATCGGCGAGGCGGTGGACGTGACCGGCTGGCTCGGCGGCTACAACTTCCAATGGGCCTGGGCGAGTGGGACCGCTGCCGCCCTGGCGGTGTAGCGGCGAAACAATTCCATCGGCTGCGGGCGAAGCCATCTAGCCAGCCCCCTTCCTCCGTCGTTTCGGCCGTTTCACCTCGACAATTTGCGGCGCAGCCCTGGCCGCTTCCAACTTCTCCAGTGCCTCAATATACTCGACCGGGATTTCAGCGCCCGCATCGCTCCAATGCGGCTCATGGGCAAATTCCTCGATGGGTTCCTCGGCGAATGGCGGCGGCTCCACCGATCCCAGATAGGGCGAAGCCTTTTCTGGCATCCGCACAAATTGCTCCTGCGGATCATAGGCCAATTGCACCATCGCATCCTCGCCCCCGGCTTCGATCACCGCATCGGCCGCCCGCCGTCGTTCGGCTAGCGACAGGAAGACGGCATCCATTTCGGCCTGCGCCTGGGCATCCAGCTCCACGCCATGAAAGCTATCAAGATCGGCAACCAGCGCATCATCGCGCTCTGCCTTGCCGCGCAGATCGCCATTACCAGTGATGACGGTGCGCACGGTGGTGGTGCTGGCCTCGGCGGCGCTAGCGCTGCCGCTGCCGTCTGTCCCTGTCGACCCGGCGCTGGCCCGACTGCTGAAATAGTTGATCGTTGTGCGCTTGCCGCTCGCGTCCTGGCCATAGTGGCGGATGCAGAACATCAGCAGCGCATTATTATATTTGCGCCGGTAACCGACCAACTTGCCATTCTGGAAAAAGGGGATGAGTTCACCCTCTATGGCGCGTTCAAAGGCGATATCTTTCAGCCGGTCCAGCCCGAAATCAAGTGCGGCATCCCACGCCCGGCGAAACTCCTCCGCGCCCGGCTGGCGGCGCAGATAATAGCAATTGGTCTGCGCCATATTGACCATACCTGCCGCGCGAGTGACCGATCCGGTGTCCGCCAGCGCCTCAATAAACGCCCGCTGCCGCTCCGGCGTCCAGCCATCATGCCGGTATCTGCGCGGCACGGGGGTAAAATCGGGAAGCGGCGGCCGCGCCTCCCGCTTTTTGGGGGTGCGGTTTTGCATTTTGTGAGCCTCCTGTCTTTGCGCCGCGACTCGCGCGGCCAAACCGGACAGTTTATGACTCATGCGGCGGGGTGTAGGACAGAGGAAAGTTTTTGTTTTGTTCTTTTTGTTGTGCAATGGTTGAATGGCGGGTTGGTCGGGGTGAACTGACTGTCCGGTTTTCGGGGCAAATTAGACAATAGGAGACATGAACCCAGCCAAAGGTCATCTCAGTCTTGGAACAAGACTCTG
>CAZSJE010000090.1:0-5512 GCA_964606835.1 uncultured Sphingorhabdus sp.
TGATCGAGGAGCATGCCATGGCGGCATATATGATTGTAACTGCAAAAGTTGCCGATCGCGAACGCTTCTTGCGCGACTATGCATCGGCGGCGGCACAGCTGGTCGAACAGTTCGGAGGACGATATGTCTTGCGCGGACCAGGTGCAGAGCTCCTTGAAGGTGGATTTGGCGAGGGCGGTTCCATCGTCATTTCCGAATGGCCGGACAAGGCGGCGGCGTTGCGTTTCTGGAACTCCACCGAATATCAGGAGGTTAAAAAGCAACGCGATGGCATAGCTGACGTTCAGGTGCTGTTGATCGAAGCGCCGCAAATCAACGGAACCTCATGATGGGATATTGGGCGGTCTATTCGCGGGATTCGGTCGATGCGCCGAGGCTGCGAAAGGAACATTTGGCCGCACATCTTAAATATGCAGCCAGCATCATGGATCGCATCGCGGTAGGCGGCCCACTCCGCGAGGGAGATGCGCCCGATTTCGGTTCGTTGATCGTGTTGAAAGCCGACAGCGAAGCCGAAGCAAAGGCGATATTGGAAGCCGATCCCTATTGTCGGGCAGGTGTTTGGGAGCAGTCGGAAATTCGTCCCTTTCGTCCGGTAATTGGCGAGTGGGTAGGCGGCAAGGCGTGGTAAGGCGTTTAATTGCATCGGTAATTGCGCTGTGCGCCACGCCAGTGGCCGCGCAGCAGGTCGAACCTTGGACCGAGACAGTCATCAGCGTCGAAAACATTAAACACTCCGCGCGGCTTTTTCGCGAAATCGGCAACTGGCGCACGACTCACAAAGGTAAAGTCGATCGCGCCGAGCTGGATTATTGGAAACTGCCTGCCAAAGCGACGGCCACATTCGAACGACTCTGTGCGCCTGGCACCGATATCGGCTGTATCCGCTTCGTCAGTTTCAAGGGTGTCGAACAGCGCCCGATCCGGCTTGCAACACGTGCATGGGATACAGGCGGGATCTATTCGATCATGGTCCGTTCGGACAATGTACCCGCCCTTTTTGACGCCGCAATCCGGTTGGGCTGGTGGGCGGAAAGCGAGCCTATCCGTTTCACCTTCGGGCAGTCCGATTTACGCAATGTCGTGCTCACAGGCCCACATGGCATCAATCTGGCGATCTATGAACGGGTGAGCCCGCCATTTGACGCGTTTCCGGTCGGGCGGATTAGCCAGGCGTTCAACTCGATGCGCATGGTAAAAAGCCGCAGCATTGCACGCGATTTTTATGCCAAGCAGCTCGGTTTCCAGATCCTCTTCGACAGTGCTTTCGAACCTGCCGATCCAGCACCATCAAATTTCGGCATTCCTTTCAACTATACCCCGCAAATCAAGCGCGCCGCTGCTGCCTTGCAACCGGTCGCTGGCGAGACCGGGCGCGTCGAAGTGATGCAGATCGACGGCTTTACCGGCGGCGATGTTTCGAGCCACGCCAGCCCGCCGAACCTTGGAATACTCTCTGTCCGATACCCTGTGCGCGATCTGGCAGCCTATCGTGCAATGATCGAGCAACGCGGTGTTGCGATTGCGTACGAAGGCCATTCGGTCAGGATTGCAGGTATCGGAACAACCGATTTATTTGCGGTACGCGATATCGATGGCAGTATCACCGAATTTTATGCCTTGCAGACTGCGAAAGGGAAAAAGCGATGACATTGACGGCCCGTTTCAGCCAAACCGGTGGACCTGAAGTAATTGAATGGGTTGATATCGACCTTCCGCCGCCGGGACCCGGCGAAGTTCGCATGCGCAATAGCGTCGTGGGCCTAAACTTCATCGACACCTACCACCGCCGCGGAATCTATCCGGTTGCGCTGCCTTCCGGGCTGGGCCTCGAAGCGGCCGGCGTGGTGGAAGCGGTCGGCGAGGGTGTCACCCATTTGAAGGAAGGCGATCGGGTGTGCTGCTTCGGTCCGGCCATGGGCGCCTATTCCGAGGCGCGCAATGTCGCAGCTGCTTCGCTATTTCAAACGCCTGATGACATCAGCGACGAAATTGCAGCGGCAGCGTTGCTTAAGGCGTGTACGACCGAGTTCCTCGTCGAACGATGCGCAAAGGTTCAGGCCGAATGGCCGGTGCTGGTCCATGCAGCGGCAGGCGGCGTCGGGCTGTTGCTTGTGCAATGGCTCAAGCATGTCGGTGCAACCGTAATCGGAACGGTTAGCACAGAGGATAAGGCGAAAGCCGCCTTTGCCGCAGGGGCCGATCATGTCATCTTGTATACACAAGAAGCTGTTGCGCCGAAGGTGCGCGAACTGACCGACGGCAAAGGGGTGCGCGTAACCTTTGACGGGGTGGGAATGGCGACATGGGAAGCATCGCTCGACAGCACAGGCCGACGCGGTCTTGTGGTCAATTATGGTAATGCGGATGCACCAGTGGGCGGAGTAAATCTAGGGATACTCGCGCAGAAAGGATCGTTGTTCAACACGCGCCCGACGCTGTTCGATTATTATACCGAAGTCGAAGAACGCGAAGCAGGCGCGGCGCGCGTTTGGGATTTGCTGCGACGCGAAATCTTGAGCGTCACCATTGGTCAACGATACAGCCTGAAGGATGCCGCCCAGGCACATGTCGATCTCGAAGGCCGCAAGACCACGGGCTCGACGGTGCTAATGCCATGAAGGCGCCCCTCTTCGCTTTGGCGCTAGCACTGGCGCTTGCCTCACCCTCTGTCGCCAAGGACCAGAAGGCAGAACTCGCCGCCGCCGGAGACAATTGGAACGCCCTTTATGCCGCCGGGGATTGGGTGGCACTTCGAAAACTCTACACCGATGATGCGTGGTTGATGAGCGACAAGGCCCCTGCCGCCAAAGGGGCCGATGCCATCATCGCCTATTTGCGGCGCTACCGCGACATGGGAGCCAGTGTTACGTTCCGTTTCGAGCCCGAGGATATTCGTGTCGACGGGAAATTGGGAACGGTTGTCGCAAAATATTGGATGACCGCGCAAATACCGGGACGCCCGCAAGTCCGAACAGCAGGCCGATCGCTACTCATTTACCGCAGGGTTGATGGCCAATGGAAATTGTGGCGTGACATGGACAATACGACACCCGATGTGGCGGCCGAAAAGCCCTAGGCGCGGAATTCAACCAGTTCGAGCAGTTCCCCTGCCAGCCCGCGCACCGTTGCCGAGCGGCGTCCCGCATAAAGTGCGCCCGGCAATATTTGCGGGGGTGCGATCCAATCGACTTCGACCCTATCCAGATCGTCGACCGCCAGCGTCACCATCGAATTGCCCGGCGGCAGGCAGCCTGTGTCCGCACGGCGGGGCAAAGTCTGCGGCGGATAATCGTCAATCTCGATTATGGGCATCCGTCCTTTTTGCACCATGGTCAGCGATGACAAAGTATCCGCGGGCAAGCCGAAAGCATTGTTAATCATCGAATAGGGAATTGTGTAGCTGTCGCCGACATCAAGCCCGAGCCGGTCGCGATACCATGCGACAGTCGCCTCACGATCGGGCGTGGCAAGGATTACAATGAAAATATGGTCCATCGGTGACTGGGCAAAGGGCAGATCGGTTGATGGCGTGTTCGAACGTGTTTCGTTGAAATAGAGCATTTCCTTGCCGCGCCCATGCACTTGCATCGCAACAAAATAGGGCAGTCCCTGAATTTCCTTGGGTGGACCGATGATGTCGAACCCGCTGCCTTGAATCTTGGCAGGCCAACCGAACACATCCTGCACAGTGAATTCGTATGAGGCCCAACCAAAAGTGGTGGTGGGTACGAAATCGGTGGGCAAGGGCTGTTCGACCAAGCGGATAAAACAATGGGCTCCGCTGGTCGGTTGCAATGTGGCCATGGGCTTGCCTGTCAAACCCTCTATCCCCCAGCTTTTGGCCAACGCGTCGGGCACCAACCCGGTTTCAACCAAATGAAAGCCCAGACGATCCTGATAATCGCTAAGCGCTGCTTTCAGATCGGGCGTAGCCACGACCCCGCCTATGATGCTGCCATGGGCCGGTAACGCGCTCATCGGAATTCAGCCTTTCGTTTCTCGACAAATGCAGTTGTGCCTTCGTGAAAATCAGGGCCGGTAAAGGCTTCTGCGAAGATACGCAGCGTATCGGCATCATCCTCCGCCTGCCCATCAAGGATGTGACGGACAAACTGTTTGATCTGAACCACACTGTGCGCCGATTTGGACGCGATCAGCGTCGCCAGATGATCGGCGCTATCGGCGATCTCCTCAATCAGGCCAATGCGCAGCGCTTCATCAGCGGACAGCAATTGTGCGCTAAACAACATGCGTTTTGCCTGCCCCGGTCCGACGAGGTCAACGAGAAGCTTTGTGTCATGCAACGGGTAGACCAGACCGAGATTGGAGGGTGTGATGCCAAGGCGCGACGCAGCAGTCGCGACCCGAATATCGCACGCCAAGGCCAAACCGCAGCCGCCGCCCACACAATCGCCGTCGATGAAGGCTATTGCGGGCTTCGGGAAGCGGGCCAGATCATATTGCGCGCGATTGATCGCGGCCTGATTGGCGGCGCGCCATGCCGCATCATCCTTGTTCGCCAGCAACTCGGTTATGTCGGCGCCCGCGCAGAACATGGCCGGCTGTGCAGACTGCAAGACCAGCACTCGGATATCGTCATCATGCGCAGCTTCATCCAATAGCGCGGGTAACAATTCCCACATCGCTTGGTTAAACGCGTTGCGCTTATCCGCCCGGTCTATCAACAGACGGCCTATCGCCCCATCACGCTGGAGTTTAAGGGTCACGCCGGGTGCACCTTGGCATAATGGTCGGCAATCGCCTTGCGTGTGGTGATCCAGACACCGTCATGCTGCCGCACATGCTGGAAGAATTCCTCTAGCGCCCAGATGCGGCCGGGGCGGCCAATGATGCGCAAGTGGAGGCCAAGGCTCATCATCTTGGGGTTGCCCTCTTCACCTTCGCGATACACCTGATCGAAATTGCGCTTGGCATAGGCCAGCCATTGCTCGGGCGTCATTGCCGGATCGGTCCACATCTTCATGTCGTTATTGTCGAGCTGGTAGGGCACGATCACCATCGGCTTGCCGGGGATCGTGTCGCGGTCCCAGAAAGGCACGTCACCCGAATAATCGTCCATATGATAGGTGAAGCCTTCCTCGATCAGCAGGCGGCGCGTGTTGTCGGTCAGCATATAGCGCGACAACCAGCCATAGGGCCGCACACCGCAGGTCTTTTCAATACTTGCTACCGCCTTGCGGATGAATTCGCGTTCCTGATCCTCATTGAATTTGAACTGGTGGATCCAGCGCCAGCCATGGCTGACCGGTTCGTGACCCAGCTCGACAATCGCCTCGGCAATCTCGGGATGGTTTTCCAGGCTGAGTGCTGCGACCGTCCAGCTCGCCATGATGTCATATTGCTTTAGGAGCTTGACCACGCGCGGCGCGCCAGCCTTGATCCCGTAAAGGTAGTTGCTCTCATTGGCATAGTTGCGGATCGGCGCCTTGATGAAGATGCCGAGCTCGTCGACCGGTTCCATCCCCTTGTCGCCGCGCGCAATCGTCTG
>CAZSJE010000090.1:5612-9076 GCA_964606835.1 uncultured Sphingorhabdus sp.
GCCTGGCTGGCGATGTTTATGATCCGCCCGCCTTTTCCTGCCGCGATCATGGCCTTGGCCGCTGCCTGCGTGCAGTAGAAGGCTCCCGACAGATTGACGGCGATGACGGTCGCCCAATCCTTTGGGTCAACCTCCAGCATCGGTTTCATCATGAAGCCGATCCCGGCATTGTTGACGAACACATCCAACCCGCCAAAGGCTGCAACCGCCTGATCGACCAGCGCGCTGCATTGCGCGGGATCAGAAACGTCGCAGGCGATGGTTGCTACTTTTGCTCCGCGTTCGCGCAACTCCGCCGCGACGGATTCCGCCTCGGCATCAATTGTCACATCCGAAACGACGCAATTCGCGCCTTCATCGGCGAAGCGCTGCAAAATGCCTTGGCCCAGCCCCTTTTGCTTTCCGGAGCCGGTGACAACAATCGTCTTGCCTGCAAAACGTGCCATTACAAATCCTCGGTCAGGATGAAGGTCGGGTTGTCGGTGAACTCCCCAAAGGCTGCTGCAACCTTCTGGAATTCGGGATCAGAGACGTCGGCCACAAAGCCGTCCATGCCGTGAATGTCGATCACTTCAACATAGTCATAAGGCGGCTTTGCATCGCTGCCGAACAGGCCCGTCGCGCGATGCACGGTAAAGCTTTTGACCGAGCCAAGCGCATTGACGCCCGGAATGTCGGTTCCGCGCGCCCATGCTTCATAGGCTTCGGCGCTGGCGCCTTCTTTGAGGTTGAACAGGCAGACGATGCGCATGGTTTTTCTCCTTCTCTAATAGTCGAAATTAGCAGGCGGGCGGTACGCGGCAAGCGCGCTGTCGAGTTTGCGGGCCAGGGCGAACAGGCCTGCTTCATGGCCGGTCTTGCCGACCAGCTGAACCCCTACGGGCAATCCATCATCGCTCCATCCCGCCGGGATTGAGATAGCGGGCAGCTCCGCGATATTGGCAAGACAGGTGAAATCGGCCTGATTGGCGGGGGCCGCCTCATTGTGCGGAAATGCGGGCTGGGGCGCAGTGGGGAGCAGGATGGCTCCATAGGTTTCGACTGCGGCTTTAACCACTGCCTTGGTCTCGGCAATCACCTTGGCATCTGCGACCAGATCGGCGTCACTGCGCTTTGGTCCATAGCTGATCAGCTTGGCCAGCGCGGGCGAAATCTTGGCCGTATCGGCGTCCGCCAGATGCGCAGCGAGGAAACGCGAGGCCAATATGAAACCGGCAAAGCGGATGCGTGTTGGCGGATGGGGCAACTCGATTTCAACGCTAGCGCCAAGCACCGCCTTGGCTGCTTCATAACCCCCAAGGACAGCAGGCTGACACTCGACGCCGCCCAATCCAGCCAACAAGGCAACCCGACCGTCAGCACCACCCTCGCCAAAATCGCAGATCGACCGCGAAGCCCTTTCCAGCATATCCAGATCGCGAGCCAGCGGGCCGATAGTGTCCAGCGACGGCTCGGTCATTTCGAGCCCGTCTTGCGAAATCGCTGCATGCGCGGGTTTGAACCCGTAAACGCCGCAATAGGCGGCCGGTATCCGGATCGAACCCATGGTATCGGTCCCAAGCGCAACATCGCAGAGCCCCGCTGCAACTGCCGCCCCGCTGCCGCCTGAAGAGCCGCCGGGCGTATAGCCCAGCCGGTGCGGATTTTGCGTCGCGCCGAACCAGGGATTGTCGGTCTTCGCGCCGAGCGCGGCTTCCTCCATATTGGTGGTGCCGATGATCGCAGCGCCCTTGGCCCGCAGATGTGCGACTATCTCTGCATCGCGCGTCGCCATGCGGTCGCGGAACAGCTCCGTTCCCGCTGTCCATCGCAAACCTTCGACCATGATGTTGGCTTTAACACCGATGGTCAGGCCAGCCAGAGAGCCTTCGCCGCCCGTTGCAGACCGATCAAATTCGGTAAAGGCATTCAGCGGTGTATTGGCGTGTTCAAGGACGGCGAAATCGATCACACACCCCTCTTGTCGATCAGGCGGATCGGTTTTTGGCGGACGTCGATTTGTGTCAGCGGCGCGGTTCCGCCGGGTTCGCACAAATCGACCAGCACTTCGACACCCAACCCACGACGCAGCAATTCGGCAAGCGCCGCTTTGTCGGTTCCGCCACGGCTTTCGATCAGCACCGTCATATCGTCGCGCTGCGTGGCCGCATCGCGGGTGACGGTGCAGACATATTCACCGGTCAGGTCGGGCCGGTTTTCAATCAACGCTGCAATCGCATGCGGGAAAAGGTTGATGCCCCGCAGCTTGACCATATTGTCGCTGCGCCCCTTAAAGCCAGCGATCCGTTTGAAGGCGATTTCGCCACGCCCGTCCAGCTCATGCGTGATATCGTGCGTGTTGAAGCGGATGCAGGGCGCGACATCGTCCTTGTACAGGCAGGTGACAACCATGTCGCCGGTCTCGCCATGGGCCACCGGTGCGCCGTTATCGACATCGAGTAACTCCAGATATTGCGCATCTTCCCAAACGTACAAACCATCACGTTCGGGGCCTTCACCTGCGATGTTGCCGGTATCGCCGACACCATACCAGTCATAAGCCTTGGCTCCGTGCCATGCTGCCTCGGTCGAGGCGCGATCTTCGGTGCCGAGATGGCCGATGATCATCCGCAGCTTGATACGATCGAACAGCCCCTCGGCCTCCGCCACTTCGGCCAGCTTGCGGATATAGTCGACGAAGCCGACCATCACCGTAACACCAAAATCCGCCATCAGATTGACCTGGTTGATTGAGCGCGTTTCCACGCCCGTGCCAGCCGACAGGAAGATTGAATTCGTGAAATGCGTCACCGCTTCACGGATATAATGCCCGCCATTGATCATGCCGTGGCCATAGACCGAATGGAGGACATCATCGGGCTGAACACCCAGCCAGCGATACATGCGTCCAACGAGCAAGTTACCTACTTCACGCCCTTTGGGACCGAAGAGCAAGGTCTGCGGTCGGCCTGTAGTTCCTGATGTAGTATGCAGGATCGCGGGTGCACGATCCGCCCCGCGTCCCTTTTCAAATTCGGGCCCGGCAAAATCGCCATAGGGCGGATGATCGGCGATCGAAGCCATCAAGTCGGTCTTGTCATAGACTGGCAGCTTGGTGATATCTTCAAGGCCCTTAATGTCGCCCGGTTCTATCCCCTTGGCGCGCCACAGCCGATTATAGAATGGCACCTGCCACCCGCGCACCATCAGCCTCTGGAATTGCGCATCCTGCATTGCGAACAGCTCGTCACGCGATATCGCCTTGTATCGCGCGACAAAGGCATCGCCGATCGGATAATCGGCGAGCATCTGTTTGATATCGAGCGCTTCGAAGTAAGTGGGAAAACTCATTGGGGGTCCGTTGCATAGGCTAAAGGGTCGTCGAAAATGCGCGGGTCGCAATTGGGCGCGAGCGCGCGGCAGAGATCATATTTGGCCTTATATTGCGCAGGCGACATCGGCGCTTCGGGGCTGCCGAGATTGGC
>CAZSJE010000091.1:0-8964 GCA_964606835.1 uncultured Sphingorhabdus sp.
CTTGTTCGTCGAAACCCACTAGGCCCTGCGCCGTTGCCCCTCGCAGATAGGCCGAGGCTGGCGCCAAAGGCAGCACATTCACCGCCATCGGGCGCGGGGCATTTTCGATGACATCGACGCGCAGCCGGTCATTGTCGATGCGCGGCCCGCAGGCGGCGAGCAGCAAGAGGCCGAGAAGACAAAGCCGCCTCATCGTTTCAGCCCCAGGGTGCGGCTGGGATGGATATGGCCGTCATTGTCCTGCCAGCCGGTGACATTGGGGCGCACCAGTGCGCGCGAGGCATAATAGTAAAGCGGCAGGATGGGCATGTCGCGTAGCAGGATACCCTCAGCCATACGCATTTTAAGTGCGCGCAACCTTGGCTCTGGTTCTGCGAGTGCGGCGTCGAGCGCCGCGTCAAATTCCGGGTTGGCATATCCCGAATAGTTCTGCGCTCCTGCGTCGCTGCGGTGGACGGCCAGAAAGTTTTCGGGTGCTGGCAGGTCAGCAATCCAGCCAGAGCGGGCGAACTGGAAATCAGCCCGTTTCAGGCTGTCGAAATGCAGGCTCGATTCGCTGTTGAGCAGTTTAGCCTCGACTCCGATGTCGCGCCACATCGTCGCCATCGCAACCGCCGCGCGACGATGTTCGGTTGAGCTGTTGAAGCGGATTTCGAAGCGGAGCGGCCTGCGCTCGCTGTAGCCTGCTGCCGCCAACTGCCTTTTGGCTGCGGCTATCCGCTTAGCACGCGGTGCGACGAAAATACCGAAATGAGGTTGTGCCTGACCACCACCCAGTCCTGGCGGCAATAGCCCCCATGCAGGCTGATTGCCGGCATCGACCATCTTCTTCGCAATCCACTCTTGATCAATGGCTAGTGACAGCGCCCGACGCACGCGGACGTCGTTGAACGGCGCTTTCCGCGTGTTGAAGGCGAAATAATAGGTGCCGAGGAAAGGCGCGCTGCGCACCAGTTCCGGATAGCGCTCCTTCAGCCAATGATGCCGCGCCGGGGGATAATCGCTGCCAATGTCCGCCCCACCCGCCAGCACCAGCCGCATAGCCGAGTTCATATTGTCCATCGGTCGCCAGATCAGCTTTGCGGTCACGGGCTTGCCACTGTGCCATTGCGGATTGGCCTCCAGCCGAAGTTGCTGGTTCAGCTTCCAGTCGGCGAGGCGATAGGCTCCGCTCGTGACCAATGGCCGGTCGGCGGTCCATTTCTCTCCTGCGCCCTTGATTCGGTGAAAGGGAAGCGCCGCCATTGCCGGATGCGCGAGAAGTGCGGGCAATTGCGGGAAGGGGTTTTTCAGGCGGACCACCACGGTTTGCGCGTCGGGGGCCTCGACCGCATCAATCACCCCGAACAGTGCACCATGCGGCGACCCGTTTTTCTCGTCGCGAATGCGCGCCAGCGCGGCGGGGAAAATAGCCGCGGTGAGCGGCTTGCCATCGGAAAAGCGCAAAGCGTCGCGCAAGCGGAATGTCCACGTCTTGCCATCGGGGCTGAACGACCAGCTTTCGGCCAACCCAGCCTCAGGCTTTCCGCCCGCGTCGAAGCGCGTCAGACCCTCAAACAGGTCGGCAGCCACCCGCGTCGAGGCAAGGTCCGAAACCATCTGCGGATCGAGCCCGCGCGAGTCCGAGTCCATTAAACGGATAAGCGTATCGGCATCGCTGCGCCCTGCACCCCCGCCCTGCCCGCAAGCAGCGAGCGAGAGCAGCAGGAGCAGGAGCATCAGGACGAAACGCATATGTGGTTGGTATCGCCCCCGCACCAAAGTGCCAAGCATTCTCCCGCGCTATCGCTTGGGAGTTTTGCCGACGCCCATCCCCCGGATGGCCGTTTTGTCGGCAAAACTGGTGCGGACGGCGGGACTTGAACCCGCATGCCCAAAGGGCGACAGATTTTAAGTCTGTTGCGTATACCGATTTCGCCACGTCCGCCTGCTTTGTTGCCAAAGCCCATGCTCCCCATTAGGTCAAGCAATTCCGCCCGCGCTTCCCGTTCTCACCGGAGCATCCATGTCCTCGATCGTCGAAATTTCCGGCCTGTCCAAAACCTACAAGGGCGGTGTCGAGGCGTTGAAGACGGTCGACCTGACCATCGAGAAAGGCGAGATTTTCGCGCTGCTTGGCCCCAATGGTGCGGGGAAGACCACGCTGATCGGAATCGTTTGCGGGATCGTTACGCCAAGTTCGGGCACCGTGACGGTTGGCGGCCATGATCATGTGTTCGATTACAAGTCGGCGCGCGGAATGATTGGGCTGGTGCCGCAGGAACTGCACACCGACGCCTTTGAAAGCGTGCTGGCAACGGTGCGCTTTTCGCGCGGGCTGTTTGGCAAGCCGCGCAACGACGCCTTTATCGAGCAGCTGCTGCGCGACCTGTCGCTATGGGAAAAGCGCGACGCACAGATCAAGGATCTGTCGGGCGGCATGAAACGCCGGGTGATGATTGCCAAGGCGCTGAGCCACGAACCCGAAATACTGTTCCTCGATGAGCCGACCGCCGGCGTCGATGTCGAGCTGCGCCGCGACATGTGGGAAATGGTGCGCGGCCTTCGTGAGCGCGGCACCACGATCATCCTCACCACCCACTATATTGAAGAGGCCGAGGAAATGGCAGACCGGGTTGGCGTGATTGCGGGTGGTGCGCTGATCCTGGTCGAGGATAAGGACGCGCTGATTGCGAAGCTGGGCAAGAAGACGCTGACGCTGCAACTGGCCGAGGCAATTGCCGCCATTCCTCCCGAATTGGCGGACTGGTCACTGACGCTGGAGGAAGATGGCCATGCGTTGGTCTACCAGTTCGATAGCCGTGCCGAGGCGACGGGCGTCCCTTCGCTGCTGCGCCGGATGAGCGATATCGGCCTCGCCTTTCGCGACTTGCACACTCGGCAGAGCTCGCTGGAGGAGATTTTCGTCGGGCTGGTACGCGGCAGCGTGGAGGCAAAGACATGACCAGCAACTGGCGCGGAATCTGGTCGATTTACCGGTTCGAACTGGCGCGGTTCGGGCGCACGGCGGGTACAAGTCTTGCTTTGCCGGTGATTACGACCGCGCTCTATTTCGTCGTCTTCGGATCGGCCATCGGCACGCGGATGACCGATATCGGCGGCATATCCTATGGTGCCTTTATCGTCCCCGGCCTGATGATGCTGACAATGTTTACCGAAAGCATCAGCAATGCGAGTTTCGGCATCTACATGCCCAAATGGTCGGGGACGATTTACGAAATGCTCTCTGCGCCAATGTCGCCATTTGAGCTTCTGACGGCTTATGTGGGTGCGGCGGCGACCAAATCGGTGATCATCGGCGCGATCATCTTTGCCACCGCGCACCTGTTTGTCGACATAGAGGTCGCATACCCGTTGCTGATGGTAGCGTTCCTGCTGCTGATGGCCGTGACCTTCTGCCTGTTCGGCTTCATCATCGGCATCTGGGCGCAAAGTTTCGAACAGTTGCAGGTGCTGCCGCTGCTGGTCGTATATCCGCTGACCTTTTTGGGCGGGGCATTCTATTCGATCGACATGCTGCCCGCCGCGTGGCGGACCGTCAGTCTGTTCAATCCGGTAGTCTATCTGATCAGCGGCTTTCGCTGGACATTTTTCGGCCAGGGCGATGTCGCCATTGGCACCAGCATGGCTGCCGTTGCGCTGTTTTTCGGGCTGTGTCTGGCGGTTATCGTCTGGATGTTCAGGACGGGATACCGGTTGAAGAACTAGATCAGGCTTCGTCATCCTGAACTTGTTTCACCGCTGGTGACTGCGTCCCGGGATAAAGCTCCACCGTCGCATGTTCTCCTGAAACACGTTCAGGATGACGAATATAGGGGCAAGACTCTATTTGTTCAGCCGCTCGCGCACTTCCTTGCCCGGCTTGAAATAAGGCACGCGCTTTGCGGGGACATCGACCGAGGCGCCGGTGCGCGGATTGCGGCCTTTGCGCGGATTGCGCTCGCGGGTGGAGAATGCACCAAAGCCGCGCAATTCGACACGACCGCCTTCGGCAAGCCGCTGGACGATCTGGCTGAAGAACAGGTCGATAATTCGCTCGACTTCCTCAGGCGTGAGTCCGGGATTTTCACCCTCCAGTTTTTTTACAAGCTCCGAACGAATCATGGCACGAGCCTCCTTGTTCCATCCGCGCGACCAGACTTGATGGATCCTCAGCGCGCGAGATAGTGACAGAGATTCAATAGGCTTACAACGAAATATTGGGCTGATGTAAAATCCCAAGCCCAAGAAAAAGGGGGCGTGCCGTGCTGGCACACCCCCCTTTCGGCCCGCTTGCGCGGGTGCAATCCTTTGCAGCGATTACTTCTTCGCGCTCTTTAGCGCTTCGCCCAGGATGTCGCCTAGCGACGCGCCCGAATCGGACGAGCCGTACTGCTCGACGGCCTGCTTCTCTTCGGCCAGCTGCAGCGCCTTGACCGAGAAATTGGGCTTTTTCGAACGGTCGAAACCGGCAACCATCGCGTCGAACTTCTGGCCGACCTGGAAGCGGTCGGGGCGTTGCTCGTCGCGGTCGCGGCCAAGGTCGGCACGCTTGATGAAGCCGGTGGCCCCATCTTCACCCGCCTGCACTTCCAGACCCCCATCGCGGACTTCGAGCACAGTGACCGTAACAGTCGCACCTTTCTTCAGGCCGCCAGCCGAAGAGGCGCTTGCGCCGCCAGCGGCAGGCGCACCCTTTTCAAGCTGCTTGATGCCAAGCGAAATGCGCTCCTTCTCTGCATCGATGTCGAGCACGATGGCTTTGACCATTTCGCCCTTGCGATGCAGGTGCAGCGCTTCCTCGCCCGAAATGCCCCAGGCGATATCCGACATGTGCACCATGCCATCGACGTCGCCATCGAGACCAATGAACAGGCCGAATTCGGTAGCATTCTTGACTTCGCCTTCGACCTGGCTGCCCACCGGGTGCTTCTCTGCAAAGCTTTCCCACGGGTTCGAAATCGCCTGCTTGAGGCCCAGCGAAATGCGGCGCTTTTCCAAGTCAACGTCGAGTACGATGACATCGACCTCCTGCGAAGTGGAGACGATCTTGCCCGGATGAACGTTCTTCTTGGTCCAGCTCATTTCGCTGACGTGGACAAGACCCTCGATACCAGCTTCGAGTTCAATGAATGCACCATATTCGGTGATGTTGGTGACAGCACCGCGCAATTTGGCGCCAACCGGATACTTCTCGACCGCTGCTTCCCACGGATCGCTTTCCAGCTGCTTCATGCCGAGCGAAATGCGCTGCGTATCCTTGTTGATGCGAACGATCTGCACTTTCACCGTATCACCGATATTGATGATTTCGGACGGGTGGTTGATGCGCTTGTAGCTGATGTCAGTGACGTGCAGCAGGCCGTCAATGCCGCCCAGGTCGACGAACGCACCATAGTCGGTGATGTTCTTCACAACGCCGTCGATGATCTGGCCCTCAGCCAAGTTCTGGATCAGGCCCGAACGCTGTTCGGCACGGGTTTCTTCCAGGATCGCGCGGCGGGAAACGACGATGTTGCCGCGACGACGGTCCATTTTCAGGATGACGAAGGGCTGGGCCAGGTCCATCAGCGGGCCAACATCGCGCACCGGGCGAACGTCAACCTGCGAACCGGGCAGGAACGCGACAGCGCCGCCCAGATCGACGGTGAAGCCACCCTTGACGCGGCCGAAGATCACGCCTTCGACGCGGTTGCCAGCGGTGAATTCGCCTTCCAGCTTGTCCCATGCGGCTTCGCGGCGCGCACGGTCGCGCGACAGCACGCTTTCGCCGTTCATATTTTCAACGCGATCGACATAGACTTCGACTTCGTCACCGACCTTCAGCGTCGAGGGCTGGCCGGGCATCGAGAATTCGCGCAGCGCAACGCGGCCTTCGCTCTTCAGGCCGACGTCGATCATGGCGTGGTCATTGTCGATGGCGGTTACGGTGCCTTTGACGACGCGGCCTTCAAAGCCGCCCTCCGCACCGCCAAGTGATTCGTTTAAAAGCGCTTCAAAATCCATGCGCGTCGGATTGGCAGCTGATGCCATAGGGTATGTGTCCTTCACTTACATTTTGTCCGGCCAATCGGTTGGTTCCGATGGTCTTTGACCGAAGTTGCCCAAACTGCCCCATGCAGAAAAGGCGTTCGTTTTAAGAGGCTTGCAACATCCAAACCCATCATGCCGAACTTGTTTCAGCATCCATCGTGCCACACAGACCTAAGGGTACAGAGGCGAAATAGACCCTGAAACAAGTTCAGGGTGACGGCGCTTTGCAATTGCAGCGCCCCGCCGCTTATCCACCCCGGAGGCGAGCCTCCACAGCGTCTATCGCGGCTTGAACGGCAGCGCCTATAGTCAAATCGCCCGTATCAAGCAAGATGGCGTCTGATGCGGGTTTCAGCGGCGCTTCGGCGCGGTTCGCGTCGCGTTCGTCACGCTGGCGAATGTCAGCCAGGATATTCTCAAAATCCACATCCAGTCCGCGCGAGAGCATCTCCTCATGCCGCCTGCGCGCCCGGACCTTGGCGGAGGCCGTAACGAACAGCTTCACATCGGCATGCGGCGCAATCACCGTCCCGATATCGCGCCCATCGAGGACGGCACCACCCGGCTGGTTGGCAAAATCCACCTGCCAAGCCTTCAGCGCCGCGCGTACCTCCGGATGCACCGAAACCCGGCTGGCCAGTCCCCCAACTTCCTCATTCCGCAACACCGGATCGTCGAGCAGGCTGTCCGGAAAATCGCACGCCGCCAAAGCATCCGCTGGGTTTCCCGCATCCCCGCCATTCAAAGCCACCTGCCGCCCGACCGCGCGATAAAGCAAGCCGGTATCGAGGAAAGGTAACCCATAATGCGCAGCTAAGGCTTTGGAAATCGTGCCTTTGCCTGAAGCGGTTGGGCCATCAACGGCAATGATCATGATGAAATCTAGGCACCTTTGGATGATCGACAACAATGAGGTGCCGACAGATTTTCATTTTCAAACGCTACCATTCAGTTCCATGAATTGCCAATCGTCAAAATAAGCACCCAAGGTATGTTCTTCATCCCAAATCGTTCGGATTTTGATGAGCAAACGGACCTTGCCGTCTGCTAAGCCGACTTCCACACCGCTGACTTCGGCTTCGGCCCATGCGTCGTCCGGCGTGACGATGTTTTGCATTTTTTTGACTGTGCTGGGGTCGTTGTACATTTCTGCCAGCCTATCGTTGGGGTCCGACAGAGCATCCCGGTATGGCTCCAAGTGCTCCAAAAGCTCTTTGGCAATGGCGGGGATCAGACTAGGCAGCTTGATCGGAAGCTCCAAGGCAGCTGCAAGTGTGTCGGCATGAGGAGCTTCTTTGGTGCCTTCAAGCTCCAAAGGGACCAGTCGATTTGGCAGGATTTCTATATTACCTTCCCATTCCCTTCCGCGTCGGGTCAATGGTCCAAATACAGAATTATCAATGATGACTTTTTTGAATAGTCCAAACATATCGGCACCTCGTCTTAAGGTCAGCCAAGACAATAAGCTTTGATTGATTAAATTTGGTCTAACTTTTGCTCAATGCGTCGAGCATCGTTTGGAATGTTGGAAAACTTGTTGCAATCGGCGATACATCGTCCACCGTCATAGGCGTGTAGCAATGCTGCCCGGCAACAGCAAAGCTCATCGCAATCCGGTGGTCGAGCGCGCTGGCAACCGTCGCACCACCTGCCAAAGGCTCGCCGCCGCTGCCTTCCAGCACCAGCCCGTCAGCGCGTTCCTCCACCCGCGCGCCAATCGCGGTCAGCCCTGCCGCCATCAGAGCCAGCCGGTCGCTTTCCTTGACGCGCAGTTCGTCGAGGCCGCTGGTGACCGTTCGCCCCTGCGCCATGCTGGCGGCGATGAAGAAGACCGGGAATTCGTCGATCATGCTCGGCGCGATATCGGGCGGGACTTCGATGCCCTTTAGCGCGGAGTGCCGCGCGGTGATGTCGGCGACCGGCTCGCCGCCCACTGTGCGTTCATTCGAATAGGTCAGGTCCGCGCCCATTGCTTCCAGCATCCGGTAAATCCCAGTGCGCGTCGGGTTCATGCCGACATGGGTGACGGTGACTTCGCTGCTCGGCGTGATCAGCGCGCCGACGATGGGGAAGGCGGCGCTGGAGGGGTCGCCAGGGACTTCGATGGTCTGCGGCTTTAGTTCGGCCTCCCCGACCAGGCGGATATGGCGGGTGCCATCGGCATCGGCTTCGACCGTTAGTTCAGCGCCAAAACCAGCCAGCATCCGCTCGCTATGGTCCCGCGTCGGCACCGGCTCTATCACTTCGGTGATGCCCGGCGTGTTGAGCCCAGCCAGCAGCACTGCCGATTTCACCTGCGCGCTCGCCACCGGCAGCCGGTAGCGGATCGGCACCGCCGGACAAATCCCGCGCACCATCAGCGGCAGGCGGCCTCCGGGGCTGGCGGTAAATTCCGCACCGTTCAGCGACAGCGGATCGATCACCCGGCCCATCGGGCGTTTCGACAGGCTGGCATCGCCAATAAAGGTCGCGCTGATCGCATGGCTCGCCACCAACCCCATTAGCAGCCGGGTCGAGGTGCCGCTATTGCCCATATCGAGCGCAGTTTCAGGTTGCAGCAACCCGCCGACACCCACGCCATGCACGCGCCACTCTCCCTCACCAGTGCGTTCAACGGTTGCCCCCATCGCACGCATGGCCGCCGCTGTGGCGAGCACATCCTCACCCTCGAGCAACCCGCTGATCCGGCTCTCCCCTACCGCCAGCGCCGAAAGCATCAGCGAACGGTGGCTGATCGACTTGTCCCCCGGCACGCGCACGGTTCCGCGCAAAGGGCCGGAGGATGCAAAGGATCGGGGCTGGGGCGCGGCATGGCTCATCGCGCGGGCCATGGCGGCACCGCGCGCAACCTGTCAAAGAGAATTTTTTGACACTCCCCCAACTCTGTGGCAAGGGCCGCACCGATTTGATGATGGCGCACCAAGGCTGCACCATTTTTCTGAAATTTTTGAA
>CAZSJE010000092.1:0-2347 GCA_964606835.1 uncultured Sphingorhabdus sp.
GCGCATTTCTGGCAGCACCACCGCCGGATTTTTCCGAGCGAGCGCTGTTGACGCCACGCGGCGCATTGCATCTTGGGCAAGCGGGTGACGCGACAATTGCGACTGATATGCTCGACGATTTTGCTAGAAGCGGCGTCGCGCTGGAACGGCTCGATGCAACTGGGATCGTCACCTATCTGCCAAACCTTAAACCGGGCTGGAGCGAGGCGCTTTGGGAACCGGGTTGCTGCGACATAGACGTAGCCGCGCTACATGCTGGCTATCTCAAAATGGCACGCAAAAACGGAGTGCAGCTTCATTGCAATGCTCGGCTGAAGGCGGCGGCATTTCGCGATGGCAACTGGACGATTGAGGCCTCAGGCAATTTCACGGCCACGACGCTTGTGAATGCTGCCGGTGCATGGGCTGACCCGGTTGCACTGCTGGCAGACGTCGCGCCCATAGGCATCACTCCCTATCGCAGGACGATCATGCAACTGGCCGTCGATCCGCCTGCATCGCCCGATCTGCCGCTGATCGTCGGGCTGGATGGCAGTTTCTATTTCAAGCCCGAAGCTGGCGGGCGGTTATGGCTAAGCCCGCATGACGAAATCCCGACCGAACCGGGCGACGCGTCACCTGAGGAACTTGACATCGCTCTTGCCATCGACCGTTTTCAGCAAGTCGTCGATTGGCCCATTATCCGTCTGGAACGCAAATGGGCGGGATTGCGCAGCTTCGCACCCGACCGGCTGCCGGTAATCGGTCGCGACCCAACCACCCCTGAATTTTTCTGGCTCGCAGGGCAGGGCGGTTTTGGAATCCAGACCGCGCCTGCCGTAGCGCGACTTGCCGCAGGGTTATTGCTCGGCCGGAACGCTGTTCCCGAAATCGATCCGGCGAGTTACGCGCCGGACAGATTGCGTTAGACTGCGCCCTCGGCAGCGGCGCTCGCCAGCCGGTCGGCGCGTTCGTTTTCAGGATGGCCGCTATGGCCCTTGACCCAAAGCCATTCGATCTCGTGCTGCGCCGCTGCCTCGATCAGCTCGTGCCACAGATCGGCGTTGCGCACCGGCTGTTTGGATGCGTTTTTCCAGCCATTGCGTTGCCAGCCATCGACCCAGCGCGTGATCCCGTCGATCAGATATTTGCTGTCTGTGTACAGCGTGACTTCGCAGGGTTCGATCAAGAGCTTGAGCGCGCGGATCGCGGCGGTCATTTCCATGCGATTGTTGGTGGTGGCGGGATCGCCGCCCGAAATTTCCTTTTCGTGAACGCCATAGCGCACGATCGCCCCCCAGCCGCCGGGGCCGGGATTGCCCTTGCACGCGCCATCGGTGAAGATTTCAACGCTTTTCATATCGTTACACCGCTAAACCGTGCGTCGAATAATGGTCAAGACGGCGCAAAAAGGCCAGTGGGTCTTTTCGGGACACCAGCGCGCCTGCCGGCGTGTTGATCCAGTCGTAAAGCCTGGTCAGCAGAAATCGCAGGCATGCACCGCGCGCGAGGATGGGGAGTGCTGCGGCTTCAACCTCGCTTAGCGGCACTTGATCGAGATAGCCCGCAACCAGCGCGTCGCCAATGTCGGCGCGATAGGTGTCGCCAGGACCGAAGCTCCACGCGCAATGCGTCACTGCAAGATCATAGGCACGTGCATCGGTGCAGGCGAAGTAGAAGTCGATCAGGCCGGTAACCTTGCCGTCGAGGATCAACACATTATCGGGAAATAGGTCGGCATGGATCGCCGAGCGCGGCAAATCCTGCGGCCAGTGAACCTGAAGGAAAGCGCATTCGGCAGCGATCCGGTCGGATAGGCCCGGATGCAGCGCTTCGGTTGCCAGCTCGTCGCATTTCTCGAACAGCGGCTGCCAGTGCGATTGGCCGAGCGGATTGGGTCGCGTGCCGCCAAAATCCGCAAGTGCGCTGTGCATTTCGCCAAGCGACTTGCCTACCTCCATCGCCAGCGGGGCATCAGGTTCGGAAACCGAAACGCCCGACAGAAATTCGATCAGGCACGCCTTGCGCCCCGCCACATCTTGCAGCCAGCGTCCCTCGCGGTCCTCGATAAAGCGCGGAACGAGGCAGCTCTTAGCATGAAGGTGCGCCAGCATATCGTGGAAATAAGGCAGGTCCGCAGGATCGACGCGGTTCTCATACAGTGTCAGGATGAAGCGCAAACGATCAGTTTCGACAAGGAAATTGCTGTTCTCAACACCCTCGGCGATACCTTTCAACGCCGTCAGCCTGCCAACATCGTAACGCCCGAGCAGCGCCGATGCCGCCTCCGCGCTGACCTGCGTATAGACGGCCATCAGGCCGCTTCTGCGCTGACCAGTCCGCGCGGGAGTTTGAAGGTGATGCTTTC
>CAZSJE010000092.1:2447-4492 GCA_964606835.1 uncultured Sphingorhabdus sp.
GCGATCGCCTTGACCGATGCCTGGCGGTTGGAGGTGGCGTAGCAAATATCCTCGCCCTTTGGTCCGACAATGCCGGGGAAGCGGCGTTGCAATATGCCCACGATCTCGGCGGTATCGTCCACCGAAAGGGTGGTTTGCGTGAGGAAGGCAAGGCCATTGGTGCCGCTGTCCTCGAATGCCTCTGCATCCTCAACGGTTTCGATCAGCGTCATCGAGCCTTCGGGTACTTGCCCGAATGTGCCGATCACTTCCGGATGCCGCGCATGGCCAATGAAGAGGATATGCCGCCCCGCCTCAACCTGCCGTTCGGCCTGGCGGTGCACTTTCGATACCAAGGGGCAAGTCGCGTCGAGATAGTCGAGCCCGCGATCCTCGGCATCGGCAGGCACCGATTTCGGCACGCCATGCGCGGAAAACACGACGGGTGCGCCAGCAGGAACTTCATCCAGTTCCTCCACAAACACCGCGCCCTTTGCCTTCAGGCCGTCCACCACATAGCGGTTGTGGACGATTTCATGACGCACATAGACCGGCGCGCCATGCTTTTCGAGCGCCAGCTCGACAATCTGGATCGCGCGGTCGACACCGGCGCAAAAGCCGCGCGGGGCGGCGAGCAGGATTTGGAGCGGCGGCTTTGCGGAAATTTGTTCAGTCATGAGCAAGCTCATTTAGGTAAAGCGAAGGCGAAGGCCAAGGACTTTCGCGGGAGGGGGACTTGCCGGGTGCGGATGAGGCCGATAAAGGGAAACCGAAGCCGCCCGAGCGACGGCCATGCAATAAGGACAAGATGTTGAAAACCAAAGCCATCCTATCGGCCTCGCTGCTTGCATTGACGCTGTCTGCCTGTGCCGGGGACGGCGATCTGGATATCAGTTCGGGCGTGGGGATCACGGCAACGCGCACGGGATGCCCGACTGTGGCGGTCCCCGATGGCACGGGCGACATCACGCTGTTCAACCCCGCGAGCAGTCAGGATTCAAACGCGGTCGACATCGTTGCCACAATCACAAAGCTGCGCCCCAATTGCAACAGCAGCGGCGAACGCATCTATTCAGTCGCTGATTTTGAGGTGCAGGCGAGGCGGATGGACCGCAGCGGCGCGCGCAGCGTGACCTTGCCTTATTTCTCCACCGTGGTGCAGGGCGGTTCGGCAGTGGTCGCCAAGCGTGTGGGCCAGGTAACGCTGAACTTTGCCGATGGGCAGGATCGCGCCAGCGCAACGGCGAAGGTAGCCAGCTATATCGATGGCAATTCGGCGCGGCTTCCCGCCGACATTGTCGAGCGGATCACCCGCAAGCGCAAGCCTGGCGATGCCGACGCCGCACTCGACCCCATGGCCGATCCCGAAGTCCGCGCCGCAATGCAACGCGCCAATTTCGAACTGCTGGTTGGCTTCCAGCTAACCGAGGACCAGCTGCGATATAATGTGACGCGATAACCGGCGGTCCTGTGGGGCTGCAACGGCCCCTTTTTCTTTTTGCTGGCATGGATTAGGGGGTGGCAGCGATTTGCCAGCCCCCTTAATCTTTGGATATTTCCGTGACGCTGTTTGCCCGTTTTGCCGATGAAGTCGATGCCGCGCTGAATGCGCTGGTTGCTGCCGGTTCCTTGCCCGCCGGTCTCGACCGCCGCAACGTGACGGTCGAGCCGCCGCGCGATCCGGCGCATGGCGATCTGGCGACCAACGCAGCGATGGTACTGGGCAAGCCTGCGGGGATGAATCCGCGCGCGCTGGCCGAGGCGCTGGCGGGCGAGCTGGGCAAGGCGGATGGCGTCAGCGCGGTGGAGATTGCCGGCCCGGGCTTTATCAACCTGCGGCTCGATGCTTCGACATGGCGCGCCGAACTGCTAGAAATCGCCACCAAGGGCGAAGATTATGGCCGGTCGAGCCTGGGTGCGGGCAAAACAGTCAACATCGAATATGTCTCCGCCAATCCCACCGGCCCCATGCATATGGGGCATTGCCGCGGTGCCGTGGTTGGCGATGCTCTCGCGTCGCTACTCGAATTTTCAGGCTACAAGGTAACGCGCGAATATTATGTCAA
>CAZSJE010000092.1:4592-8914 GCA_964606835.1 uncultured Sphingorhabdus sp.
CCACAATATTTTCGCATCCGAAGCGGTTGTGCAGCGCGAGAAAAAGCCCGAAGCCGCCGAAGCCTTCCTGCGCGAACGGGGCCTTGTCTATGACGGCCAGCTGGAGCCGCCCAAGGGCGAGGTCGATCCCGATTGGGAGCCGGTGACGCTACCTTTGTTCAAATCGACGCAGTTCGGCGACGATCAGGACCGGCCGATTCGCAAGTCCGACGGCAGTTGGACCTATTTCGGCGCCGACATGGCCTATCATTTCCAAAAGGCCGAACAAGCCGACATGTTGATCGATATCTGGGGCGCGGACCATGCCGGGACGGTCAAGCGGATCAAGGCGGCGGTCGAAGCCCTGACTGAGGGCAAGAAGCCGTTCGACGTCAAACTGGTGCAGATGGTGCGGCTGTTGCGCGGCGGTGAGCCCGTCAAAATGTCAAAGCGGGCTGGTAACTTCGTGACGCTAGCGGATGTCGTTCGTGAAGTCGGCAAGGACGTGGTGCGCTTCACCATGCTGACCCGCAAGGCCGATGCGCAAATGGATTTCGACTTTGCCAAGGTGGTCGAGGCGTCAAAGGACAATCCGGTTTTCTATGTGCAATATGCGCATGCCCGCATTTGCTCGACGCTACGCAAGGCACAGGACGAGGAGGGCTTCAAACCCTCAGCCGAGCATATCGACCAACTGGGCGAGGAAGAACTGGCGCTGATCCGCGAAGCCGCCAATTTCCCGCGCATTGTCGAGGCAGCGGCAAAGGCAGGCGAGCCGCACCGCATCGCTTTCTTTCTGGCCGATCTTGCTGCGGCCTTCCATGCCTACTGGAATTTGGGTAATGACAGGCCCGACAAACGCTTCATATTGGCACATTCGCCCGAGTTGAGCGGTGCAAGGCTTTTCTTGGGCCAAAATCTGGGGCAGGTGTTCCGAAACGGGCTGCGTCTTATGGGGGTCGAAGCCGCGACACAGATGTAAGCATTTTGAAAAGGATAGCGCCATGACAGACAATGACCGCTATGGACTGAACCTCGATGATCCCGACCGTCTTCCCTGGCTGGAGACAGCGGACGGCTATGAATATGAGGAAAGCGCCTCGCCGCTGAAGGTGGCTGCGATGGTGCTGGGCGGGTTGGCGCTACTCGCCGCAATCGTTGGCGGCATCTACTGGATGCAACGCAACCAATCGGGCGGCCAGGGCAATGGCGAGCTGATTGCGGCGCAAGAGGGCAATTACAAAGTTGCCCCGACCGACCCCGAAGGCAAGAAATTTGAAGGCGAGGGTGACACGGCCTTTGCCGCCAGCGACGGCAAGAAGGCCGATGCGCAGATCGACCCGGCCAAGGCCAAGGCAGCGGCTGCTGCGGCGACTGCTGCGCCTGCCGCCGGTGCACCCAAGGCATCGGGCCCGGTTCCTGCCGGAGCGGCATTCGTGCAGCTTGGTGCCTTTGGCGACGCGCCAGAGGCGGAGCGCGCCTGGACGGCGCTGGGCAAGCGGTTCGGCGCGATATCGGGCATCAACAAGCGCGTTGTCGAGGCATCGGGTGAGGGTGGGCGCAAGGTGTTTCGCCTGCAGGCCATTGTCGCCAATTCTGCCGCAGCCCAACAGCTCTGTGCCAAGCTGAAGGCTGCTGGCGAAAACTGCTTCGTACCGAAGTAAACTCGCGCTCTGAGGGGAGAGGCGCCAGTTTATTGTTGGGGCCGTGATGAGTGCAAGCTCATCACGGCCTTATTTTATGCACAGTTTTGGCGGAAAAGCTGGCCTTGTGGCCTTGTGTCGCCTTACAAAGCGGAATAGCCCGAAAGCGGGGGCGAAATCGGGACGGCCATGAAACCAGTGATATTCGGACTTTCGGGGCTGACGCTTACCGATAACGAACGCGCCCTGTTTCGCGATAGCGAACCTGCAGGTTATATCCTGTTTCTGCGCAATATCGAAGACCGATCGCAATTGCGCGCGCTCACCGATTCGCTGCGCGACCTGCACGGGCGCGACGATGTGCCGATCCTGATCGACCAGGAGGGCGGGCGGGTAACGCGGATGAAGCCGCCGGTCTGGCCGGAATTTCCGGCTGGGGCGGCTTTCGATGCGCTCTACGACGTCTCGGCGATGACTGCCATTGAGGCGGCGCGCAACAATGCCGAGGCGATTGCGCTGACGCTCGCAGAGGTCGGCATCAACGTCGATTGCCTGCCACTGCTCGACGTGCGCGTCCCCGAAACCACGCCAGCTATCGGTGACCGCGCGATGGGCAGCGACCCGATGCGCGTGGCCGCACTTGGGCGCGCAGTGCTCGACGGGTTGGATAAGGGCGGTGTTGCCGGCGTGATCAAGCACATGCCGGGCCATGGCCGGGCCGTGGTTGATAGCCATCATGAATTGCCGACGGTAAGTGTTTCTAGAGATCACCTTGAACAAGACTTTGCGCCGTTCCGCGCTTTGAACAAGGCGCCAATGGGCATGACCGGCCATATCGTTTTCGAGGCCTATGACCGGGATCGCCCCGCGACGATGTCGCCAATCATTATCGAGCAGGTGATCCGCGGCGAAATCGGCTTCGACAATCTGCTGATGAGCGACGATCTGGACATGAACGCGCTGTCGGGCGATGTTCCCGCGCGAGCGGTCGCCTGTGTCGAGGCGGGTTGCGATCTGGCGCTCAATTGCTGGGGGCGGTTCGACGAGATGGTGGAGATTGTTGAACGGCTGCCGGACATAACCGAGCTTGCCCGCGAAAGGTTGGGCCGCGCGATGGCGACGATCAGGCCCGTCGATTTTGTTGGTGAACGCCTCGCGGAACTGCTGTCAAAACGTGACGAACTGCTGGCGCTGGCAAGCGCCAACAAGCTGACCCATGCGGCGACGGGGGCAGCATGAGCGAGATTGACGATCTGCTGTTCGAGGAAAATGACCTCACGCCACCAACCGACGACACCGATACGCTGAAAATCGACATAGACGGCTGGGAAGGCCCGCTCGACCTTTTGCTGACGCTGGCGCGCAACCAGAAGGTCGATTTGCGCGCCATTTCGATCTTGCAGCTGGTTGAGCAGTATCTGGGCTTTATCGAGAATGCCCGAGCGCTGAAGCTGGAATTGGCCGCCGACTATCTCGTCATGGCGGCATGGCTTGCCTATCTGAAATCGGCGCTGTTGTTGCCCAAGGACCCGGAAACCGATCCCAGCCCGGAGGAACTGGCCTTGCGGCTGCAATTGCGGCTCGAGCGGCTGAATGCGATGCGCGAGAGCGGGGCGCGGCTGATGGCGCGCGACCGGATCGGGCGCGACATCTTCCTGCGCGGGGCGCCCGAGGGCCTGAAAGTAGTGCGCAAAAATATCTGGGATATCAGCTATTTCGAGCTGATCGCGGCCTATGCACAAATCCACGCACGGAACGAGCCGGTGCTGCATGTGGTCAAGAAACGTGCGGTGATGACGCTGGAAGAAGCACTGGACCGGGTGTCGGCGATGGTCGGCGCTGCGCTCGACTGGACCAGCCTGGAGGCATTCCTGCCGCCTGATGCAGGCTTTGGCTTGCGCAAATCGGCGCTGGCATCGAGCTTTGCCGCGGTGCTTGAGCTCGCCAAAAGAGGCAAAATCGATTTGCAGCAGGACGGCAGTTTCGCGCCGCTGCTGTTGAGGGCAAAAGCATGATGATTGAATATGACATATCGATGCGCTCGGTCGAGGCGACTTTGTTTGCCTCTGAAGAGCCGATGACGGTCGAGCAAATCCGCGCCTGTGTGGGCGATGCAATCGACGTGCTAGACGCGTTGACGCGGCTGGAGGAGCATTATCGCGGACGAGGGATCGAGTTGGTGAAGCGCGGCAAGGCCTGGCATTTCCAGACGGCGGCCGATCTCGCCCACTTGCTCCGCCGCGAGCGCGAGGAAAGCCGCAAGCTCAGCCGCGCTGCGGTCGAGACGCTGGCGATCATTGCTTATAACGAACCGGTAAGCCGCGCCGAGATCGAGGCTATTCGCGGTGTGCAGATTAGCAAGGGCACGCTCGATGTGCTGATGGAGGCGGGCTGGGTGCGGCCTGCGGGGCGAAGGGAAGTGCCCGGTCGTCCGTTAATCTATGCGACGACAGCTGAATTCCTCGCGCATTTCGGGCTCGCCAACCGCCGCGACCTGCCGGGTCTCGCCGACCTGAAAGCCGCAGGCTTGCTTGATCCGATCGATCTGGCGCTGGAAGGGTTGCAGGACCAATTGGCCGACGAAGCAGGCGATGATGAAAGCGAACTGGAAATATCCGATACGAACGCTTAGATTGAGGATAATCGGGCGACGCGCACCGCACCTTCAGGAGATTTGACATGGGTAGCATGAGCATCTGG
>CAZSJE010000093.1:0-3980 GCA_964606835.1 uncultured Sphingorhabdus sp.
GCTGGTCGAGGCAGAGGTGACCGCAGCCTTCGTTTCGCCCGATGGCCGCCCGGTGCGGCAACCGGCGGAATGGGTTGCGGCATTTCGTTCCGTGATTCATAGCGGTGGTTAAGCAGACAGAAGGATGAGCATGGAGCCGTTGATTTTGAGCCAGTCGGGCAGCGCCTTTTCGATTATCGAGCTGTTCCTGGCGGCTGACTGGGTGGTGAAGCTGGTGATCATCGGGCTGGTGCTTGCCAGCATCTGGGCCTGGGCAATCATCATCGGATTTATGTTCCGGATGAGCAGGATCAACGATGAAACCACCAAGTTCGAGACCGATTTCTGGAAATCCTCCGACATCGACGGTTTCTACAACGAACGCGGCAAGCTCGACCTGCCGGTTGCGCGGGTGTTTGCCGCAGGCGTTGCCGAATGGCGGCGCTCGACCAATGGCAAGAGTATTGATCGGGCCGGCACGCGTGAGCGGCTGGCAACGGCCATGGACGCAACCATCGCGGCGGAAAGCGACCGGCTCGCCAACCGGCTGAACTTCCTCGCTACCACCGGCTCTGTGACACCCTTTGTCGGGCTGTTCGGTACGGTCTGGGGGATCATGGTCAGCCTGTCGAGCTTTGCCGACGGCAATTTCTCGATTGCAACAGTTGCGCCGAAACTGGCCGAGGCGCTGTTTGCGACCGCAATCGGCCTTTTTGCGGCAATCCCGGCGGTGATCGCCTATAACCGTTTCTCGCACCGGCTGAACCAGCATGAGGCGCGGCTGGGCCGCTTTGCTGATGGTTTCCACGGCACGTTAAGTCGTGAATTGGAGCGGGAAGGCTAAAGCCTTGGCTATGAACCTTTCCTCCAGTCCCAACAGCCGTCGGTCGCGGCGCGGGCACCGGCGCGCGCCGATGGCGGAAATCAACGTCACGCCCTTTGTCGATGTGATGCTGGTGCTGCTGGTGATCTTCATGGTGACCGCACCGCTGCTGGTGACTGGGGTTGCGGTCGAGCTGCCCAAAAGCAAAGCCAAGGCAATCGACATGCCGCAGGCTCCGCTCAACATTACGGTGGACAAGGAAGGCGCGGTGTTCATCGACGGCGATGCCGTCCGGCCGAGCGAACTGGGTGAGCGGCTGACAACAATTGCCGCCGAACAGACGCCGGAAAACCCGCGCAAGATCATGCTGCGCGGCGATACCAGCGTCGACTATGGCAGCATGATGCGTGTCATGGGCGAGCTCAACCGCGCGGGGCTAAACAGCGTCAATATGGTCACTGTAGGTTCATCCAGCGATGAATAACGGCTTTGCCATGGACCGTAGCGACAAAGTCGGTCTGGGCGCCGCGCTTGGCGGGCATGCCCTGTTGCTCGCGCTGCTTGTGTTCGGGCTGTTCCGCGCTGCTGCCCCGTCAGGTCCGGATGGCGGCGGTAGCGGCGACGGCGTGGCGGTGGAGATTGTCAGCGAAGCCGCGCCCGCCGCTGCGGCTCCGGCACCTGCCGAGGTACCAGTTGAAGAGGTTCAGGAGACCCCGCCAGAGCCCGTCCCTGAAGCGGTATTCGACCCCGCACCGCTGCCCAAGCCGGTGGAACGCGCGGTGCCCAAACCCGCTCCCAAGCCCAGGCCGGTGGCAAAGGTCCCGCCCAAAGCAGTCGCCAAACCGCAAGCCAAGCCGGTCAGGACCGGATCGCCGCGCAACAGTGCGCCGTCGGACTTTGACCGGCAAATGGAAAAGCGGCTGGGTGGCCTTGGGGGCGGTGCTGGCGCAGCCAAGACCAAAGGCCCCGGCGAAGGCAGCGGCAAGGGTGCGACCACGCAAAGTAGCGCGCAGATTCGCTCGCTCGCCAGCAACACCATTGCTGCCGAAGTGCGTCCCTTCATCCCCGGCTGCGCGCCGCCGACCAGCGACAACAGCTCACTCCGCGTGTTCGTGCAACTGAGCATCGGTTCCAACGCCGCGCTGACCAGCGCCAATGTCTATGACGTGCAGGGCATTACCCCGTCGAACCAGGCGCAAGTGGAGCAGATGAAACGTTGCGTGCTCGACAGTTTGCGCAAGGCATCGCCCTATAATCTCGATCCCGAACAATATGATACCTGGCGCAACCACAAGGTGCAGCTGAAGGTCAATTTCAAATAGGTGAGCCTGATGATGAAACGCCTGATCCTCTCCATCCTGCTGTTCCTTGGCTTGCCCGTTGCGGCAGCGGCCCAGACCGCACAGCCTGCGCCTGCCGATGACGAACCCGAATTGATCGAGGTCGATGTTGCCAACAAGGTCCGCTCGATTGCCGTCCCCGCGCTGGTAGCACCCAATCCGGCGGATACGGCGGCAGGGAACAGCGCCAATCTGGGCCGTCAGATTGCCGAGGTGATCACCGCGAATTTGCGCAATTCGGGGCTGTTCGAACCGCAAGGTCCCTCGGCGGTGCGCGCGGTTACGCTGGGCGAAGTCACGGCCCCACAATATGATTATTGGAAAGGCCGCAATTTCGAGCAGCTTTTCGAAGGCTTTATCCGTGTCGGCGGCGACGGAAACCTGACCGTTGGTTGCTATCTGTACGACGTCAACCTGACGCAGGAAGTGACCCGGCTTGGCTTTGTCGTTCCTCCCAAGGAATGGCGGCGGGCGGCGCATAAATGTGCCGATGCGATCTACTCCAAACTGACCGGTGAGTTGCCCTTTTTCGACAGCCGCATTGCTTATATCGCGGAAACAGGGCCGAAGGGTAAGCGGGTAAAACGGCTGGCGATCATGGATTCGGACGGGGCCAACCACCGCTTCATCACCAATGGCCAAGCCACCGCGCTGACGCCGCGCTTCTCGCCCAATTACAAATCGATCCTCTATCTGAGCTATCAAGACGGCAATCCGCGCATTTACGTCTATGATGTCGACAGCGGGCGGCAGCGGCTGATTACCGCGAGCAAAAACCCCACTTTCGCTCCGCGCTGGTCGCCCGATGGCCAGACAATCCTCTATTCGATGGCCGTGGGTGGAAACACCGATGTCTACAAGATTTCCGCGGCGGGCGGGGGTACGCCGGTGCGGCTGACCAATGCGCCGGGGATCGATGTCGGCGGCAGCTTCTCGCCCGACGGCAAACAGATCGTCTTCGAAAGCGACCGGGGCGGCAACCAGCAGGTCTATGTGATGAACGCCGATGGCAGCAACCAGCGCCGGATCAGCTTTGGCGGCGGTCGTCATGCCACGCCCGAGTGGAGCCCGCGCGGCGATTTGATTGCCTTTACGCGCATTGCAGGCGACTTTCGCGTCGGCGTAATGAGCCCAGATGGCTCGGGCGAACGCATGCTGACCGACAGCTGGCAGGACGAAGCCCCCACATGGGCGCCCAATGGCCGCGTCATCCAGTTCTTTCGCACAGAGAAGAATAGTGGTAAAACAAGCATCTGGCAGGTCGACCTGACCGGGCGGAACGAGCGCAAGCTGCCGACCCCGGTCGATGGATCGGACCCCGCCTGGGGACCTGTTTTGCCGTAAATGCGTTGGGGCTGAGAGAAGGAGACGAAGATGAAGAATGATATGCGAACTCTCGGGCTGGTGTTGCTGGCGACCACAGCACTTGCGGCCTGCGGCCCGAAAAAGGTTAAGGATGTCCCGCCGCCTGCCGACAACACCCAATATGGCACGCCGCAGGACCAGAGCGGCGATACGTCGGGGCAAATACTGCCGGGCAGTCAGGAAGATTTCCTGCAGAGTGTCGGCATGAACGGCGACCGCGTATTTTTCGATACCGACCGGTTCAATATCGACGCCGAAGATCAAGCGACCTTGCAGGCGCAGGCACAATGGCTGGCGCGCTATCCGAACAAGCGCATCGTTATCGAAGGGCATTGCGACGAGCGCGGCACGCGCGATTACAACCTGGCGCTGGGTGAGCGCCGCGCTAATGCTGCGAAAAACTATCTCGCTTCGCTGGGCATCGATGCCTCGCGGATCCAGACCGTCAGCTATGGCAAGGAACGGCCTGCAGC
>CAZSJE010000093.1:4080-8850 GCA_964606835.1 uncultured Sphingorhabdus sp.
AGCCGCAAAATGTCCCCGCTGCATTGCTGGGAGCCATAATGTTCGGTGACGATCACGTCATTGTCCCGGGCTAGCCCAGGGCAGGGCGACCTCAGCCGGTTCTGGTAAACCAGCCTGCCGGACACGCGATAGATCACCACATCGTCGCTGACCCGGATGATAGACGTCTGCGGGAATTGCGAGATGCAGCGGACCGGCTCGCCTGGCACTTTGCCTTCGATATATTTGGCAAGGAGACTTGCCTGCTTATCGGTCAAGGGCAGCGGGCTGGTTTGCGCCTCGCCCTGGGCGCAGGCGGCGAGCAGGGCCAAGCCCGAAAACGCAAAGGCAAATTTCGCATATTGCATCGTCTTTCTCCATTGCCCCGTCTCGACAATAGCCGATTTCGGGCTATCGAGGAAGCAAGACATCGATAGTGGAGAGAGATAGATGGGCTGGCCGAAACTGCAATGGGATGGCGAGCGGACCGGGCCGCTAAAGGGGCTGAAAGTCGTCGACATGGCCTCGGTGGTGCTTGGTCCGTTTGCGACGCTGCAACTGGCCGATCTGGGTGCGGAAGTGATCAAGATCGAAAATGGCGAAAGTGCAGCGGGCGGCGACATGATGCGGCGCGCAGGGGCCTCGCCCACCGGCGATATCGGGCCGATCTATACGGCGCTCAACCGCAACAAGAAATCGCTCAACCTGAACGCGCAAAAGGCCAAGGATAGGGCGATGATCCTTGAGCTCCTGACGGAGGCGGACATCTTCATCCACAATGTGCGTATGGCCGGGATGGAACGGCTCGATTTGGGCTATGAGGCCGTGCGCGCGGTCAATCCCGATATCATCTATGTGCATTGCGCGGGCTATGGTTCGGGCGGACGTTATGCGCCGTTGCAGGCGTTTGACGACCTCATCCAGGCCGCATCGGGCTTTGCCGCACTTTCCGAAATCCGCGATGGCCAGCGCCCGCAATATTCGCCCTCGCTGGTCGCCGACAAGGTCAGCGGCTTGTTCGCTGCCCAAGCCGTGATGGCTGCCTATATCGCGCGGCAAAATGGCGCTGGCGGACAATTTGTCGAGGTGCCGATGCTCGAATGTTTCACCTGGTTCAACATGGTGGAGAATTTATGGGGGGAAACCTTTATACCCGCGCTCGGCAAGCTGGCTTACACGCGCTCGGTCAATCCCCGGCGGCGGCCCTATCCGACAGCAGATGGTTACATCGCAGTGGTCCCCTATAATGACGCGCAATGGACGCGCTTTTTCGAACTGGCCGGTCGCCCCGGCGTATTCGACGACCCGCGCTTTTCAACCTATGAGGAGCGGACCAAGCATACCGGCGAACTATATGCCATTATCGAGGAATTGATGGGGACGCGGACGACCGCCGACTGGCTGGTGCTATTGGCCGACAACAATATCCCGGCGATGAAATATAATCGCATGGCCGATGTGCTTGTCGATCCGCATCTGACCGACGTCGATTTTTTTGAGGAGCGCGAGGCAAAGGCGGGCTATCGTTACCGCAGTATGCGCCATCCGGTTCGGTATCGGCAAACCCCGGCCTCGCACTTTGCCGATCCACCCTCAGTCGATGACGATGGCGATGAGATTAGGGGTCAGTTGGGCTAATCCGCCAACAAACCGCGCATGATCAGCGCGACAGTATGTTCGCGATACCGGTCGCGCATATCGACGCTGATGTCATTCTGGTCATAGCAATGCCGCAGCACCTGCCGCGCCGAGAAGAAGCGGTCGGCGGCACCTGTCACGGTGAAGTGGAACAGTTGCGGGTCGAGGTCGCGGAACTTACCTGCTTTGACGCCCTCAGCGATCAACTGATCATAGGCGCGCGAGATCGGGCGCAAATAACGCTCGGCGATCCTTCCGGCTTCCACCGGCGCGCTGTCGCGAATCAGCCGCATGAGCAGGCGGTTCAAATAAGGATAAGCGAAATAGGTGTCGATGGTCGCGCCGATATGGCGGCGGAGCTTCTCTTCGGGCGGCATGTCCTTTGCCACCAGGGCGTTCAGGCTGGAGACGATCTGGTCCATGTCACGGTCGAGCACCGCGTGCATTAGGCCATCCTTGTTGCCGAAATAATATTTGACGAGCGCACTGTTCAACCCCGCGCGCAGCGAAAGTTCGGAAAGTGACAGGTCGATGGTATCGCCATCACGCATGATCTGGCTTGCCGCTTCGATCAATTGCTCGCGCGCGCCGCTGGCTTCATTGGCAGCATGGCTGGTGTCGGCGATTTTGGGGCCCGTTGTGGCCATTTTTCTAAACCCCTTTTGCCCTTTATGTCATTTATATAACGGTTCTTCCCACCAAGGGAAGAAGTCCGGCATGTCTGTGGACACTTTGTCGGGATAGTCGGGCGCGCGTTTTTGCAGGAAACTGGCAATTCCTTCCGCCGCGTCGCCTGAACGCGCGCGGCGATAGATGGCGCGGCTGTCGACCTTATGTGCGTCCATCGGATGCGGCTGCGAGGCGTTGCGCCAGAGCATCTGGCGGGTCATGGCGATGGAGACGGGTGCGGTGTTGTCGACGATTTCGCGAGCAAGCTTGCGCGCTTGGACAAGCAGTTCGTCCGCCGGATGTACCGAGCGGACAAGGCCGCCCTTAAGCGCTTCCTGAGCGTCGAAAATCCGGCCGGTCATGCACCATTCCAGCGCCTGCTGGTAACCGACCAGACGCGGCAGGAACCAGCTGGAGGCAGCCTCCGGCACAATCCCGCGTCGGGCGAAGACAAAGCCGAAGCGCGCGGTATCGCTGGCCAGCCGGATATCCATAGGCAGCTGCATCGTCACGCCGACGCCCACGGCGGCTCCATTGACGGCGGCGATCACTGGTTTCTTGCACCGATAGATGCGCAGCGTCAGCCGCCCGCCACCATCCCGAACGCGTTCGTCGGACAATGATTCCACCTCGCCCCGGTCGGCGAAAACCTGCCCGCCGCCTTCGGGGGTCAGGTCGGCACCTGCACAAAAAGCGCGGTCACCATGGCCGGTGACGATTACCGCACGGACGTCATCGTCGGCATCGATTCGGTCGAATGCCGCGATCATTTCGTTCATCATGGTGCCGGTGAAAGCGTTCATCTTCTCCGGGCGGTGGAGCGTGATCGTGGCGATATTGTCGGCCACTTCATAGAGGATCTGGGTATATTCGGTCATTATCCAAACCTTACTCTCAAATCCGTTCGCCTCGAGCGTAGTCGAGAGGCCGGTGTTAGATGGAACGGTGTCTCGGCTGCGCTCGACACGAACGGATAATTAGGGACAGTCCCTAATTATCCATACGCGGTCACCGCGGCGCCATGCGGATTGCACCGTCCAGGCGCACATCCTCGCCATTGAAATAATCATTCTCGATCATCGTCAGCGCGAGATTGGCATATTCCTCAGGCTTGCCCAGTCGCTTCGGGAAGGGAACCGAGGCTGCCAGCGCGTCCTTCACATTTTGCGGCGCGCCCATCATCAGCGGGGTTTCGAAAATACCCGGCAGAATAGTATTGACGCGGATGCCTTCGCTCATCAGGTCGCGGGCGATGGGCAGGGTCATGCCAATGACGCCTGCCTTCGATGCCGAGTAAGCGACCTGGCCCATCTGGCCGTCTTCGCCTGCCACCGAAGCGGTGTTGACGATAGCGCCGCGGGCGCCATCTTCATTATGTGGATCTAGCGTCATCATCCCTGCCGCCGACATCGCGATGCAACGGAAAGTGCCGACCAGGTTGATCTGGATCAGCCAGTCGAAGGCGCTGGGCGGGTAGAATTTGATCGAGCCATCCTGCTTTGAACGGCTGGCGGTTTTCATTGCTGCGCCCGTGCCGGCGCAATTGACGAGGATGCGCTCTTGCCCATGCGCGGCGCGTGCCTTTTCAAAACCCGCAGCAACGCTTTCATCGCTGGTCACATTGACCTCGCAGAAAACCCCGCCGATTTCGGCGGCTACGGCTTCGCCCTTTTCCTGCTGCAGGTCGAAAATTGCAACCTTGACGCCTTTGGCGGCAAGCGCGCGGGCGGTAGCGGCACCAAGGCCGGAAGCCCCGCCGGTAATCACGGCGGATACGGTTGAATCGAGTTTCATTAGCTTTCCTTATATTTGGGAGATTTAGAGCCGTTCGATGATCGTCACATTGGCCTGACCGCCGCCTTCGCACATCGTCTGCAGGCCATATTTGCCACCGGTCGCGTCAAGCACACCCATCAGTGTTGCCATCAGCTTGGTACCCGAAGCGCCCAGCGGATGGCCAAGCGCAATCGCGCCGCCATGCTGGTTGATGCGCGAACGGTCTCCGCCCAGATATTTGAGCCACGCCAAAGGCACCGGGGCAAAGGCTTCATTGACCTCATAGGCATCGATATCGCTTATGTTCATGCCCGCCTTTTTCAGGGCCTTTTCGGTGGCGAACAGCGGTTCTTCGAGCATGATCACCGGATCGCCAGCGGTCACCGAAATATGGTGGATGCGCGCGCGGGGGGTCAGGCCATGGTCTTTCAGCGCCTGCTCCGACACGATCAGCGCGGCCGATGCGCCGTCGCAAATCTGCGAGGCGTTGGCCGCGGTAATTGCCCCACCTTCCTGCAACAACTTTACGCTCGCTATGCCTTCCAGCGTCGCGTCGAAACGGATTCCTTCGTCGACCTTGTGCATTTCCTTGCCCTCGGGCGTCTCGATTTCCAGCGCAACGATCTCGCGCTCGAAATGTCCTGCCTCGGTCGCGGCCTTTGCACGCTGATGGCTTTCCAGCGAATAAATATCCAGATCGTCCTTGGT
>CAZSJE010000094.1:0-6132 GCA_964606835.1 uncultured Sphingorhabdus sp.
AGCGTCCGGACGACAAGCCGGCCGCCCCCGCGATGCCCGACATGGGCGGCATGGGGTTCTAAGCCGCTAGGGCGGGCGCGAGCCAGCCAAGGCTGGCTCCGCACTCGCCCAAGGCCGGCCAGCGGGGCCGTAATACCAATGCGCGATGAGCCTGACTCATCGCGCATTGGTTAAGCCCGTGCGGCGCTTGAGCATTTCCAGCGCGTGATGCGTCAGCATCTTGGCGCGCTGGTGTAAGGCCCCGTCTGACGACTCCGGCTCCGCCGGAGTCGGCCAAGGCACCAACACAAGAAACCCCGGCGGAGCAATCCCCCGGGGTTTTCTGTTTGGCGCTCCGGCAGTGTCAGCTTTTGGGCACTGCGAGCTTGATCGCGAATGGCTGGAGGTGGGTGGTAAGCTGCCTGACCGCTTTCGGGTGACAGAACGCGAAAGCTGCCGTTGATCGCAGCCGAGGAATGCGTCGCCTATCGACCCAGGGTCGGTCGTTCGCTCGCTGAAAAACGAATGGCCGCTCCTGCCGAAACCGGTTATCCGCGCGCTGCGAGGCCGTCTGGCGATCACGCTCTGCGATCCGACCGCTTCAGTGATATCCATTTTTTCTGAGGGGCGGGCGCATCGCTTGCGTATAGAACACGTGCAACACGGAGATTGCCTGTGTCCGAACTTGATTCATCCCTGCGACAACTCGCAAGCTTGCCCGTTCCTGCGGGCCTCGAGCTGATTGACGATGCAATTATCGCAGGGTTTGCCGCGCAACGCCGCGAAGCATCGTTTGGCAAGCGCGCGACATTCTTAGCAGGGGCCTTTGCTTTGTTGCTGGGCCTGACCACCGGTGGGCTTGTGACCGGGCCACCTGCACAGGCGCAGGGGATCGCGCCGTTTGCCTCCGACAATCCTCTCGCACCCTCGAATCTTCTGGATGTTCATCCGTGACGAGACCTGCGTGGTTGGCTTTGCTCATCGTGGTCGCCTTCATTGCCGCGTTTGCGGGAACCTTTTTGGGTCAGAAGTTGCTCAACAATGGCAGGCAAAGCGAGACTGAGCTACATGCATTACTGCACGGCGACCTCGACTTGGACGCAGCGCAAGCGGCGAAGATCGAGGCAATCGAGCAGCGTTTTGCGATACGCCGCAAGGTGCTGGAGCTCGATATGAGGGCGGCCAATGCGCATTTGGCCGAAGCCATGGAGGCCGAGCACGGCTACGGCCCCGAAGTCACAGCAGCCGTTGATCACACGCACCACGTCATGGGCGAGATGCAGAAGGAAACGCTCGAACACCTCTTCGAAATGCGCTCCGTTTTAAGGCCCGATCAGGCCGCGGCATTTGACCGGGCTGTGGCCAAGGCTCTCGCCCCCGATACGAAGTGAGCCTCCCGCTTGCCGAGGGGAGCGATGCCGAGGTGGTGGCACTGGCGCTCATCGGAAGGCAGGATGCCTACCGGGAACTGCTCGCCCGCTACCGCGAGCCGATCTACCGCTTCATCCGTGCTTCGACCGGTGACGCGCAAGAGGCGCTCGATCTTACACAGGACACCTTCATTGCCGCATTTTCGGCACTCGATGGCTACGATCGTTCACGGCCGCTTCTGACTTGGCTCAGGCGGATTGCGCTCAACAAATGCCGCGATTGGGGGCGCAGGCGCCGGCTGCGTACGATGCTGTGGCGCACAGCTCCGATCGATGCGGCCCATGACATGCCCGACGATGCTATCGCGCCAGACGTGCAGACGGCCGACCGCGCCGAGCTCGCGCGGGTCAATGCAGCAATAGTGCGGCTGCCGGCACGTCTGCGCGAAACCTTGATCCTGCGAACCGTCGAGGGCCTTGGTCAGGCCGAGACAGCCGACGTGCTTGGTATCAGCGAAAAAGCGGTCGAAACGAGGCTCTATCGTGCGCGCAGCAAGCTCAGTGAGCTTCTGGCAAACGAGGGTGGACGAAAGAAACTTTGAGGGGTGAGCCGCGTCCATGCGTAATGCTGGGTATGGACCATCTGACACTTTCACGCCGCCACCTGCTTTCAGGGCTGGGGACAGCCTCGGCCTTCGCCGCTATGCCCGCATGGGCGCAAGGGCACTCTGTCCACCGCATGCGCGGCGGCTCGCCGATCCGTGTGGGCTTCGACGAGGTGTCAGGCGCAGTGATCGATCTTACTGTCGGCCACGGCCCTCGGACGGTGCAAGGGCGCAAGGGGCACGGGATCGCAGTCAATGGCTCGGTGCCTGGGCCGCTGATCCGCCTGCGCGAAGGGCAGAATGTCCGCCTCAATGTCACCAACACGCTCGATACCGATACTTCGATCCACTGGCATGGGCTGCTCCTGCCGTTCCAAATGGATGGTGTGCCAGGCATCAGCTTTCCCGGTATCAAGCCGGGTCAGACCTTCCCCTATGAATTCCCTATCCGGCAAGCGGGCACATACTGGTATCACAGCCATTCGGGGCTTCAGGAACAGCAGGGGCATTACGGCCCGCTGATTATCGACCCGGCGGGCGACGAGCCTGCCGCGTATGATCGCGATTACATCCTGCTCTTGAGCGAATTCACCCCCCTCGATCCGCATTTCATCATGGATCGGCTTCGCAAGGGCGAAGGCTATTTCAACTATCAACAGACCAGCTGGGCCGACGATTACCCGCTGACCGCCGCCGACCGCCGGATGTGGGCCGAGATGCGCATGCCTGCGACCGACATCGCCGATGTGACGGGTTCCACCTATACCTACCTCGCCAACGGGCGCGGGCCGAAAGAGGGGCTGGAATACCTGTTCAAGCCCGGTGAGCGGGTGCGGCTTCGCGTTATCAACGGCGCGGCGCAGAGCTTCTTCAATCTGCGCATACCCGGCCTAGCCATGACGGTGATCGCGGCGGACGGCCAAAACGTGAAGCCGGTTGAAGTCGATGAGCTCCAGATCGGCACCGCCGAGATTTACGATGTGATCGTCACCCCGCGCGACGCGGAGGCCTATACCATTATCGCCGAGAGCATGGACCGCTCCGGCATGGCGCTTGCAACGCTGGCGAGCCGTCCCGGCGCGCGCGCGGCCATCCCTCCGCCACGAAAGCCGCCCCTGCTCGACATGGGCGACATGGGAATGAACCATGGCGATGGCGGGCACGGGGATGACGGCGGCGGCGGGCATTCGATGGATGGCATGAAGATGCGTGACACGCTGCTGTTGCCGCCCGACGTGAAGGTGGGGCCAGGGATTGACATGGTCTCGATGGCTCCGGTGGACAAGATGGGCGATCCCGGTCTCGGCCTGCGCGATGTCGAACATCGCGTGCTCAATTACCGCTTGCTGTCAGCGCTGGAGCCCAATGCAGACACGCGCGAGCCTTCGCGTTTGCTGGAGCTGCATCTCACCGGCAATATGGAACGCTACATGTGGTCATTCGACGGGAAGATGTATTCCGCCGTCAGCGACGTCCCGATCCGCTTTGCGTGGAACGAGCGGGTGCGGGTCAAACTCGTCAATAATACCATGATGGCGCACCCGATCCACCTTCACGGGATGTTCTTCGAGCTGGTCAACGGCGAGGATGCCGCCCATCAGCCCCGCAAAAACGTCGTCATTGTCCAGCCTGGAGCGAGCGCACAGTTCGACCTGACCGCCAATGAACCGGGCGACTGGGCATTTCACTGCCACCTGCTCTACCACATGCATGGCGGGATGATGCAGACAGTAACGGTGATGGGTCCGGAGAGCGGGCAATGAAACCCGCCCTCGCGATTGTCCTACTGCTGAGCGCAGCGCCGGCGCTGGCGCAGCATCAGGGTCACGATATGCCCGAGCCGGCCCCGGCAGAGGCCAAGGCTGACCCCCATGCCGGTCACGATATGGGCGATCAACCCGCCCCTGCGACAAACGACCCGCATGCCGGTCATGACATGGACGGACAGGCCGACGCCGATGCTGCCGATCCCCACGCAGGCCATGATATGGGAGCTCCATCGGACGGAAATGCCGAGCCGATGGACGGCATGGATCACAGCACTATGGGCCATGGCGCAGGCATGGCTGCACCGACCGCCTCACCTGGTCCGGACATGGAAACCCCGCCGCCGCCGGAGGCCGGAAGTGGGCCGCCGCGCGCCGCCGATGCAATATGGGGCGCAGAGGCGATGGCTTCCTCGCGCAACGACCTGCGCAGGACGCACGGAAACTTTCCGGTGTTCTGGTTCCAGGGCGACCGACTGGAGACGCAGGTGCGCGGCGGCGAGGACGCCTATTTGTGGGATATCCAGGGTTACTACGGCGGCCCCACCGAGCGCCTCTGGTTCAAGAGCGAGGGCGAAGGCGAATGGGGCTCCTCGCCTGAGGATGCCGAGGTTCAAGCGCTCTTCTCAAAGGCTTTCAAGCCGTTCTGGGATTTCCAGGCAGGCATCCGTCACGACATCGGCGGGCCGGACACCACCCATGCCGTGATCGGCGTGCAGGGCTTGGCACCCTACATGTTCGAGGTCGATGCTGCGCTGTTCCTGTCGCACCGCGGCGATTGAACCGCACGGGTCGAGGCCGAGGTCGATCAGCGCATCACCCAGCGCCTGATCCTTCAGCCGCGGATCGAGGCCAACCTGTCAGCGCAGGACATTCCCCTGCTCGGCATTGGCGCGGGGTTCGACCAGATCGAGGTCGGCGCGCGGCTGCGGTACGAGATCCGGCGCGAGTTCGCGCCCTATATTGGCGTGGAGCAATCATGGCGCACCGGGCGCAGCGCCGACTTCGCCCGCGCTCGCGGCGAAGACCCCTCTGCCACCAGCTTTATCGCCGGCATCCGTTTCTGGTTCTGATCAACACGAAGGATAAACTCACATGAAGATCGCATCACTATTTGCCGCCCTTGCGATTGCGGCATCCCCGCTCGCTTTGCCCGCTACCGCGCTGGCGCATACCAAGGTGGTTGCCTCGACCCCGGCTGAGGGCACGACAGTCGCAAGCGCGCGGACCGTTTCCTTGACGTTCAGCGAAGCCCTGCTGCCGCCCACTGCCGCAGCCAGCATCGTAATGACTGCGATGCCGGGCATGGCAAACCACGGCGAGATGGCGATCCGCAACTTCAAGACCGCATGGTCGAACGACAACAAGACCATGACTCTCAATCTGGCAAAGCCACTGCCCAAGGGGACCTACGAGGTTCGCTGGCAGGCAGCCGGGGCTGACGGTCACCGGATGAAGGGCACCGTCACGTTCATCATCGGCTGAGTCGGTGATAGAGGGTTTCTTCGAAACGGTCTTGCGGGTTGCGCAATATGCTCTGCTGCTGGGCCTGTTCGGGTGGTCGGCTTTCTGGTTGCTTGGCCTGCGAAGCGTCGACGGGCTGAGGGCTGACCGCGCGCCAGGCTTAGCCGTTCTGGCGGCTCTTGTCGCACCGGTGGTATCAGCGGCACTCATGCTAATGTCGATTGCTGCGATGATGGGCGTGCCGGTCTTCGACCTCGACCGGGCAATGGTCGAAGCGATGATCTTCGGCACCGACATTGGGTTTGCCTTCATTGTCCGCTCTGGGCTGCTCTTTGCAGGGCTGGCCGCTATTCTCGCGCTTCGAAACCGCCGGGCAGCGGTGGTATTTGCGGCGGGCTGCTACGGAAGCGCCCTTGTGACTCTAGGTTGGAGTGGTCATGCCGCTGCAACCGAAGGCGGATTGGGGCTATTCCATCGCCTCAACAACGGCATCCATCTGGTCAGCGCGGGCCTGTGGCTTGGAGCAATCGGTTGGTTCCTTGTTCTGACCATCCGATGTTACAAGGATCCTGACGTCACCCAGGCGCATGCAGTGCTCAGGGCCATGCACGCCTTTGCACCTAAGGGGATCTCACTGGTTGCGCTTGTCGCGGTTACCGGGACAGTCAACTCTCACCTGATCTTCGGTTTACCGAACGTTGCGGCGACCCTTTCAACGCCATACGGCATCCTTCTGGCGATCAAACTGGCCCTAGTGGCAGCCATGGTCGCCTTTGGCGCACATCATGCGCGCGTGAGCAGGAGCGCTGCAACAGCTGTGAGGCTTAGCAATGCCTATCCCGCTCAAACCTTGGGTGCGTTGCAGCGCACCCTCATTGCCGAATTCCTGCTCGGGCTTTTTGTCATCAGCCTGGTCGCGGTCTTCGGATCGATGTCGCCGACGATGAT
>CAZSJE010000094.1:6232-8743 GCA_964606835.1 uncultured Sphingorhabdus sp.
TATCCGAAGCTTAGGCAACGCCGATCGGATTGAAGGCGGAGATGATGGGACACGGCCCGGCGTCTTCGGCTGCGCAGGCTTCCGCCAGACGGACGAGGGCGCCGCGCATGGTCTGCAGGGTCGCAATCTTTTCATCAAGGGCAGCGATGCGGCTGTTTGCAAGCGCCTGCGCTGCAGAGCGGTCTGCCATGTCCAGCGCCAGCAAGGTCGCTATCTCTTCGAGCGTGAAGCCTGCCGTCTGCGCGGCGCGAATTGACCGCAAGCGATCAAGGTCATCGATCCCGTAACGCCGCGGCCCTTGTCCGCGCGGCGGCTCGATCAAGAGCCCGCGTCGCTGGTAATAGCGGATTGTCTCAACGTTCACGCCGCCCGCGCGAGCGAATTCGCCGATTTTCATAAAGGCACTTGATCCCGTATCATGGTACGGAGTTTATAGCGGCCGCATTGCAAGCGAATCAAAGGAAATCGCCAATGCCCCAATCTGCCAAGATAGCCGTGCTTCATCGCATGGTCATGCCCGGCCATACTTGCCCATACGGCCTGAAATCGAGACACCTGCTTACGTCTCGCGGTTACGAGGTGGAGGACCATCACCTGACGACGCGGGAAGAAACCGACGCTTTCAAAGCTGAACATGGCGTCACTACAACGCCGCAGACCTTCATTGATGGGCAGCGGATCGGCGGCCACGATGACCTCCGTCGCTTTTTCGGCCTCAAGGTCGCCGATCCCACTGCGACCACCTATCGCCCGGTCATGGCGCTGTTTGCTATGACTGCATTGATGGCCGTGGCGGTTGGTATTGCCGCCGACGGCAACGCCATCAGTGTCCACGTGGCCGAGTGGTTCATCGCTTTTTCGATGTGTGTCCTCGCGCTCCTCAAGCTGCAGGATGTCGACAAATTCGCGACAATGTTCCTCAATTATGACCTGCTGGCGCAGCGCTGGGTTCCATATGCGCGCATCTACCCCTTCGCTGAGGGTCTTGCCGGCGTCCTGATGGTAGCAGGCGTGCTGCACTGGGTCTCGATCCCGGTAGCACTGTTCATCGGCACGATCGGCGCGGTTTCCGTGTTCAAGGCGGTCTACATCGACCGGCGCGAGCTCAAGTGCGCATGCGTCGGGGGATCGAGCAACGTTCCGCTTGGTTTCGTTTCGCTAACCGAAAACCTGATGATGATCGCGATGGCGCTCTGGATGGCAGCGAAGATGGTTATCTGACGATCGCCGAGGAGAACGATTACGTTGAGGAGCAAGGCATGACACAGCTCACCGCCAACCAGCGGACAATGCACGCTATCGCTGCAGCACTTGCAGAAGAATATCGTATGGGGGAAGAGGCTGCGCGGCAGGGTGATGTCCCGCTGGCATGGCACCATCTTGGGCGTGCGCACATCCTCGCCCAGACGCGCCTTGGCCCGCATTGCGTATCGCACCGGAGAATGCTCGCCTTTGCTGTTCAGCTCCGCGACTGGCCGGAAGCGGCAGGACAGCTCCTGCGGCTCGCGCTTGCACCGCTCGGCAATCTGACGGGGCGCCTGCCAATCGGCAACACCGGACGCAGCACGGTGAGCGCCTTTACCGCGATGGATATTCCGTCTGACCTGCGTGCGATAATCGACCGCACGCCCGATTGACTCTTCACGGCGCGACCTTGCGCCACCGTTCCAACGAAAGACTTGATGTGATCCACCGCTTCCACGCTGCGCTGCTACTTGGCATGGCTTGCGTCCTTGCTGCGCCTGTGCCTGCTTTTGCGCAGGCGCTTCCCGAAGGGTCGGCACACCTCCGCGAAGTCGCTGAACACGATCACGAGAGAGCGGAAGAACAAGAAGTCGAGATCATCGTTCAGGGCACGCGCCTCGGGAGGCGCTTGCAACATGAGCCGCTGCGGGTCGAGGTAATCGCGGGCGAGGAGATCGAGGAAAAGGCGCTGATGCGCCCCGGCAATATCGCAATGCTGGTGAGCGAAATCGGAGGGGTCCGCGTGCAGGTGACATCGCCCGCGCTCGGCGCTGCCAATGTCAGGATACAGGGGCTTGAGGGCCGCTACACCCAGTTGCGCCACTCATGGCCGGAAGTGAGTAGGAACCCGATGCCCTGCTTAGTGAGCATGCCTTTTGGCGTCATCGCTCTCTTGGTTTCCACCTTGGTTGCTCGGACTTTCCGCGGCCATGTCTTTGCAGCAACAACAACCGTTGCCCTTCGCCATCATTTCGCAGCATGCCATCTTCTTTTCGGCTGCAGGGGCAGGCGAGCTTTTTGATGCCGGTGCCGGTGCCGATTGGGTAGCAACGCTCACTGCGATAATGGTAGATAAAATCATTACCTGTCTCCTAGCCCTTTACGGATATCGCACGCGCGAACTTCTTCGGCAACAGGTCGTTTCCTGGTTGGCGTGTTTCAGGAAACGAACCAATAGCCGCCAACTTCAGTGCCTAGCAGGCGCATGTCCCCTTCCGGCAATACCGGTCATTCGGCATGCCGTTTAGCAACGACGGCTTTGTCCCA
>CAZSJE010000095.1:0-8664 GCA_964606835.1 uncultured Sphingorhabdus sp.
ATCATGGTGATGCGGGCATCGCGGACATATTGTTCCATGCCCCATTCGCCGACATAGCCGTGACCGCCATAGACTTGCTGCGCATTAGTGGCGACGTCGTAACCCTTGTCGGTGCCATAGCCCTTGATCACCGGCGTCAGCAGCGAAAGAATATCGTCTGACGCCTGCCGCATTTCCTCGTCGGGCGCGGCGTGGATCATGTCAGCGAGAAAAGCACCGCGCAGGCACAACGCTCGCATGCCCTCGGTAAAGGCCTTTGCGTCCATCAGCATCCGGCGGACATCGGGATGAACGAACAGCGTGTCAGCCTTTTCGTTCACATCCTTGGGCCCAGTCAATGCCCTGCCCTGGCGCCGGTCATGCGCATATTGCACGGCATTCTGATAGGCGACCTCGGCAACGCCCAGCCCTTGCTGACCAACGCCCAGCCGCGCGATATTCATCATGATGAACATCGCGGCGAGCCCCTTATTCTCCTCACCCACCATATAGCCGGTCGCCTCGTCATAGTTCATGACGCAGGTGGAATTGCCATGGATGCCCATTTTGTGTTCGAGCGAACCGCAGCCCAGCGTGTTGCGTTCGCCCAGCGAGCCGTCTTCGTTGACGAGGAATTTCGGCACGATGAACAGCGAAATTCCCTTCACATTGTCCGGCGCCTCGGGGGTCTTTGCCAGCACGAGGTGAATGATGTTTTCCGCCAGGTCATGCTCGCCCGAGGAGATGAAAATCTTCGTGCCGCTGATCGCGTAGCTGCCATCGCCCTTTGGCACTGCTTTGGTGCGGATCAGCCCTAAATCGGTACCGCAATGCGGCTCGGTCAGGTTCATCGTGCCTGTCCATTTGCCGCTGATCATGTTGGGCGCATAGGTCGCCTTCTGCTCCTCGCTTCCCTTCACAAGGATTGCGGACACAGCACCGTGGGTCAGCCCCGGATACATGGCAAAGGCCATATTGCTCGACGCCATATATTCTTCGAACGCCATCGAAAGGATATGCGGCATTCCCTGCCCGCCAAATTCAACCGGCGCAGACAGCGTACCCCAGCCCGCCTCGGTGTAGGCCTTATACGCTTCCTTGAAGCCATCGGGCGTGGTCACCGACCCATCGGGATGCCGCGTGCAGCCCTGTTTGTCGCCAACCGCATTCAGCGGGAACAGCTCATTCTCGACGAATTTCGCGCCTTCGGTCAGGATTGCTTCGACCATGTCGGCGGTCGCATTTTCGAAACCGGGCAGGTTGGAAAATTTCTCAATCCCCAACACCTCGTTGAGGTTGAACAGCGTGTCGCGAACGGGAGCCTTATATTGGGGCATCTTGCACTCCTTTGATTATTCTGGCCTTCGGTTCAAACGGCCTTGGCCTCAGCGGCCTCTACATTTTCGACAAGGGCAACAAATTCGATCAACTCGGCAATGGCGCTATCCAGGTCCTGCCGCTGTTTTTTCAGCAAGCCGATCCGGTCGCGGCACTTGGCGATGGTCACCTTGCGCTGGACATTGCGACCATCATTGAGGTCGTAAAGATCGATCATTTCGCGGATTTCGGCAAGGCTGAAACCGACGCGTTTGGCGCGCAATATCCAGGCAAGGCGTGCACGGTCGCGTTTCGAATAGATGCGCGCCAGACCTTGCCGTTCAGGAGCGATCAGCCCCTGATCCTCGTAAAAGCGCAGAGCCCGGGCCGTGACGTCGAATTCGCTCGACAGGTCTGAAATGGTGAAAGTCTCTCGGCCAAGCGCATCGGGGGTATCGAGCGTTGCATCGGCACGCTTCGCCTGCTGAACCGCCATGTCCATCCCCACGCCCTCCGATTGTCGCTGCGCAACAGTTTAGTTGACGTTAGCGTAAACGTCAACCGTGGATCGGCTGACGGTTACCGCGTCGGCGTCGCAGCCGTAGTCGGCTGGGTTTCAGGCGCTGGGGGCTGCAACGGCGGCGGCACTGGAGTTTCGATAACCGGCTCCGGTATGATCTCAGGCTTCGGTTCCGGTTTAGGCTCAGGCTTGGGCGCATCCAGGCTGGCCAAGATGACCACGGGCTGATCCATCTTAGTCGCGCCGTACAGCGCCTTGGCAAAGCCCATGGGGAGCCGGATGCAACCATGCGAGGCAGCATAGCCCGGAATATGCCCGGCATGGAGCGCGATCCCGTCCCAAGTCAGCCGCTGCATATAGGGCATCGGCGCATTGCTATAGAGGTTCGATTTGTGGTCGATATTCTTTTGCAGGATGTTGAAGACGCCGGTTGGCGTGGGCTTGCCCTTTTTACCCGCGGATATGGTCGACACGCCTACGACGGTATCGCCGTCGAACACATAAAGCCGCTGGATATCGAGCACTGCGATAATGCGCAGGTCTTGCGCATTGGCGGCACGCGCTTCCCAGATATATTGGCCGGGTTTCAGCGAGTCGACCGGTCCCTTTTTCTTCGGCGCGGCCGGTTTGGGCGGAGCGGGGGCAGGTGTGGGCGTGGGAACAGGCGCAACTATGGGCGGTGGCGCGGGCTGGACGATCGGCTCAACGGGCGCCGATTGCTGCGCGGGAGCGGACGGCGCGTCGACGTTTTGCGCCAGCGCAATCGCCGGCACGCTCAAGATCAAAGCAAACCCGGCAAAAAAACTAGCTTTCCCGGTCATTTCAAACTCCCTGTTGTCGCTTTGCTTATCGTTCAACCGTTTCTCACATACGACGAATTGAGGCGTGTCGCAAGCATCATCGTCAGCCAAATTCGTCCAAGCGCTACCTTTGCGCGCCAGATTGCGCGCAACCGGCTTTGCCTGAGATGCGATCACATATAATGAACCCCTATGGATTTACAGGGGCGCCGACAATTTGTCCGCAATGTAATGACAGCGGCCATTGGCGCGGCTGCCATGGCTGCACCGCTTGGCCGGGCCGTCGCAAATAGCTTGCCATCCTTGCTGCCCCCGGAACTCCGGATGCGGGCGCTGGCTGCACTCCAACACCATGATCGCAAAATCTGGCAACGCCGCATCATCGGCATTGCGGATTTCTCGGTAGGCTCGGCCAGCCCACGCTTTCACCTGCTCAATCTGGAAGATGGCCAGTCGATGAGCCTGCTCGTCGCGCATGGCAAGGGCTCCGACCCGGAACATAGCGGCTGGGTGCATAATTTCTCCAACCTGCCGGGGTCGGAGGCGACATCTTCGGGGGCCTATGTTACGGGCGACGGCTATATCGGCAAATACGGCCTGTCGCGTCGGCTGATCGGGCTCGATCCACAGAATGACATGGCCGAGGCACGCGCGATTGTGATCCATCCGGCATGGTATGTCAGCGAGGCAATCGCCAGCGAGCAAGGAAAGATCGGACGCAGCCAGGGTTGTTTCGCATTTTCAGACGCTGACATCGGGCAAGTACTCTCTCGCCTGCCGCCAGGTTCGTTGATCTACGCGGACAAAGTCTAGCTAAGCCTAAAAACGCCGCAGATGATCCGCTTGCCGCTGTTGCCGCTGGGGTCGGTTTTATAGTCGTCGGGCTTTTCATGAATCACCAGTGCCAGACCATCGGCGTCGATTGCTTCTTCGACAGTCCCCGAAATCTTTGCCTCCAACACGCCTGCACCCCCGCTGGCAACCACAAGGTTGCGGAAGTCACCCGCATGCGAGCCCATGGGATTGTCGAAACCATGCTGCTTTCCCGCCGGGTTCCAGTGGGGGCCTGCAGTCGTGAAATCCGGGCCTTCGCATTTGCCGATGGCGTGAAGGTGAATGCCATAGGTCCCAGCCGGCATGCCCGTGGCGGCGACGTTCAGCCATAGTCCGTCGCTACGCTGCGACAGTGTTGCGACGCCCATGTCGGTACCGTCGGCACGTGCCAGCTTGGCAAGCGCGACGTTTGAGACGGCAATGGTTTGGGGCTCGACGGGCATTTGGCAACCCGCAAGAGCAAGCGGGATCAGTAGCAAGAGGGCTGACGGCTTCATCCTGTTTCTCCTTCTGGCGAACCAATATGGCGGCAAAGCCTGAACGGGCAAGGAGAAAGCTCGGCTAAGGGGTTTTGTTCCCCACCTTGTGATCTGGCAACAAAGCGAAAAGGGCGGAGCCGCGCTACCGGCCCCGCCCATTTGCTCAGTTCGTTCCAGACGGCCCCTGTCTCGTCCGCTTCAGCGGATGCTGCAACCGCCTGGGCAGCTCCCGTTGCGGTCGAAGTCGACAACCGCACCATTCTGTGATGACGCATTCGGCACGGTTGCCTGAATTGGAACGGTTTGCGCAATGGCTGGAGCAGTCAACAACAGGCATGCGCCGACCAGCAACATTTTCATCAGGACCCCCTGCAGAATTGCCTGCCCCCTGCGATTGGTCCCTGATTTCAGTGTGCATTCGAATCGGTCGGCAATGCATTTCTTAAGCGTCAGGCGCTGAGCCAATCCTTGCGCGATATTCCCTGTGCGTAGAGCAAGGCCGTAAGGTCATTGTGCCGCACGGCGAAGTTCGCCGCTGCTGCCAGTTGCGGGCGCGGGTGATAGGCAGCTCCTAGCCCCTGCCCCGCAACTGCCGCCGCGATCATCGGCAAGTCGTTTGCCCCGTCTCCCACCGCGACAGCTTGTTCCATGCTCAGCGACTGCGCGGCCACGCCTGCCTCCAGAACCGCGCCTTTGACAGCAGCATCGACGATATTGCCGAGCAGCCGACCAGTCAGTTTGCCGTCCTGCACCTCCAGCACATTGGCATGGACTTCGGAAAGCCCAATCTGCGCGGCTACCGGCCCTGTGAAAGCCGTAAAGCCTCCCGAGACCAATATCGTATGCGCGCCCCACCCAGCCATTGTGCGCACCAGTTCGACCGCGCCCGGCATCGGTCGGACGCGTTCGCGCAAGGCTTGCTCGACTATGCTTTCGTCAAGGCCCACGAGCAGGGCCACGCGCGCCTTCAGCGCCTCGGCAAAATCAAGTTCCCCCGCCATGGCGCGTTCTGTGATGGCAGCGATTTCGGGTTTGATCCCGGCATAGTCTGCCAATTCATCGATGCATTCGACAGTGATCATTGTGCTGTCCATGTCGGAGACCAGCAACATCTTGCGCCGATGCTCACCGGACTGAACGCAGATGTCGAAACGGCCTTCCAACGGGGCAATTGCAACTCCGGCAGCGGCCATGTCACCGGCAAAGCCGATATCGGCGGCCTTTCCGGAATCGATCCAGACTATTTCGGCGGGCTCGAACCCGGCGCCGTTCAACCGGTCGCAAGCCTCCGAAATGTCTCCGCTTTCCAGGCTATCCGATGCTATCAATGTGACAATGGGCATTCCGAATCCTGACGAGCCAAAATCTGGGGGGCGCAAACCGGTCGCGCTTATTGCCGGTCCGACAGCCAGCGGCAAGACCGCTTTGGCGCTGTGGCTGGCGGAACGACGCAATGTGACCATTATCAATGCCGACAGCGCACAGGTCTATGCGCATTTGCCGATATTGAGCGCGCAACCGACGCCCAGCGAACTGGCCTCCACACCGCACAGGCTGTTTGGTTATCTCAATGGTCGAGAGGCCTGTTCGGCAGCGCGCTGGGCGAGAGATGCAAAGCGGGAGATTGCAAAGGCGCACGAAAATGAAAGCCTGCCGCTGCTGGTTGGCGGCACCGGCCTGTATCTGCGCACGCTGCTGGAGGGAATTGCGCCGATTCCTGAAATCGACGCAACGGTGCGCAACAAGGTGCGCGCGCTTTCAACCATCGACGCCAGGATTGCGCTGGCTGCCGAAGATAGCGCAATGGCGGCAACGCTCGGCGCCAATGACGACAGCCGCATCAAACGCGCACTGGAAGTCGTCCGCTCGACCGGGCGGAGCATCGCGGAGTGGCGCAATGCAAAGGCAGGCGGGATTGGCAATCAGGTGCACTTGCACCCGCTTATCCTGCTGCCTCCGCGAGACTGGTTGCATGCCCGTTGCGACAAGCGCTTTGAAGCGATGATGGAAAGCGGTGCGGTTGAGGAGGTCAGGCCCCTGCTCGCGCTCGATCTGCCAACCGATGCGCCCATGCTGCGTGCGATCGGCGTTCCGGAGATTGCCGCCATGTTGCGGGACGAAATCACCCGCGCCGAGGCGATCGAACGCGGTCAGGCGGCAACCCGCCAATATGCGAAACGCCAATATACTTGGTTCAGGAACCAGTCCCCGCCAGATTGGCCGCGCTGGACCGACGAACTAAAAGACTGCAATTTTGCAAAAATTGAAAGATTATTTCAATTTTAACGGTTGACATGCCATTTTCTAATTCTTAGGGACGCGGCTCTTGCCCGCCCTGCTGCGTTGCAGCATGGAGCGGGCAGATTGTTGTAGAGGACAGGTAAAGTGGCGGAAAAGTCCGGCGCAGATATATTGCTAGATGCCTTGCTGGCGCAGGGAGTGGACACTGTGTTCGGCTATCCGGGTGGGGCGGTGCTGCCAATCTATGACGCGCTCTTCAAGCACCCGAAGATCCGTCACGTGCTCGTCCGGCATGAGGCAGGTGCTGCGCATGCCGCCGAGGGCTATGCCCGCTCGACCGGCAAGCCAGGCGTTGTTCTTGTCACCTCTGGCCCGGGCGCTACCAACGCCGTGACTGGAATTGCCGACGCGTTCATGGACTCGATTCCGCTGGTTGTCCTCACTGGACAGGTTGCGACCAACCTGATCGGCTCCGACGCATTTCAGGAAGCCGACACCATCGGTATTACCCGCCACTGCACCAAACATAATTACCTGGTGAAGGACCCGTCGGAGCTGGGTGCGACCATCGCGGAGGCCTTTCACATCGCCACCCAGGGCCGCCCCGGCCCGGTGGTGGTCGACATCCCCAAAAATGTGCAGGTCGCGAGTGCCGAATATTCGCGCCACGGCCATAATGGCGGTGATCGTTATAAGCCTGCGTCCGATGCCGATTTTGCCGCGATGACGCAGGCGGTCGAACTACTGGCGAAGGCCAAGGCACCGATCCTTTACACAGGCGGCGGAATCATCAACAGCGGCCCTGACGCCAGCACCGCGTTGCGCGAACTGGCTGCGCTTTGCGGTGCACCTGTAACCTCGACACTCATGGGTCTTGGCGCGTTCCCCGCATCTGACCCGGCGTGGCTCGGCATGCTGGGAATGCACGGCACCTATGAAGCCAATATGGCTATGAACCAGTGCGACGTGATGCTTTGCCTCGGCGCGCGCTTCGACGATCGCGTTACCGGCCGCCTCGACGCCTTCTCGCCGGGCAGCATCAAGGTGCATGTCGATATCGACCGCAGCTCAATCAACAAGACCGTGCGCGTCGACCTTCCCATCGTTGCCGATGTCGGCAAGGCGATACGACAGATGATCACGGTCTGGAACAGCCGCAAGCTGAGGAGCGCGGACCTCGGCGAATGGTGGCAACGGATCAAGGGCTGGCGCTCGGTCGGGTCATTAAACTATCCACCAAGCGACGCGGAGATCATGCCGCAATATGCGATCGAGCGGCTGTACGCGCTGACCAAAGACCGTAACCCGATCATCACTACCGAGGTCGGCCAGCATCAGATGTGGGCAGCACAACATTTCCATTTCGACGATCCCAATAAATGGCTGACCAGTGGCGGGCTTGGCACCATGGGCTATGGCCTGCCTGCCGCCATCGGTGCGCAAATGGGCCATCCGGATGCGCTGGTGATCGACATTGCCGGCGAAGCATCGATCCAGATGAACATTCAGGAAATGGGTACCGCCACCCAATATCGCTTGCCGGTCAAGGTGTTCATTTTGAATAACGAATGGATGGGAATGGTGCGCCAATGGCAGCAACTGACCTATGAAAGCCGCTATTCGGAGAGCTATTCGGACAGCCTGCCCGATTTCGTCGCGCTCGCCGAGGCCTATGGCTGGAAAGGCATACGCTGCGACGATCCTGCGAAGCTGGACGGTGCCATTGCCGAAATGCTGGCGCACAAGGGCCCGGTGATGTTCGACTGCCGCGTTTCCAAAACCGCCAACTGCTTCCCGATGATCCCATCGGGTGCCGCGCATACCGAGATGATCCTCCATTCGGACGAACTTTCCGGCACGATGGACGACGAAGCAAAGGCGCTGGTGTAGTCCGATGAAAATCCAGACCGAAAAAGCCGAAAGGCATGTGCTGACGCTTACCGTCGACAATGAGGCAGGGACGCTTGCCCGGATAGCAGGCATGTTCACCTCGCGTGGCTATAATATCGACAGCCTGACGGTGGCCGATATCACAGAGGATCACAAAACCAGTCGGATCACCATTGTCACCAAAGGCCCTCCACAGGTGATCGACCAAATCATCGCCCAATGCGAGCGGTTGGTCCCGGTGCACAAGGTCACCGACCTGACCGACGCCGGGCCACATGTCGAACGCGAGCTGGCGCTGGTGAAGGTCGCTGGCGCAGGCGACAAGCGGGTGGAGGCGATGCGGCTTGCGGATATCTACCGCGCCCGCGTGATCGACGCGACGGTCAGCAGCTTCATCTTTGAAATCACCGGTGGGCCGGACAAGATCGACACCTTTGTGCAGCTGATGCGCGAAGTCGGGCTGGTCGAGGTCGGCCGCACCGGCATCGTCGGCCTGATGCGCGGTGCCGACGCAAGTTAATATTGAAAACACAGGAAAGCGAACTCCCATGAAAGTATATTATGACGCCGATGCCGATCTTGGCCTGATCAAGGACAAGAAGGT
>CAZSJE010000096.1:0-6561 GCA_964606835.1 uncultured Sphingorhabdus sp.
TTGTCCCAGCCGTCCTTCACCGCGCCATTCGAGCCCGGCAGAGCAAAGATATAGGTGCCGCGCGCGAGCACTGCACAGGCACGGCTCTGGATGGTGCTGGTGCCTATCGATTCGTAGCTTAGCCAGCGGAACAATTCGCCAAAGCCTGGGATATCCTTGCTCTTCACCCGATTCAAAGCTTCGGGCGTTATATCGCGTCCGGTCAAGCCGGTGCCACCGGTCAGGATGACGACATCGACATATTCGGTGTCGATAAAGCCGTGCAGTCGCGCGACCAGCTTTGAGACGTCGTCGCGCTCGATCACCCGATCGACCAGTTGATGTCCTGCGCCGAGGATCCGGTCGGCAAGGATGTCGCCGCTCGTGTCATTCTCATGCGTGCGCGTGTCGGAAACCGTGATGAGCGCGATGTTGACCGGCTTGACCGGCTTCGTTTCATCGAGCGGCAAGATTACCTCCGCTGGCGGGACGATTGGCTTCGATACGCACCGCTGTGCTGCGCCCGCCTTCGGGGAAACGCGGCCAGAGATATTGTGCCATACCGGTTATGCTGCCGCCATTCTTGCCACTTTGCGCCTCGTAAATCCAGTAATTGCGCAGGATAATCGCAATATAGCCACGCGTTTCCCAATAAGGAACCGATTCCATGTAGAGCAGCGGATCGCCGCCATCGCGGACTTCATTGTTCCATCGAATGATCGGGGCAGGGCCAGCGTTATAGGCCGCAATCACCTTGGGAAGCAGGCCGCCAGTCGCGTTCATGTCGCGCAGCTTTTCCATATAGCTTTGGCCATATTCCAGGTTCATCGAAGGCCGGTCGAGGTCGGTCGCACGGAAAGTCAGCCCTTTGTCGCGTGCGAGGTCCTGCGCGGTGCCGGGGCGGACCTGCATCAGCCCGCGCGCACCAGCCGGGCTTATCACTGAGGTTTTGAACTGCGATTCCTGCAATGCATGCGCATAGGCCAATGCCGGGTCGACGCGCCAACCGCCTGTAGGGGTCCAGTTGGGATAGGGATAGCGGCTCAGCATTTCGGCTTCGCTCGAACGTGGTCCGTAATGGCCCATCCACAATTGCGTGCCGGGAAGGCCGATGGCACCAGCAAGGCGGGCAAGGGCATCATGCTGCTGTGCATTGCCGATCTTTGCCTGGTGGCGGATGGTTTCGTCGGCGAGGCTTTCCTTGCCGATCGCGGCGAGGCCAATGGCGATCTTCACATTGTCGCTGTCGGCAAGCGCTTTCCAGTCGGCCTTGTCATTGTGGGCTTTCCAGCGACCGGCGACGCTTGCCATGCCCAGCGCTTCGCCCGCGAGCAGGCCGTAAAAGGTTTCCGCGTGCGCTGCGGCAGCCTGCAGGCGTGATTGTACCTGCTGCGGTTGCTTGACCGCCATCGCGGCGCGCGCGCTCCAGAAAAGGGCAGCGGCTTTCAGTTCCTCATTGCCAGCGCGGCGGGCGACGTCGTCGAACGCGGCAAAGGCATCGCCATGTTGCTTGAGCCGCCAGTTGGCAAGCGCATAGACCCAGTCGGCCTGAACCGCCCATTCGCCGCCGCTTGCCTTGGCAATACCGGCGACGCGGCGCGCGTTGCTGTCGTCATTTTCGATATAATAGGACCAGGCGACGCGATAACGCAGTTCGGTAAGGGCGTCGGCGGACAAAGTGCCAGCTGCAGCCTCGACGGCTGCTTCGGCTCCCATTGAATCGTCATTTTTGATCAACAGCTGGATTTTCTCTCGCACTGCAGAGGCGGCACCGATGCTGTCAGGCAAGTCGCGCTTCGGAGCGCTGCCGCGATAGGAGAAGCGTTGGGTGCCCGGACGCGAGGGCAGATCGCTGGCCCCGCGCTTGGCGGCCATTGTGGCGAGCTGGTCGGCCTGGGGCAGGTAAGGGGCGTCGTTGAGCAATGCCTGCAGCTTGCCCGCGTCGACCTTGGGGCTCCCCGCCGCCAGATACAGCTCTGCCCGCGCCATGGCCGCCATAGGGCCTTTGGGCGCGGCATCGATCAGCCGGGCGGCCTCGTCCCATTTCTTGTCGGCAATCGCCGCGTAGATTGCGCTAAATGTCTGATTATCCTTGGAAGACGGTGCAAAAGGGATGGCTTTTTCTGCTTCGCCTACCGGACGGAAATTCTCAGCCGTCGTCGCATGCGCCGGAGCAGCGATAATCATCAGCGAAAGTGCGGAAATGCCTGAACGAAAAAGCGCAGTCACAAATAGTCTTTCCTCGCCAGCATCTGCAGGTCCTGCCACGCTTGTGCCTTTAACTGGGGCTGCGCGATCAGGGTCCGCGGATGAAAGGTTGCTATAGCTGCCGTTTTTCCGCCATCGTGGTTAATATTTTCTAAACGCCCGCGCACCGACATCAGTTCTTGCGCCAATATGGCCTCGCACGCCACCGAGCCGAACAGGACCACAATCTTGGGCTGCACCAAGGCGATCTGGTGCCGGGCAAAGGAGGCCAGATTGGCCAGATCGTCTTTGGGCAGGAAAGCAGTTGCTGGGCGGCTATGCGCAAGCGCGGTCTGATATGTCAGATCAGGCAGTATCTGCGCGGCGAGAAGCATGTTGGTAAGCAGGGTAGCCGCTGGCCCAGCGCCAAATTCGTCCGCTGCAATTTCTTCCTCTTCTGGGAAATCGCTGATGACCAGCGTTGTTGCTCCCGCTTCGCCCTTTGGCGCTATGCAGCGTGAGCCATAGTTCGAGCCGGGGAGCGTATCGATTGCGGCTTTCAGCGCGGGCAAATCGCTGGGCCATTGGGTAAGTGGAGCTTTCGCCACCGCTGGCGCTGATGGTTCCATTACAGGTCGGTCTACGGGCTTGGCAGGTAACGGCCGCGCCGGCACAGGACCAAACCAGTTCATCGGCTCGCCATCGGTGACATAGTCGACCCCCGCATCGCGCCACCAGGCGAGAGCGGATTCGGCCAGTCTGTTGTGATAATCCCGCGACGAAAGCATCGTCACTGAACAGTCACCGGTTGACGGCAAGGTCAATTGCTTGGCATGGCGGAATCCATCAGTTGCATGAATATTGAGACGGCCCGATGGGCCGCAGTGAAAAGGACGCCGAGAGGATGAGCGAACGGGAATCGATGCCCTATGACGTGGTGATTGTCGGCGGTGGCCCGGCGGGGCTATCTGCGGCAATCCGGCTAAAGCAGATCGACCCCGAAATCACGGTTTGCATCCTGGAAAAAGGTTCTGAAATCGGCGCGCATATCCTGTCGGGCGCAGTATTCGATCCCAAGGCGATCGACGAACTGATCCCTGACTGGAAAGAGCAGGGCTGCCCGATGGCTGAGGTGCCGGTTAACGACAACCAGCATTGGGTTCTCACGGCAAAAAAGAAGTTTGGCGTGCCGCATATTGCGGCTCCGCCCTTCATGAACAACCACGGCACCTATACCGGCAGCCTGGGTAATCTGTGCCGCTGGCTGGGAACCCAAGCCGAAAATCTGGGCGTTGAGATTTTCCCAGGCTTTCCGGCTGCCGAAATCCTCTACAATGACGATGGCTCGGTAAAGGGTGTTGCCACGGGCGACATGGGCATCGCGCATGATGGCAGCCACCGGCCGGACTATCAGCCGGGGATGGAGCTACACGCAAAATATACTTTGTTCGCAGAGGGTGCACGCGGACATCTGACAAAGCAGCTGAAACCGAAATTCGACCTCGATGTCGATGCAGAGCCGCAGGTTTACGGAATCGGGCTGAAGGAATTGTGGGACATTCCGGCAGAAAATCACAGCCCTGGTCGCGTGATCCACACGCAGGGGTGGCCGATCAAGGATGATGACGGCTTTGGCGGCGGATTCCTCTACCATCAGGCCAATGGACAGGTGGCGCTCGGCTATGTGGTCTGGCTGGGCTATGCCAACCCCTATCTATCGCCGTTCGAGGCGTTCCAGCAATGGAAGACGCACCCTGAAATAGCCAAAATCCTGAAAGGCGGACGGCGCATTTCCTACGGCGCGCGGGCAATTTGCGATGGCGGTTGGCAATCGGTGCCGAAATTGAGCTTCCCCGGAGGCGCGCTGATCGGCTGCACAGCGGGTTTCCTGAATGTGCCACGGATCAAGGGCAGCCATACCGCGATGAAATCAGGCATGCTGGCCGCCGAAGCCGCAGCAGCGGCTCTCGCGCAAGGCCGTGGTAACGACGATCTCGTTGAATATGGCGTCGCCTATGGCGAAAGCTGGGTGCAGAAAGAGCTGCACATGGTCCGCAATTTTGAGCCAATCATTTCCAAATTTGGCGGTGTGCTGGGAACTCCGATTGCAGGGATCAACCTGTGGCTGGAATATCTAGGCCTGAAATTGCCTTTCACCATGAAACACAAGCCCGATGCCGAAAAACTGGGCCGCAAGGACCTGTATCAGCCGATCCAATATCCCAAGCCCGATGGCGTGATCAGCTTCGACCGGCTGTCGTCGGTATTCCTGTCGAACACCAACCATGCCGAGGACCAGCCTGTGCACCTGCAGGTGCGTGATATGGAGTTGCAGCGGGAAAGCGAACTAGAGGAATTTGCAGGGCCATCGACGCGCTATTGCCCTGCCGGGGTCTATGAATGGCTGGAAGAGGCCGATGGCACGCCCCGGTACCAGATCAACGCGCAGAATTGCGTCCATTGCAAAACCTGCGACATCAAGGACCCGAACCAGAATATCAATTGGGTGGCGCCGGAGGGCGGCGGTGGGCCGAACTATCCGAATATGTAGCATTGCACTGCTTTTCGCGCTCGCGACGCCGGTTTGGGCGCGCGACGTGGAGAGTGCCAATGTCGACCTGTTCTGGGCAGCGCAGCGCGCCGATCTTTCCGGCCAAGGGGAGCTGGCGCTCAAAAGTTATAACAGGTTGCTGGGCCAATTGCCGCAAAGCAATGTCGTGGTCGATCGCCTGTTCGATACCGCTGTGGTGCAAGGCGACCTTCCTGCTGCATTGCGGGCGGCGCGCGTTCAGCAACTGAGCAACAGCGGATCGCTTGCCCTGCCGCTGATTTTCTACGTCGATGCATGGAAACACAAGGACTGGAGCGAGGCCGACCAGGCCAGCGCGGAGTTACAGGCAGGAGCATTTGGCTTCATCGCGCCTTTGCTCAACGCTTGGACGGCGGTAGCAAGGGGCGAGGGCACTGGCATTTCGAACGCGGCGCTGCGTGAAAATGGTACGCTTGGCTATTATTCCGATGACCAGTTGATCTATTTCGATCTTGCCACCGGAAGGATCGATGGCGCAAAACGAAGGCTGACGACCTTTCCCGATTTCAGCGAAGATCATGCGCGGCACATGGCGCTTAGTTCAGTCGAATATCTGGCACGGAACGGGCAGGGCGAGTTCGCCAACGACCTGCTGGAACATGTCGGGCTGGAGCCGATGGCGATTGGCGGGAAAGCCACCAAATTTCCTCCGGAACAGGCGCTGGCCGCGCTGTTTGCAAGACTGGCGGCGCAGCTGGCCGAACAGAATGTCCCCGATCAGGCGCTTTACTTTGCTCGTCTAGGGACATGGATGGCGCCGGATAGCGCCTTTGCGCAAATGGTCTTGGCCGACCGCCTCGGTTCGCGTGAGTTGACGGCGCGTGCCACCGCTGCGCTCGACAGCGTTGCCGAAGCGCGACCGCAGTGGAGCTGGGCGCTGGGTGACAAGGCGCGGATGCTGGCCAATCGGGGCGATACCGGCGGTGCTCTGCGCCTCATCCGGTCGGCGAGGGCAAAGCGGCCCGATTTGAACGACCTGAAATTGTTGGAAGCCTCCTATCTGGCTGCTGCTGGCGACTTGCCGGGGGCTGCGGGCATCTACCGCGCGCTGGCAGCGGATGCGGATGCCAGGAACAAGAACAAGGGGCGGCGAGTGACATTCCGGCTGCTATTGGCCCAAACGCTTGAGCGACTGGGCGATTGGCCAGCGAGCAAGGCCTCGCTGGAAGAGGCGCTGGCGATCAATGACCAAAATCCACAGCTTTTGAACAGCCTGGGCTACGGACTTCTGGAACGGCGCGAGGATGTAACGCGCGGGATCCAACTGGTCACCAAGGCCTACCAGCTCTCGCCACAATCGCCTGCAATTACCGATTCGCTGGGCTGGGCCCATTATCTCAACGGCGATTATGCCAAGGCGATCGTGCTGCTCGAATCCGCAGCGGAAGGTGCGATCGCCGATGTTACGATCAACGAGCATCTGGGTGACGCCTATTGGAAGGCCGGGCGCAAGATCGAGGCCCGCTATGCGTGGCGCGCGGCGTCGCTGCAGGCGAAGGATGAAGACGGCAAGCGCATCACCGCCAAGATCGATCTTGGCTGGACCGAAGCCACCGCCGCACCCTGATGCCGCCTAACTTCGAAACTGCCTATGCCAAGATCAACCTGGCGCTCCATGTCCGCAGGCGGCGGGATGATGGCTATCATGAGCTGGAATCGCTGGTCGTGTTCATGGACTATGGCGATTTTCTGGAAATCGAACCCGCCGCGGTCGACAGCCTGACCGTCGAGGGCGAATTTGCCGGATTTGTCGGCGACACGCAGGACAATTTGGTGCTTCGAGCGCTTCGCTGGGCGCGCGAGCA
>CAZSJE010000096.1:6661-8617 GCA_964606835.1 uncultured Sphingorhabdus sp.
CGGCGAAAGCGCGCTCGATATCGCACTTCGCGGTCGCAACGATCTGCAAGCGCCAGCGATTGCGCTTTGCCCGGTAATCGGCGATGTTATCGACATGCTTCAGGGTACAAATCCGCTGATCGCTAGAATGTCCGGATCGGGCGCGACCTGCTTTGCCCTGTTCGACGACCCGGCAAAGGCCGAGCGCGCTGCTCAATCGATTTCTGCGGAGCGGCCCGACTGGTGGGTTAGGACAGGTGGGCTTACCCGGTGACGACCAGCATTGTCCTCGGCACACCCGTTGCAGGTGGCATTCTTGCAGTGTGCGACCATGCCTCAAACCATGTTCCCGATGAGATCGACCTTGGCATCGACGACGCGCTGTTAACGCAACACATTGCCTATGACATCGGCGTAGAGGGCGTTGCACGCTTTCTGGTGACGTTGTCCGGCTGCGCGGCCTTTTTGGCAACGCATTCGCGATTGGTGGTGGACCTCAACCGCTATCCGCAGGATGCAAGTGCGGTTCCGGTCTCCAGCGACGGCATCGACATAAAGGGCAATCACCTGAGCGCTGCGCAGCGCAAGGCGCGGCTCGACCGCTATTTCCATCCCTATCATGATCGGCTCAACGAGCTGCTCCGTGCGCATTGCCCTGCACTGATCCTGTCGATCCACAGCTTCACACCGCGCCTGGACACCGATCCACTGGCGGAGAGGCCGTGGGAGATAGGTGTGCTTTACAACGAGCATGAAGCAGCCGCGATGCTGGCAATCGAGCATCTTGAGGGCGAGGGGATGATAGTTGGCGACCAACTGCCCTATTCGGGCAAGCTGCTCAACGCGACTATGAACCGTCATGCCGAGGCGCATGATATTCCCTATGTCGGCGTGGAAATCCGGCAAGATTTGATCGGCGATGCCGTGGGTCAGGAAAGATTTGCAGCGACATTGGCTGAAATGGCACAATATGTTGCGGAAAAGCTTGCGTCAGAGGTCGCTAACTGAATAGAGGCTCGGCCAGGAAAGCGAGCCTTCATGACCCACAAATTCGACAAATCGAGATTGCCCAGCCGCCATGTGTCCGTTGGCCCTGAACGCGCGCCGCACCGCAGTTACTATTACGCCATGGGGCTGACCGAGGAGCAGATCGCCCGGCCTTTTGTCGGTGTGGTGTCGGCGGGCAACGACAGCGCACCTTGCAATACAACGCTCGACCATCAGGCCGATGTGGCGCGCCGGGGAGTCGATGAAGCTGGCGGGATGTCGCGGCGGTTCAATACCATCACCGTTACCGACGGCATCGCCATGGGGCATCAGGGGATGAAAAGCTCGCTGATCAGCCGTGAGGTGATTGCAGATTCGATCGAGCTGTCGGTCCGCGGCCACTGCTATGATGCGCTGGTTGGCTTTGCCGGGTGCGACAAATCGCTGCCGGGGATGATGATGGCGATGCTGCGGCTGAATGTGCCCTCGATCTTCGTCTATGGTGGATCGATCCTGCCCGGTCGTTACAATGACAAGGATGTCACGGTTAAGGACGTGTTTGAAATTGTCGGGAAATATGCTGCGGGGGCCTGTCCGCTGTCCGAAGTCGAGGAGCTGGAGCGGGTTGCCTGTCCCGGTCATGGCGCGTGCGGCGGACAATATACGGCAAACACCATGGCCTGCGTTGCAGAGGCCATTGGCCTGTCGCTGCCCAATTCGAACATGGCTCCCGCACCGTACACCACCCGCGACCAGGTTGCACATGCGGCAGGTGTACAGGTGATGGAATTGCTGGCACGGAATTTGAGGCCGCGAGCAATTTGCACACACGAAGCTTTTGAAAATGCAGCGCGCGTTGTGGCGGCAACGGGGGGGTCAACCAATGGCGCGCTGCACCTGCCTGCCATGGCGCATGAGGCAGGGATCGACTTCGACCTGTTCGATGTCGCCGAAATCTTCAAATCAACGCCCTATATGGCCGACCTGCAA
>CAZSJE010000097.1:0-8595 GCA_964606835.1 uncultured Sphingorhabdus sp.
GCTGCCTTGCGGACAATTGCTTCGCCACGGTCGGCGCGTGCGGTGGCGTCGGCAATCATGCACTCGGCAGCATAGAGCTCGGCATCGCTATCGGCCAGCATCGCCTGGATCAGCTGGAAATTGGCAATCGGTTCACCAAAGGCCTTGCGTTCATTGGCGTAGCGCAATGCGGAGTCGAGAATCCGCCTGCTCATCCCCGCGCCCATCGCTGCGACCGACAGGCGGCCGTTGTCCAGGCTCTGCATCGCAATGCGAAAGCCCTTGCCTTCCTCGCCACCGACCAGCGCGTCGCCGGGGATTTTTACATCCTCCATCACGATATCGGCGATATGCGCGCCTGCCTGGCCCATTTTCTTGTCGGGCTTGCCAACACTGATCCCGGCGGTTTCCATATCGACGATGAAGCAGGAAACATGCGCGTTTTTGGGCAGCGCTTCTTTCGAGGTGCGCGCCATGATCAGGCCTATTTTGGCATGCGGCGCGTTGGTGATGTAGCGTTTGGTGCCGTTCAGCCGGTAGCCATTGCCATCGCGCGCGGCAAATGTCTGCATCGCCGCGCTGTCAGATCCGCTCCCCGGCTCGGTCAGGCCGAAACAGGCGATTTCGCCGCTAGCGATGCGCGGCAGCCAGTGCGCCTTTTGCTCCGCCGTGCCGAAATTCTTGATTGCGCTGCCTGTCATCCCGACATTGATCGACATGGTCGAGCGGTACGCGGGCGCGGCATAGCTCAGTTGCTTCACCGTCTCGATATATTGCGAAATGCTCATCCCCGCGCCGCCAAACTCTTCGGGGATGGTAATGCCGAACAGCCCCATTTCGCGCATTTCGGACAGGATATCGTCGGGGATGCGGTCGTTTGCGATTACATCCTCTTCGGCGGGGATCAGCCGTTCGCGGACATAACGTTTCAGCTGCTCGATGAAGGCGTCGAAGACCTCTGCGTCCATCCCGCTCATAGCCGGCCGCCGCGTTCGAGGACCATATCCTCGCGGTTGACCTCAAAGTCCTTCGCGTCATGGCGCTCGCGCAGCTGGGTTTCGGGCTTGCCAAAGGTGCGGTTGACCATCCGCCCGCGCTTCACCGCCTCGCGCCCGCCGACCAGGTCGACCCAGCGTTGCAGGTTGGTATATTCATGTACCGACAGGAACTCCTGCGCCGCATAGGCCTCGCGCGCGATCGAACCATACCAGGGCCAGATCGCCATATCGGCAATCGTGTAATCGCCGCCGACCACATATTCATTTTGCGCCAGATGCGTGTCGAGCACATGCAGTTGCCGTTTGGTTTCCATGGCATAGCGGTCAATGGCATATTGGATCTTGAACGGTGCATAGGCGAAAAAATGGCCAAAACCGCCGCCGACAAAGGGCGCGCTGCCCATTTGCCACATCAGCCAGTTGATGGTCTCCGTGCGTTTGCGGATATCATCGGTGGCCAGAAAGGCACCGAATTTTTCGGCCAGGTAAACCAGCATCGATCCGCTCTCGAACAGCCGCAGCGGCGGGTCCATTGAATGGTCGGCCATCGCAGGGATCTTGCTGTTCGGGTTCACCTCCACAAAACCGCTGCCAAACTGGTCGCCTGCGCCGATGTTGATCATCCAGGCATCATATTCCGCCCCGGCATGACCCAGCGCGAGCAGCTCTTCGAGCATGATCGTGACCTTAACCCCATTGGGCGTGCCGAGCGAATAAAGCTGGATCGGGTGCTTGCCGACCGGCAGCTCTTTCTCATGCGTTGTCCCGGACGTTGGACGATTGATGCTGGCAAAGGCGCCGCCGCTTGGCGCGTCCCATGTCCAGACCGCTGGCGGCACATAGTCGGCTGGCTGGTTGGGGGGCGGTGGGGTGTCGTCGCTCATGTTCTTCGTCTCCTATACTGCCCATGCAGCAAAATTTGCATCGCGCGTCAAAGCATGTATCTCGGCTGAGAGGGAGAAAAATCATGCGACGATTTGCCTTTGGCTCGATGGCCGCTGCCCTGTTGCTCACCGCGATGCCAGCTTCTGCCGCAACGCCAGAGGCCAATGGCAAAATATCGGTCATCTACGAGCGCAGTGCGGATGACGAGACCGACGAACTTGCTTCAGCCATTCGCGATTCTAAGATTTTCGACGAACTTACTGCGGGATTTAACGAGACCTTGTTTTTGCCGCGCGACCTGAAGGTGGTGTTTCAGAATTGCGGGGTAGCCAATGCCTTTTACGATCCTTCGCGGCGGCAGATCGTGATGTGTTACGAAATGATCACGATGTTCACCGAATCCTCGGCAAAAGGCGCCGCCAGTGACGAGGAAGTCGGCGAAAGCCTGGTCGGGACGACGTTATTCTTTTTCCTGCACGAGCTTGGCCACGCCCTGGTCCACCAGCTCGACCTGCCGATTACAGGGCGCGAGGAGGATGCCGTCGACCAGCTTGCGGCGGTGATGCTGCTGGAGGGAATGAAGGAGGACGACAGCGGCGGACTGATGCTGGCAGCCGCTGCCATCCAGTTCGGCGATTTGGCGGCGAAATTGAGCGCGGAAGAGGACCCGGTATTCTGGGGCGAACATTCGCTCGACGTCCAGCGCATGTATAATGCACTGTGCATGATTTACGGCAGCGACCCCGCAAAATATGCAGCCTTCGTCGGTCCCGACAAGCTGCCCAAGGAGCGCGCCGACCGTTGCCCGAAGGAATATCAGCAGCTGTCGCGCAGCTGGCAGCGGCTGATGGAGCCGTATGTCCGCCCGGATGACGAGGCCCCCAAGGCGTCCTAGCGCGGGCGTTTTAGCGTGTAGCTGCCGCGCGGCGCGCCCAGGTCGGCGAGTGCTGCGCTCGCCAGATTGCCGAGCACATCTTCGATAGGCAGCTTGCAATGGAATTCGGCGGCGCTGGAGCGGTAGATTTCGGCACCGTCGGCGATGCGGGTCAGCGTCAGGCCCAGCCGATATTCGCGTTTGGCGCAGCGTTTCTTGCCCACCGACGGTGATAATGTGCGTGCGCCGCTTTGCAGGGCTAGGCTAGCAGGACGGTCCGATATGGTCACTTGCAGGTTCAGAGCGCCTGCCGGTTCGGCACGATAGCCCCGCTCGATCAACGCCATCGCCACCTTGGCCTGTGCGCCAGCGACAAGACCGGTGGCGTCGGGATCGACGACAAAGATCGCAGGTTGAGAAGCTGCCAAACCGCTGCTGTCGACGCGCGTTTCGATGGGCCCGGTGCAGGCCGCCAGAAACAGGCTGATTGCGAAGACCAACGGACGCATTGCCAGTGAGTTAGCAAAGTGTTGCTGCTGCTTCAACCTAGCGCGTCAGCACATAATAGATCACATAAAACCAGCTGAAAATCCCGTGGATGATCGCCCACAGCACCGATTTGTGCGTGGTGAAACTGATCGCAATCGCCAGTGCACTGCCAAAACCGACGCCCGATTTGACCACATGGTCGCGGATCACGGTGACGCGACCCTGTGCCATTATGCCGCCTGTTTCGCCCGGTCGGCCATTTCCTGGTTCAGCATTTCGGCCAGTAGGAACGCCAGTTCGAGCGACTGCGCCGCGTTGAGGCGCGGGTCGCAATGCGTATGATAACGGTCAGCCAGCCCTTCATCGGTGACGGCTATCGCGCCGCCGGTGCATTCAGTGACATTCTGCCCCGTCATCTCGATATGGATGCCGCCGCCAAAGCTGCCCTCAGCCCGGTGAACAGCGAAGAAGCCGCGCACTTCGGCAAGGATGCGGTCGAACGGACGGGTCTTGTAGCCGCTTGCCGATTTGATAACATTGCCGTGCATCGGGTCGCATGACCAAATCACCGGATGGCCTTCGCGCTGCACCGCGCGTACCAGTTTCGGCAGGCCAGCCTCGACCTTGTCATGGCCATAGCGCGAAATCAGCGTCATCCGCCCCGGAACGCGCCCCGGATTAAGCACATCGAGCATTTTGAGCAGAGCATCGGGCTCCAGACTCGGCCCGCATTTCATGCCGATGGGATTGCCGATGCCGCGCAGATATTCGACATGCGCCGACCCTTCGAACCGCGTGCGGTCACCAATCCACAGCATGTGCGCGCTGGTGTCATACCATTGCCCGGTCAGCGAATCCTGCCGGGTCATCGCCTGCTCATAAGGGAGCAACAGCGCCTCATGGCTGGTGTAGAAACTGGTGCCCTTGATCTGCGGCACTGTCTCAGGCGTGATCCCGCAGGCCTCCATGAAGGCAAGCGCCTCACCGATGCGGTCAGCGACATCCTTGAACTTCTTCGCCCAAGGCGAGCGCCCCATGAAATCATGTGTCCAGGCATGGACCTGCTGCAAATTGGCATAGCCGCCTTGGCTGAAGGCGCGCAGCAGGTTCAACGTCGCTGCTGCCTGGCTATAGGCACGCACCATCCGCGCTGGATCGGGCTCGCGCGCCTCTGCCTCGAAAGCAATGTCGTTGATGATATCGCCGCGATAGCTGGGCAGCTCGACATCACCGATGGTCTCAGTATCGCCCGAACGCGGCTTGGCAAATTGCCCCGCCATCCGGCCCAGCTTGACCACCGGCAGCTTGCTGGCAAAGGTCAGCACTACCGCCATTTGCAGGATGACGCGGAAGGTATCGCGGATGTTGTTCGGGTGGAATTCGGCAAAGCTCTCAGCACAATCGCCGCCCTGCAGCAGGAAGGCCTTGCCATCCACGACGTCTGCCAACTCGGCGGTCAGGTTGCGCGCTTCTCCGGCAAAAACCAGCGGCGGATAGTTGCGCAGCGTCTCCTCGGTCGCGGCCAATGCCGCGCCGTCGCTGTAAGTCGGCATTTGCAGCCCCTTGTGGCTGCGCCAGCTGTCGGGCGTCCATTTCGCCGCCATAATCCCAAAAACTCCACTCGATTCGAACAAGCCGCACATCCTAGGCGGGCGATGCCGGGCCGCGCAAGCAAAAGCCCATGCGCGCCGCTAAAGCCCGCCTTTGCTGCACCGCAACAACTATTTACAAGTGCCATCTGGAAAAGCACGTTAAATCAATGGTTCTGGACCGTCCCAAGCTGGAACAGCCCTAAATTAGCACACACGCGCGCAACAAAATTACCTATAGGCGAATCGCGTCCAAGCCGGACGCAAAGGGCAAGGCTGGGCGATGTATCATCATCCGTTCGACAATGAAGCGAGCGACGCGCGTCGCCGCAATGCCGCGCCCCGCAAATGGCGTACCATAGGCCTGCGCGAAATCCTGCTGGTCCTGATCGCCTTTGCCCTGCTCGCTTTGCTGCCCACCAGCGCGCAATTCGGCAAGGATGCGCCGGTTGAGGTCAAGGACGGACTAGGCGCGATCGAGCGGCCCGAAGAGAACTTCGCTGGGTCCGCGTTCTACTATCTCGACGCCGCCGATAGCGCCGCGCCGGTTGCCCAGCCGGACATGGCGGTTGCAGACGATATGCTCGCCAGCCTGCAAGCCGATGGCAAACTGCCTGCCCAAGCGTTTAACGATACTAGCGGCGCGCAGCCCTTTACCCTGACCCCCGGCACCGCCAACTATTCGCGCGCGCTGAAATGTCTGACCGATGCGATCTATTATGAGGCGGCGAACGAGCCCGATGATGGCCAGCGCGCCGTCGCGCAGGTGATCATCAATCGAATGCGCCACCCAACCTATCCCAACAGCATCTGCGGCGTAATCTACCAAGGGTCGGAACGCGCGACCGGCTGCCAGTTCAGCTACAGCTGCGACGGATCGATGGCGCGCATCCCGGCGCGTCCCGCATGGCTGCGCGGCCAGCGCGTCGCGATGCAGGCGCTTGCGGGCTATGTTTACCGCCCCGTGGGCATGGCGACACACTATCATGCCACCTATGTCTATCCCTATTGGGCCCCCAGCCTGAATTACCTCGGCACCATTGGCGCACACCGCTTCTACAGCTGGAAGGGCAGCGCGGGTCGTCCGTCGGCCTTCTTCAGCCGCCACAATGGCGCAGAACCCTTCCCCGGACCCAAGCCGCGCGCCTGGACCCCGAACCCGGCACCTATGCTCGACCCGATCCAGCTGCAAAAGCAATTTGAGCGCGAATATGCTGCGCTGCGCGAAAAGGCAGAGCGTGAGGCGGTAACGGCAGCGCGCAACAGCTATCAACAGCCAGTGCCCGATTTCTCGGCCAACCAACGCCCGCGTGCCGTACCGAATTTCGCTCCGCCTGCTTACTCGCGCGAAGCGCAAGCACAGGGCGGCGAGGCCCGCTATGGTGGCGGCAACTTGCCCGGAGGCTCGAACATCAAACCCGAGTTCCAAGGAAGCGGCAGCTGGAAGAAGCAACCCTCCGGCGGCTGATCCAAGCGACCTAAACTGCACCTTCGTCCCGTCGTTAATCAGGGGACAGGGAAGACCGGCATGCAGATATTCCACGACATGATCGATGCGGCCAAAGCCGCGACCGCTCCCCGCGATGCGCCGGTGCTTGCCGGGAACAGCGTCGCCGCAAACACGCTGCGGCAATTGACGAAGCTAGCGGCCACATCCGAAACGCCGGTGCTGCTGACTGGTCCTCAGGGTGCCGGCAAGCGCGCCGTAGCGTTGGCGATCCATTCTGCATCGGTCGTCGCCGACATGCCGTTTGTCGAAACCAGCGGCGAAAGGCTGCAGATTGAAAATTTTGCCGCACGTTGGGACGGCACGCTTTTTGTCACAGGCATCGCCCGAACACCCGTTGAGCTGCAATATGAACTGCTCGACTGGCTGGCCACCCAGCACGTGCGAACGGCGCAAATTATCGTCGCTGCCGAGCATTGGCCGCAGCCCGACCGGATCGTCGAACCCCTGCGCCGGGTGTTTGAGCGGCTGCGCATTCCCTGCCCCGCGCTGGCGCAGCGGCGCGACGACATTCCGGTCATGCTGCAGCGGCTCTGGGCCGTCGACCGCGACCATATCCCGCCCATCGTCGAACGCGACGGCTGGGCCGAGCTATGTCGCCACGACTGGTCGGGCAATTTCGACGCGCTGCAACTGTTCGCGCAAAAATCCTCGCGCCTGTTTGGCGGGCGCAGTCTGACAGTCGAACAAATCCGGCAATTGCTAGGGAGCGGGATAGCGCTTGGCCCCAATTGCCAGCCATTCAGCCTGAAAGCGCATCTGGCGCAGGAGGAGAAAATGTTCCTGATCGAGGCGCTGTTGCGCAGCAACGGCGTGGTCGCGGCAGCGGCTGGCCTCGCCGGGCTCAACCGCACTACCTTCCTTGCCAAGATGCGCAAACACGGACTGGCGCGGGTTTAGGCTATTCGGCTGCCACCAAATCCACTTCAGCCTCGTTGGCAGCAGCCCGGGCACCCGTCGGATTTGAAAACACCAGTATGCCGTCGTCGATCGGGTCTTTGGTCAAAATCTTCTTTTCGGCATGATAATCCTGCAATACTCGCCAAGGATGCCGGTCGCCATTGGCCGGAAGGCTGTCGAACGAACGCGCGAAATAGCCCGAGCTGAAATCTTCGACAAAGGGCAGCCGCGGCATGTTGGTGGGACCTAGCTTGGGGTTGGCGATCTTCACGCCCTTCGCGTCCATGACCTTAAGCAGGCGGCAAACAAACTCGGCAACGATGTCGGTTTTCAAGGTCCAGCTGGCATTCACATAGCCAAAGACACTCGCCAGATTGGGAATGTCGCTGAACATCACCCCCTTGTAGTTGAAATGGTCGGCAGACTTGGTCGCCTTGCCATCGACGCTCAAGGCAGTCTTGCCCAGCGTGACGAGGTTAAGCCCGGTTGCGGTGACAATGATATCCGCCTCCAGCTCACGACCCGATTTCAATTTAATGCCCGTCGCGGTGAAATGTTCGATATGGTCAGTCACCACTTCCGCTGAACCATTGCTTATCGCCTGATACATATCGCTGTCGGGGATCAGGCACAGCCGCTGTTCCCAGGGGCCGTAAGGCGGGGTGAAGTCGCGCTCGAAATTGGTGTCGGCAGGCAGCTCCTTCTTTGCCATGTCAAGCAGCCGCTCGCCCATCTTGGCTGGGTCTTTGCGTGCCTGTCGGTACACGAAGCGCTGCCAGTTGATGTTGCGGAACCGCGTGATGTCATAGGCCAGCTGCTCCGGCAAAATCTTGCGCAGGAATTTGGAGAAGCCATCGATTGCGGGCCGCGAGACCATCCAGGTCGGCGTGCGTTGCAGCATAGTGACCTTCGCCGCCGTGCGCGCCATCACAGGCACAATCGTCACTGCGGTCGCGCCGGAGCCGATGACCACTACCTTCTTGCCGCTGTAGTCGAGGTCCTCCGGCCAATGCTGCGGGTGGACGATCTGCCCCTTGAAATCGTCTTCGCCGGGGAAGTCGGGCCTGTAGCCCTGATCATAATCATAATAGCCCGCGCACATGAACAGGAAGTTGGCGGTGAACTTCACCTCCCTGCCATCCTCCTCACGCCGAGCAGTGACCGTCCAGCGCGCGGTCTCGCTCGACCAATCGGCGCCAAGCACGCGGTGCCTGAAGCGGATATTGGGCTTGATGCCATATTCCTCGGCGGTCTCATGCACATAGTCCCAGATCGCGGGGCCATCGGCAATGGTCTTTTCATGCAGCCAAGGTTTGAAGCGATAGCCGAGCGTGTGCATGTCGCTGTCCGAACGGATGCCGGGATAGCGAAACA